>SXOA01000027.1 GCA_005778405.1 Planctomycetaceae bacterium
ATCCCGTCTTCCGGATTCGCATCGGCAACATTTTCTATCCGACGACGGGCGGCAACTATGGGCCGTACACCACGGGTGGGGCTACTCCCTCGCGGATCTTCGTCTACGGCCGCGGCGGAAACGACACCATTACGATGTACAACACCCGTCTCAATGCCGCCTTCTTCGGCGAGTTGGGGGACGACATCCTCACCGGTGGATATGGGAACGACCTGATCGTGGGTGGCGCGGGGAACGACCGGCTCAACGGAGCGGCGGTCGGCGGGAATGACGAGATCTGGGGGGATGACTTTAACCCGGCCACGGATGACCCGGCTGTCGCTTCCCAGACCGGCACGGGCAACGACCAGATCAACACCTACGGCGGCAACGACACGACGTACGGCCAAGGTGGCAACGACATCATCAACACGGGTGCCGGCGCGGACTACATCAACGGCGGCCCCGGCGGCGACCAGCTCGACGGCCAGTCCGGCGACGACCGCATCTACGGCGGCAGCGGAGTGGATGTCGCCAGCGGCAGCGAAGGGAACGACATTGTCGCCGGCAACGCCGGCAACGACGCTCTCTACGGACGGTCGGGCAACGACGTCCTCATCGGTGGTGGCGGCCAGGACATTGTCAACGGCGAGGATGGCTCGGATGCGGTGGTCGGCGACGAATCGAATGGTGCCGGCAGCAACAGCCTGGCCAGGGGAGACGCGGCCGACCTGGCCCTGGCGGCTCTGATGGCCCTGTGGGGCCCGACACCGACGCTCGCCAGCCTCGGTGGCTTTGGCTCCGCCGGTGACGACGACTTTGTCGACACCCTCTGGGGCGGTGCCGCAGCCGACGCATTCTTCAACACCGCAGCCGATGTGGCTGCGGACAAAGACGCAGCAGGTTATGGGCCGGATTTGTAATCGATGTCGGGGTCTAGCGGCTTGATAAACGACTGGACGTTCATTCGCGATGGAAAGATGCACGGTAATTACGCGAAACGGCCGCTCCTCGAATCCTAGTCCGAGAAAGTGGCAGCGAAGATGAGGTCGATCTTGGCGCAGCCGTGACCTTGGGCGCATTCCGTCATTGCTCCGAGCTGAAATGCTGCTATATTAAAGAAGTAGCTACATTGTAGGCACTGGAGCCTGTCAACCATGAGAACCCGTATTGTCCGCATTGGCAACTCGCGGGGCGTCCGCATCCCCAAACTCCTTCTCGAGCAATCCGGCTTGGAAGGGGAAGTCGAGATGAACGCTGACAATGGCTCCCTGCTTATTCGGCCCGTCACGAAGCCTCGCGCGGGATGGGCCGCGGCGTTTCGGGAGATGGCCGCCCAAGGGGACGACGCGCTGCTGGACGAGCTGCCAGCGGCACTTTCTTCCTGGGATAAGGACGAATGGGAATGGTCGTAAGCCGCTTTGACGTTTGTCTTGTCAATCTCGATCCGACCATCGGCAGTGAAATCCAGAAGACCCGCCCCTGCCTGGTCATTTCGCCCAACGAGATGAACCGCGCCATCCGAACGGTCATCGTCGCGCCGATGACCACCAAAGGGCCAGACTACCCGAGTCGCGTCACTTGCCGATTTCAAGGCCGAGACGGCCAGATTGTGCTCGACCAAATCCGGACAGTGGACCGCGTACGGCTCGTGAAGAAGCTGGGGCGATTGGATAGGAAGTCCGCCACCAAGGTGCTCCTGAGGTTGAAAGAAATGTTTTCGCCGTAGCCTATTTGGACATGTATTATGGACTCGAGTACTCGCGTCGTTCAAGAGTTTTTGGTCGCGATGAAACCGATACAAGAGGCATTCAATGAATTCGTTCGCGAGCTTTACAGGCGACCCGAAGTCAAACTTGTTCACGTGTATCATCCTCTGCTTTACCCAGATTCAGATTTTGGGGTTTCGGCAGACTTACACAACGGTGCTGGCCTTGATTTCTGGATCGAGTTGGAGACCAGCGGCGCTACCTGGGCGATGATCTATTCCGTCCAGCGACGCGACCCGAATGAAGATGGTACTCATTGCGAAGCACACTTTCCGCCTCAGAAGATCGAGTTGGCAATGGATTTACCCCGGGCAGTCCTCGCGGCGGTTCAAGTTCTGCGGCAAAGAGGCGCGGATGACACACTTTTCCGGTAGAAATGGAATTCCTGCGAGACGCTCTTGCTAATTTCTCCGGAGCATCTCCATCACTTCCTTCCACTCTCTCGTATTCGCCACCTGCTCCTTCGTCAACCCTCCCCGTCGGGCCTGTAAGATGCCGTAGCGGAGCACGTTAAGGCCGTCGGTGCTGTGGGCGTCGGTGTTGATGACGATGGGGATGCCGCGGTCACGGGCGGCAGCGAGGTGGATGTCGTTCAGGTCGAGGCGGGCTGGGTTGGCGTTGAGCTCCAGGAATTTGCCGTACTTCTGGGCGGCGGCGAAGACGGCTTCCATGTCGACTTCGTAGGGCTCGCGGCGATTGAGGAGCCGGCCGGTGGGATGGGCGATGCAGTCGACGTGCGGATTGGCGAGTGCCCCGACGATGCGGGCCGTGATTTGCTCTCGCGGCTGTTTCTGGCCGTAGTGGACGCTGGCGACGACCCAGTCCGCTTGGGCTAGGCACTCGTCCGATAAATCCATGTCGCCGTTTTCCAGGATGTCGCACTCGATCCCCTTGAGGATGATGAACCCCTTCTTGCCGTGCTTCTTGTTGATCTTGTCGATCTCGGCCCACTGCGCGAGGAGCCGGGCTTCGTCCAGGCCGCTGGCCATGCTGACCCGCTTGGAGTGGTCGGTGATGGCGATATACGACAGTCCCCGGTCCCGGGCGGCTTCGGCCATTTCTTCGATGGAGGCTGTGCCGTCGGTGGCGTGCGTGTGCATGTGCAGGTCGCCGACAATATCCCTCTCCTCGATGAGCTTGGGGAGCTTGCCCTTGGCGGCCCATTCGAATTCCTGGCGGGCCTCGCGGATTTCTGGCGGGAAGACCGGCATGTCGAGCGTGGCGTACACGTCGGCTTCCGTCTTGCCGGCGATATAGGTTTCCTTCTCGCCGTGGATTTTGTAGACGCCGTATTCGTTGATTTTGAGCCCTTTGGCCTTGGCCATGCCCCGCAGGATGACGTTGTGCTCCTTGGAGCCGGTGAAGTATTGCCAGGCCGCGCCGAAGGACTCGGCGGGAACGACCCGCAAATCAATCTGAAAGCCGGCGTCGGTCCGGATGGACATTTTGGTGTCGCCTCGGGCAATGGTCTCGGCCCGGCCGGGGAACTCGGCAAAGCGGTCCATCACCGCGTTCACATCGTCCGAGACGACGAGCACATCGAGGTCGCCGATAGTTTCCTTGCCGCGGCGGTAGCTGCCGCCGAATTCGAGTTTTTCGACTTTCTTGCAGGAGGCCATGTGCTGCCGAAGCTCATTCGCAATCTGATCCGCGGTGGACCAGTAGAGCCGCTCGTTGGCTTGCGACGCGATGCCAATTCCCTGCATGATGAGCTGCTCGGTCTTCACGCCAAAGCCCTTGAGCTGGTGCACCTTCCCCTCGGCACAGGCGGCTTTTAATTCGTCGAGCGATTTGATCCGCAGCTCCTTGAACAGCAGAGCTGCTTTTTTCGGCCCCACGCCGGGGATGCGAAGCAGCGCGGGAAGGCTGGGAGGAATCTGTGCCTTCAGCTCGTTGAGCATCGGCAGCTCGCCGGTTTCGACGAGCGTGATGATTTTTCCCGCCAAATCCTCGCCAATCCCGTCGATCTTCATCAGCTCCTCTTTCCCTTCGGCGGCCAGAACGGAGAGGGATTCGGGATAATCCCGGATCGTCCGGGCGCTATTGCGATAGGCCCGGACACGGAAGGGATTCGCCGACTGGAAATCGAGCAGGTCGGCAATCAGGTCGAAGGTGTCGGCAATGGAGGAGTTGAGCATGGGGGTGGGTTTGTAGGGTGCATGAGTTCCACGAAATGCACGCGGGAACGATGTCGATCATCGGTTGGCGAACCCCTTATCGCCACATCGTTCACGCGTGCATGGCGCTTCGCTTATGCACCCTACTTTAGGCTCCAATTACGATTGCTTCCCCGCATCGGCGAGCCCCCGAACGATGCAGTCGGCGGCGGCGGCCGCGTCTACTTCCAGGGCGACTTCGATATTACCGCGAGGCCGGGCGCTTTCCCGCCGGTCAAAGACGGTGACGCCGGTCGTTAACTCGCCGCTGGTTTCCACGTCTCCCGCCAGGTCGTGCGTGCCAAACAGCTCCGGGTGCAAGGCTGCCACCAGGGCCACCGCGTCATGAATGTGGATGCTTTCCAGGCCCAGCTCACGGCGGTAGGCGCGGAACAAGAATGGCACGACTTTTCGCAGAAGCTTGCCGGCCCGCGTGAACTCGCTGGGAAGCTGCTCCAAGAGGCCGAGAGAAAACGTGGCCTGACCGGTGACGTCGAGCGGAACCAGGGTTTTGCTCGTCGGGGAGCGGAAGACTTCACGGGCGCTCTGAGGATCGCAGAAAATATTGAACTCCGCGCTCGGCGTGATGTTGCCGATGCAGTTGACCGCCCCTCCCATGATGATCAGACGGCCCATCTGGGCCGCAATGGCGGGGTCGCGCGACAGGGCGCGGGCGATATTCGTGAGCGGGCCGAGGCACAGAATCGTGACTTCGCCGGGTGCGGCCCGGACTTCGTCGCAGATCAGCTTTTCGGACGGATGCTGCCGGGCAAGCTGCGAGACTTGCAGGCCGGCATTGCCGAGGCCGTCATCCCCGTGGATGTGCCGGGCGTTGACGCTTGGGGCCTGATCGGAAGCAGTCGCCGCTCCCACGCGCGGATAGCGTGGGGGATCAAGCTGCTCAATGATTGCCTGCACATTGAGCGTGGCCCGCTCCGCAGGCACATTCCCCGCCACGGCTGTCACCGCCACCACCTCCAGCCGCGGATCGAACAGGGCCATGGCGAGGGCGACAGCGTCGTCGATGCCGGGATCGCAGTCGATAATTAGCTTGCGGGGCATGGGGGTATTTTAGCGGCTCCGAGAACGGAGCGGAATGAGAAGGGAATGACGAATGACGAATTCCAAATGACGAATTGAAGAGGGATTTCATTCGCCATTCGTCATTCGGAATTCGTCATTCCGCTATAATAGACGGCAAGTACCTGAGCACTACTGTCCCCAGGGTATCCCCATGCCGGTGCAGATGCAGTTATCGCGGATCATCATCAGCGAGATCTCGGATCAGCAGTTCATCTGTCTCCGGGAGGTGGAAGGAACTCGCGAATTCTCGATTGTGATCGGCCATTTTGAGGCCAGCAGCATCAGCGCGGGGGTCAAGCGGGTCGTCTCTCCCCGGCCGCGGACCCATGAGCTTTTGGTCGCCACGGTGGAGCAGCTCGGAGGGCAACTGGATAGCGTCGAGGTGAGCGAACTCAAGGACCACATCTATTTCGCCAAGCTGCGGATCAAGACAGAAGGGGAGATCATCGAGGTCGATGCCCGTCCCTCGGATGCGATTGCCATTGCTGTCGCTTGCGACCCCGCTTTGCCCATTTATGTGTCGGAGGATGTTCTGGAAGAGACGTCCGATGGGGCTTGACGCGGGCTGTTTCGAGCCCACCCAAAGCCACCTTCCCGCCCTTGACAGCGCCGGCCAAACCGATAGGCTTATGGATTCCCTAAATTCCGCCCAGGAGCCGGGTTTGGAAGGGATTGGTCAGTCGATTTCCAACTAGAAAACAAGTATGCCCACGATTAATCAGCTCGTACGAAAGCCTCGGCGGCAGAAGCGGGTCTTCAGCAAGTCGCCCGTGTTGGAGAAGTGCCCCTTCAAGCAAGGGGTCTGCATGATCGTCCGGACCATGACTCCCAAGAAGCCGAACTCGGCCCTGCGGACGATCGCCCGCGTGCGGCTTTCCAACGGCCGCGAAGTGACGGTCTATATTCCTGGCGAGGGGCACAACCTGCAGGAACACTCGATCGTGCTGGTCCGCGGCGGCCGTATCCGCGACCTGCCGGGTGTGCGGTATCACGTGGTTCGCGGATCACGCGATACGCTCGGCGTGAATGGCCGCAAGCAGGCCCGCAGCAAGTATGGAGCGAAGAGCGGGTAGTGGAAATGCAGATTGTGGATTGCAGATTGCAAAATAGAAACGTTTCCTAGTCTTTGATTTCAAATACACGTATGGGCAAGATTACCGCTAGTGCAACGCAGCTCAAGCCGGATGGACGGTACAAGTCCATTCTGGCCTCCAAGTTCATCAACTGCCTGATGTATGACGGCAAGAAGAGCGTCGCGCAGAAGGTCTTTTACGACGCGCTCGACATCATCAAGGAGAAGTTGGCGGACAAGGATCCGATTGAGGTCTTTCACTCCGCCGTGGAAAACGTCAAGCCACACATTGAAGTCCGCAGCCGCCGGGTCGGTGGTGCCGCGTACCAGGTGCCGATGCAGGTGAATCGCAACCGTCAGCAGTCGCTGGCCATCCGCTGGTTGCTGGGAGCCGTGCGGGAAAAGAAGGGGCGGGCCATGCATCAGAAGCTGGCCGACGAGTTCCTCGCCGCCTACAATCGTGAAGGAGCCGCGGTCACCAAGCGCGAAAACGTCCACCGCATGGCGGACGCCAACAAGGCCTTTGCCCACTTTGCCTGGTAAGTATGTACAACTTGCAGCCGCGGTGAGCAAACCTCTCCGCGGCTTTTTCATGCGCTGTGTCGTCCCCCAATCTTTCGCCACTCGTCATTCGAATTTCGTTAATCCCCCATGTCCCGCAAGCTCGAAACCATCCGCAACATCGGAGTCATTGCCCACATCGACGCGGGCAAGACGACGGTGACCGAGCGCATGCTCTACTACAGCGGGGCGACGCACCGGGTCGGCGAGGTGGACAAAGGGACGACCACCACCGACAGCGACGAAGAAGAGCAGCAGCGGGGAATCACCATCTACGCCGCTTGCGTGACGTTTGAGTGGAAAGACGTCATCGTCAATCTGCTCGATACTCCGGGCCACGTCGATTTCACGGCCGAGGTGGAACGCTGCCTGCGAGTGCTCGACGGCGCGGTGGTCGTCTTCAGTGCCCGCGAAGGGGTGGAAGCCCAGAGCGAAACCGTCTGGCGGCAGGCGGACCGCTATAAAGTCCCGCGGGTGGCGTTCATCAACAAGCTCGACCGCGAAGGGGCCGACTTCTACTCGGTCGTCGAGGAAATGAAGTCGCGGCTGGGGGCGCATCCGCTGCCGATTCAGATTCCGGTGGGGCAAGGACCGCCGCACATGCCCACGCCCTTCCGCGGGGTCATCGATCTCATCACCATGAAGATGCTGACCTTCGGCCCGGACAAGGACAGCAAGCTGGTCGAGGAGCAGGAAATCCCCGAGGACATGCAGGACGACGCCCAGCACTGGCGAATGGAAATGCTGGAGCGGCTCTATAACTTCTCCAACGAGATGATGGAGCTGGCCCTCGCCGAGAAGCCAATCCCGGAAGCACTCATCCACAAGGTGCTCCGCGAAACCACGCTCCACATGCAGGTCCAGCCGGTGATGTGCGGCAGCGCGCTACATGGCATGGGAGTTCAGCCGGTGCTCGACGGGGTGATGCGCTATCTCCCCAGCCCCGCCGACATGCCGCCGGTCGAAGGTGAGGAAGTCGCGAGCGACAAAAAAAGGAAGTCCGCCGAGCCCAAAAAACTCACCCGCCAGCCGAGCCCCGACGAGCCGTTCTGCGGCCTGGTCTTCAAGGTGCTGCCGGCGAAGACGGGAGACATCCACTGGGTCCGCGTTTATTCCGGCACGCTCAAGTCGAACTCGCGAGTGCTGAATCCCGGCAAGGACCTCAAGGAAAACGTCGCCCAACTTTGGCACATCCATGCCACCAAGAAAGAAGAGCAGGTCGATCAGGCCGGTTGCGGAGATATTGTCGGCATCATCGGCCTGCGGCAGTCGATCACCGGCGACACCATCTGCGACACGCGCGAGCCGATCCTGCTGGAGACGATTAAGTTTCCGGAGACCGTTATTTCCATGGCCATCGAGCCGGAGAACAGCACCGAGCGCAAGAAGCTCAATGACACGCTTGACATGCTGAAGCGGCAGGACCCCACGCTGCACGTCGTCAGTGGCGAAACCGGTCAGACCCTGATCAGCGGCATGGGGGAACTGCACCTGGAGGTGATGAAGAACCGCCTGCTCCGCGACTTCAACCTGAACGTCAAGTTCCACAAGCCCCAGGTCAGCTACCGCGAGTCCATCGCCAGGCCGACCGAGGTTGTCGGCGAGTGCCACCGCATGATCGCCGGCCAGCAGCTTTTCGCGAAGCTCAAGCTCCGCATGGAGCCGACGGACAGCCTCACCATTCCCGTCGCCATCGTGAACCACGCCCCGCCCGACGCCCTGCCGCCGGAACTCCTCGTCGCTGCCCTGGACGAGCTCAAAGCCTGCGGCGAAGGAGGGGGCCGCATCGCCGGCTATCCATTGATGAAGCTCAAGGTGACGGTCCTCGGCGGCGAGTGGCAGCCGGTCCTTTCCGACGAACGGGCCTTCAAAATGGCCGCGGCCGACGCCTTTGAGAAGGGGCTGGAAGAAGGGGGCAAAGTCCTGCTTGAGCCGATCATGAAGCTCGACATCGTCACCCCCGACGACTACCTGGGCGAGTTCGTCGGCGACCTCCAGCAGCGGCGGGCGATCATCGCCAAGACTGAAAGCCGCGGCAAAATGTCCACCATCGAAGCCCACGCCCCGCTCCGCGAGCTCTTCGGCTACTCCAGCGCCATGCGGAGCATCAGCCAAGGCCGCGCCGGCTGCAGCATGGAACCACTAATGTACTCCCCCGCCCCCGCGGATGTTATGAAGGGGTTTGCGGTCTAACGTGCATGTGGCTGCCCGAAAGCAGGGACTGGACGAGCCTGACCTGGCAACCAGCCAAATCGACGTCAGACAGGGGTCTCTCCCTCTTTCGCCCTTCCAATCCCTTCCCTATAATGCGAGGTTTCCACTGGGGCGAACCTCCCGTGGCGAAGCTGATCTCGATCCCCGAACGTGACGACATGCCCAAGCAGAAGACCCATAAGGGAACCAAAAAACGCTTCCGCCTGACCGCCACCGGCAAGGTCAAGCACCGCGCCGCCGGCACCAGCCATCTGGCCAGCCGCATGAGCAAGAAGCGGCGGCGGAACTTGCGGGGGACCAAGGTTTTGTCGGACACCGTCGTGCATCAAATCACCCGCGCCCTCAATGGGTACAGCCTGTAGCGATTTTGCCCCGGTCGTACTCCACACGACCTTTTGATATTTCATTACCATTTTCCCATTCGTCACGCAGGCACCTAACACTCGGCTAACCGAGGGCCTGGTTTAACTAAACCGCAGCGTGCAAACCACAGGGAACTAATCCATGCGTGCCATGAAGGGTGCTGCCCGCACCCAGTCGAAAAAGCGTCTCTTCAAGCGTGCCAAGGGGTACGTCGGCGGCCGCCGCAAGCTCTTCCGCACCGCCAAGGAAACTATCGCTCGCGCCGGCGCGTTCGCCTTCCGCGACCGCCGCGACCGTAAGCGGCAGTTCCGCAAGCTTTGGATCATCCGGCTCAACGCCGCCTGCCGCGAACGGGGTCTGCGCTACAGCCAGTTCATCAACGGACTGGAAAAGGCCGGCATCATCCTAGACCGGAAGAGCCTCTCGGAAATCGCCATCGCCGACCCCGCCGCTTTCGATGCGGTGATGAATGAAGTGAAAGCGGCGATGGCGGCGTAAGCGGCTACGGAAGATAACTATCCAGCAGGATTGTTTCGCGGTTTGCGCTAATCCGGCACTCGCCAGCAGACGCGGGAAGCAGCAGCGTCTGGCCCAGCGCGAGTTGTTCGCTCGTGATTCCACTGGAAATCGTTGCCGAGCCGGAGAGCACCGAAAGAATGTGAAACCGCTCGTCACCCCCGATGGTTCGCATTTCGGCTGGTTCGAATCCATCGATCCGCCAACGGTCGAGGATGAACTTGTCGCAGGAGACGAGCCGCTCGATGAAAGGCCGATCCATTGGCTGCGGAACTTGTGGTTGGACTGGGCCGGCGGAATAGTCGATAGCGGCAAGGCTCTCGGCGACATGCAGTTGCCGTGGATATCCATCGGGACCGACTCGGTTCCAGTCGTAAAGACGGAAGGTGGTATCGCTGGCTTGCTGGATTTCCGCCACGACTAGGCCGGCTCCCAGTGCATGCACCGTTCCGGCCGGGATAAAGATGCAATCTCCAACCTGCGGCTCGAACTTGTGCAGGCACAATTCCGTGGTGCCACGATTTACCTCTCGCTCCAGGGCCGGGCGGTCGAAGCCTCGCTTGAGCCCCGCATACACGACGCTCCCCGGTTCCGCAGCCAGAATCACCCAGGCTTCCGTCTTCCCCAAATCGGGCGGCACCTGCTTCGCCGCAGCCGCGTCGTTGGGATGGACCTGCACGGAAAGGACTCGCCGGCAATCGAGAAACTTGAAGAGCAACGGAAAGCGACTGGCCTGGCCCTCCCCATGTCTTCCCAGCAACTCCTTCCCATATTTTTCCACCACCTGCCCCAGTGTCATCCCCGCCAGAAGCCCTCCTTCGATTATCGACTGGTCCTCTCCATGATCCGCCACCTCCCAGCTTTCCGCGTAATCCTCTCCCTCTCCAATCGGCTTCCCCAACAACGTCCCCAGTCGCCGCCCGCCCCAGAGATAGCGCTTGAAAAGCGGCGCAAAGCGCAGCGGCGATAGCCCCGACGATTCTCCCATTTTCCTGCCAACCATTTTTCTGCCAACCTCTTCCTACTTCCCAATCGGAAACAACTTCTTGAGCTCCTCAGGGCTCGGCCGCCTTCCATACTCGCAAATCTCAAACGACTCCGCGTACTTCACCTTCTTCCCCGCCTCCTCGCCGTAGATTTCCAGCAGCACGGCCCGGGCCTTGTCCGCCTCGCGGCTTTGACGGTCTTGCCAGCGGGTTTTGAGCCAGGCTTTGCGGCCGGCGGTATCGCTTTCGGGTGGGACGGAGCGTACGAACTCCTCGCTGCCGCTGGCTCCTCCTTCGTAGACCTGGGAAGTAAGCTCGTGAACAGCATCGAGCTTTTGTTCGAAGACATCGTCAATCGAAACAGCAACGTCCGGCTTGAACGGATACGGCCGCTGAAAGCCATCGCTAGAGAAGAGGAAGACGGGGTTGGTTTTGAGTGGCGGCGAGTCGGGGCAGAAGAATGGCACGGTGACCATGAAGGCCGCGTCCTGCACCAGCACGCCGACGTAGCGATGGTCCGGGTGATAGTCCCAAGGCCGGTGCGAAATGACAATGTCGGCCTTCCACTCCCGGATGACCCTGGTAATCAGCTTGCGATTCTCCAACGTCGGTAGCAGCTCGCCGTCGTGAATGTCCAACACCTGCGCGTGAGTCCCCAGCTTTTTCGCCGCGGCCTGCACCTCGGCGGTCCGCCTTTGGGCCAATGGTCCGCCAGCCATCTGCCAGTGGCCGATATCCCCGTTTGTCACCGACACCAGCTTCACATGGTGCCCCAGCTTCGACCACTTCGCCGCCGTGCCCCCCGCTTTAAACTCGGCGTCGTCGGGATGAGCACCAAAGACGAGGATGCGGAGCTTGCCGTCGGCGTCGGCGGCGTACACAGTTTGGAATGGAATCGTTGCGGCTAAAAATACTGCGGCAACCAGCAAAGCTAGGAGAGAGTGGGATTTCATGGCGGCATCGCACGAGGAAGAGGTACAATCCAGATGTCCGAATGATAGCCGAGAATTGGGTTGGCAGAAAAATGGTTGGCAGAAAAATGAAGAGATGGGAAAGAAGGCTGCCATGAAACGCCGCTGGTTTCAATTTCGGTTGCGGACGCTGTTCGCGCTACTGACGCTGGCGGCGGTCGGCACGGGTATTGTTCAACATGTTCGGCATGTCAATCAGCGGCTCCAATTTCATCAAGCCATGCTGAAACTCAGCGATGCCAGGCGAGAACTATCAACGGCCCAGAAGTTAGTGGTCCTGACCACCATCGACTCTTTGGAAGATGACAACTGGGTGGAAGAACAACTGCCCCAAGGCCATTTGTTGTACCGTGAGAGCTTTCGAGCATCCACTGAGTTCAACAGAACCCTGTTGAAGGTGTGCGAACAAGAACTCGCCGCGAGTGAAAGAGCTACCGCCTATCATGAGCGCCAAATCGAGCTCTACGTGCACGCTCTCTGGCGGCCGTGGATGAGATTGGCGGAAGACCCCAGCCAGGAATTGTCTGACCTGTTGCCCGAAACCCAGCCATCGCCGTCGCCAACATTTCTTCCGGTGGTTCCGCAACCCCGACCCGCAGTGGTCGATCAGTCGATCGAGCGTCAATTGCAATTGGAAATCTCGCCCTCACTTCCCGAAATGCCTCCTAAGACAAACCGCCCCTGGCAGCCCATCGAACGCCCGTTGCCGCTCGATTTTGATAAGCGGGAGGTGCAAGTGGAGAAGGCCACCGCCGCTTGAAATGCTACTTGGTTTTGGTCTTCGCTCCGGCAGGGCGCTTGGCTGTTCCGGGCGGAGGAGCCGGGCCTTGGACCGGCAGCGGTCCTTGCGGCATTTCGTTCATGTCCTCCACGACCTTTTTCCAGCCGCTGGGGACTTTGGGTTCATAGAACTGCGTCTTGAAACTGTCAATGATTGGCGTGAGCACGGCGAGCGGCCGTTTGTCAGACTTGAGGGTCGTTTCCCGCTGGTCGAACGAATACTCCGTGTGGGCGGGATTGGTCTTCTTGTTGTAATTGGGTGCGTAGACATCGAGCGCCTTGGGCAGGAAATCTTTCTCGTCCAGAATGATGCTCACCTTCTGGAAATTGGCCGCATCGCGGTTGAAGCGGGGGACCGCCTCCAGCCAGTATTCTCCTTCGTGCCCCGCGGGGACGTCCGGTGCGGGGCGAATCCAGTAGCGGGCCTTGATCGTCGCCACCTTCGCCCCGAACAGGAACGGCAATGGACCGTCGGCGATGGCTTTGTTTTGCATCTCAATGGGCAGGATTCGTTGGAACAGTTTTTTACCGCGCGTGTCGAACTCAAAGATGCTCCGCCCGTCGCAGACCCACTGCTCGCCAATTTGCGCCAACCACTGGGGCTTTCCCCCCGCCACTTGCGGCGGGGAAAATTTGAGGAGCTTCTCGACCTTGAACATTCCCTTGTCCGGCTTGGCATATTGGATGATGCCTTCGCCGTAAGTGAAAGGGATTTTGGGATCCTTGGGTCCAAATGCCGGGTCGTGCTCCCAGCGTTTGAAGTTGCACTTGAAGGTGACAATCGATTCACTCGTCTTTTCCCAAGCGACCAGAACTTCGTCGACCCACGACTGGACATTGGGAGCAAGTGGAAACCAATCCGGCTGGCGTGGTGTGATTTGAACGGCCAGCGGCAGCGGATTGTTCGCGGTGCCAGGCGCTCCCTGGGGAGCACCCGCCTTGGACGGAATTCCTCCAGCAGGATTTGCGCCGCTTCCTGGCTCGCGGACGGGCTCTTCGCCAGCCACCCGCCTAACGGGAGCCTGTTTGTTCTGCGGTGAACGGGGCTGCACCGAGCTTGGCGCTGCCGGGCCAAAGGTTGCTCCCGGAGTTCCCTTGGATCCCTTGGCGGAATAGCCGGAGTTTGTACGCGCTGGGGGAGGGCCTACTCCCGTCTGCGCAAGCGCCGGCGCTGCGGACCCCATGACAAACGCAATTCCAGCCAGCAATCCGTGTAATTTCGTGCGGGTCATCCTTGACTCCTGCCGAGGGCCATTCTCCGGGAACGCAAACGGCAATGATAATTGCTGGCCGTTGATTGCCCTAGATCGATTCTCGCCAATGGAGGGATCGAGCTAATGTCAATGATTCCACCCTTGGATACGCTAGATGGGCATTTTTGGAGAAATGGGCTCCCTTACAAGTTCGCAGGTGCCTCCGCAGCGCCTTGGCTGACAGCCCCAAGGCTCTTAAAATGGGGCCATCGAGTCACGGCCCGGTGCTGCGGAGGTCTTCCATGTCCAAAGTCATTTCGTCCGCTCTGGCCAATCCCGACAAGCACGACACCAGCATCCGGCGTGTCGCCATCTTGTTTGCCGGTGGCCCCGCCCCCGCCGCCAACGCGGTCATCTCGACCGCGGCTGTGGCGTTTCTGCGCAACGGCATGGAAGTGATCGGCATCAAGCACGGCTATTCCTCGCTCAACGATTATTCTCCCGAGCGGCCGCTGCGAGAGGACGAAGATTTTATCTCCATTACGCACAAGACGCTGAAGCGAACTCGCAACTCGCAAGGAATCCTGATTGGCACGTCGCGGACAAATCCCGGCAAAGATGTTTCCGATCCCGCGCACCTGGACGACCCCAAGCTCTCCGCCCCGCTGCGCCGCGTCTATAAAGGGCTCTGCTCCATCGGCGTCGATGCCCTGATCTCCATCGGCGGAGACGACACCCTGAAGACTGCCAACAAGTTCAAGCTCTATCAAGACCGGCTGCCCTCGGGATCGAAAAAAATCCCAATCGTGCATCTGCCAAAGACAATTGACAACGATTATCACGGAATCGATTTCACATTTGGATTCTTCACCGCGGTGGAAACGTTGGCGGCGGAGATTCGCAACCTGCTGTATGACGCGGAGGCCTCGCGGGCCTACTTCCTGACGGAGACGATGGGGCGCAGCGCTGGCTGGCTGGCGTATGGTGCGGCGATTGCTGGCGAGGCCAGCCTGGTGATCAGCGTGGAGGACATCATCGGCAGCTATCGGACCGAAGAAACGGTGGTCAACCCCGTCACCAAGGAATCGGAGCGGCGGGAGGTGATGGAGGTGGACCGAGTCGTCGGGCGGATCGTCAAGACAATGATCGCCCGCGATGAGGAGAAGAAGCAGTTCGGCGTGATTGTGATGGCGGAGGGGTTGGCGGAGCTGCTGCCATCAACTTACCTCGAGGGGATTCCGCGAGACGACCACGGCCATATCTCCATTTCGCACGTAAACCTGGGCCGAATGTTCGCCCGCCTCGTCGCCGATGCCTATGAGTCCGCGACCGGCAAGGAACGCAAAGTGACCGGCCTGCAACTGGGTTACGAAGCTCGCTGTGCCAAGCCGCACGCCTTCGACGTAATGCTGGGGGCCCAACTCGGCGTCGGCGCGTATCGGGCGCTCGTGGAAGAAGGGCTCAACGGCGTGATGGTCTCTGTCACCGGCCAATTACAGCTCCACTACGAACCGTTTGACAAGCTGATCGACCCCAAGTCCCTGGTCACTGTCGTTCGCTACATCGAACACGGTAGCGACTTCCACAAACTGGCGCGGTTCTTGGAAACGTACGTGAATAAGTAGCGAACTGGGAATGACCAATGACCAAGCGCCAATGACGCCCAAATTGGCAATGGTCATTTGTTTTCGATTTAGCTCCAGAACTGCCACCAGGGCCGCGTTTCCTTTTTCTTGAAGATTTGCGAACCGAGCTTGCGACCATGACCCATGAGCGCGCCTTCGACCTTGGCGGATCCCATGTCGGCGCCGGCCAGTTTAGCGTCGGAGAGATTCGCGCCAAGGAGAATGGTGCCGTCGAACACCGCACCCGCCAGGTTGCTGCCGCGTATGTCCGCTTTGGTGAGATTGGCTTCGGTGAAGTCGCAGGCCAATTCTGCCATGCTGATATCCACCGCTGTCATGTTCGCGTGCGAAAAATCGGCTTCCGCGAATTTCGCGTAGCGCAGGATCGCCCCTTGCAAGTTGGCACCGTGAAAGCCGGTTCCCTGCGCAACGGAATCGGTGAAGTCGGCTTTGAGCAGGCTGGCCCCGTCAAAGTTGGCTCCCTTGAGTAGAGCGCCGGAGAAAGTCGCCCTGTCCAGCTTGCAGCCCGTAAAGTCGGCGTCGCGAAGATCGGCTCTCTGGAAATCAGCTCCGGTCAGATCCATACCGGCAAAATTCGCACACTCCAGTTTTGCGCCTTCAAAATACTGACCAGCCAGAGACGCACCCTCCACCTGGCGAATGACATCGCCCGTGCCTTTGTGCCGAATCTCAATCATGGTCGTTCCCGGCATATCAAAACCTGCTGCCGCAAAAGCCGACAGATTGGCCCTTGGCAGGACTGCCTTGTGAGCGCAGCTCAGCCCTTAAACCCCGCAACTGATTCCCGCCAAGTGAGGGTCGTTCGATTCTGGGGACAGTAAACGGACACTGTCCCTGAATTCTCCTTTCTGGAAAATCAACCTGTAATATACCCATAGTCCCCCCGAGAAGCAATTTTGTTTTTCCTTGGCGCGCAAAATTCTCAACCCGGTCTAAACCCCCTATTAATCATTAACCCCGCGCGGGGAGTCTCGGCGCTGCCATTTTCCGCTGACGGAGGGCTTCGTAGCAAAGAATAGCGGCTGTGGCGGAGAGGTTCAGGCTATCCACGGAACCGAGCATGGGAAGGGAAATGGGCGTGATTTCGCTGCCGGTCCAGAGGGGGGATAGCCCCCGAGCTTCGCTGCCGAACACAATGGCCGCCGGTCGTGTGAAATCGGCCTCGCTGTAAGAAACGGCCGCCTCAACCATGGTCGCAAAAATCCGCAGTTTTTGCTTGCGCAGCCAAGCCACGGTTTGCTCGCTAGTGGCCGCACAGACGGGAACTGTGAAGATGGCCCCCAGGCTGGCGCGGATGGCGTTGGGGTTAAACAGGTCCGTGCCGCCATCGGCCACGATCAGCCCGCTCACTCCAGCGGCATCCGCCGTGCGGAGGATGGCTCCCAGGTTGCCCGGCTTTTCGACCCCTTCGACCACAGCGAACAGGGGCGGAGCCTTCTTCTTCAACGCAGCCGCCAGTTCGTCGAGCGATCTTTGCGGAGGCCGCGCGATAGCAATGAGCCCTTCGGCCCGGTCGCCGAAGGAGAGCTTGGCCATGACCTGCTCACTGACGGATAGCAGAAAAATCTTCTTTCGCTGCCGCAACTGGGACAGTAATTCCGCTGCGGATGGGTCGGTGCAGAGGGATTCGCAGAAGAAGGCTTCTGTGATTTCCACTCCGGCCTGGAGGGCGCGGCCAATCTCGCGCACCCCTTCGATCAGAATCCGTCCCTGCTGTTCCCGCCCTTTGCGGTCGCGCAACTTGACCGCTTCCTTGACGCGAGGATTTTGCAGGCTGGTAATCGTGGGGAGGGTCATCCCCCTGATTGTAGCTTCATCACGCCAGCCGGGAGTTCACCAGCTCACCTTCCGCTAGCTGCCGCTTGGCCTTGACCCAATTTGCCTCGGCCGCTAATTACTCCGTCCAGAACCCCGTCTTATCGTCCGTAGCCCACTCCGGCCTAGAGTCATTCTGTGCGGAATATTAGCGCCTGGCATTTTGCGCTGATCGTCACCGCGATGTTCGCGGCGGAGACTGTCTGCGCCCAGAGCCCCAGCATCCAGTTTCCCCGCACCGGGAGCATCGGCACAGCGCCGCTGACAACCACGACTCCTCCCGCAGCGGGAAGTCCCTACGGTAATCCAGTGCCGACCTACGGGGGAACCGGACCCATTTCTGGCACAACAGTTCCGGGGAGTGCGGGAGCCCCGATCTACACGCCACCCTCGGGCTACGCTCCAGCGCCCCCCGCAACGCTCGGCACTCCCTATAGCTTCGATCCTTATTCCACCGCCCCCGGCGTTCCCAATCCCTGGAACACCGCCCCCGCCACCAGTGGCGGCTTTAGCACTGCGCCCTCCGCGGGCGGCTTTTCGCCACCGGCGAGTCCCTTCTCAACCCCGGCACCTGGCACGTATGGCGCTCCGGCAACGGGCAGCCCCTACATCAGCCCGGGGGCCTATCCCAGCCAAAGCTCAAATTCACTCTTTCCGAGCGGCATTTGGGGGAGCAATCCCAATGCTCAGCCGTACGACTACAACCAGATGCTCAAGCTGACCAAGGAAGTGCGGTTAACACACACGTATCTTGGCAACGGCAGCGATCCGACAGACGTAAACATCAACGACACCTATGCCGCCGTCACGCTCGCCTTTCCAAATTTCTTCGGCTCGGGCCAGCCGCTCTACATTTCGCCGACGTTCGGCATCCACCTGTGGGATGGTCCGCACAGTCTGCCCGCCGATTTGCCCCCGAATGCGTACAGCGCGTTTTTGGATACCCAGTACGCCACCGATCCCAATCAGCAACTTGGCGCGGAGCTAGGCTTCCGCATCGGTGTCTACTCGGACTTTCAAACGGCCAACTCGCACAGTCTTCGCATTCAAGGGCTCGGCCTGGGAACGCTCAAGATCACGCCGACCATGAAGCTCAAAATTGGGGCCATGTATATCGACCGCAACGACATCAAAATCCTTCCCGCGGGGGGCATCCTTTGGCAGCCGTCGCCGCAGGTCCGGTTCGACTTTTTCTTCCCTCAGCCCAAGCTGGCCAGCTATCTGAGCACGGTGAACAACAAAGAAGTTTGGTGGTACGTTGCTGGAGAATACGGCGGCGGCGCCTGGACCATCCAGCGGACCTCCGGAGTCTCCGACCGAATCGATATCAACGACATTCGGGTCTCCATTGGTTTGGAATCCATCGGCGATGGCTTCAATGCTTTTGGCGAGATTGGCTACGTCTTTAATCGCCAGGTCGTCTATGTCGTCTCGCCGGGAGATTCATTCAATCCGGCGAATACTTTCGTGGTCAGAGCGGGGTTCTCATTCTGATGCCCAAGCGGACTCCCATCACGAGACTCTCGATCCTGGCGCTGGCGACTGTGGTGCTGACGCTGCTGGCGGCCATGCCGGCGCGCGGCGAGGAAGAACTCAAAATCCGGCTGCTCTCGCACCTGCAGGATGTCACCGGCGAAGACGAGTCCTTGCTGCCGGTGCCGCGAGTTACCAAACCGCGGCGGCCGCGAACATTGGCCGACGAAGTTCCTTACTCCGGCCCACCCGCCGAGATTGACGGCCCGGATTTGCCCCTTCGCTCGCGCCCGGCACCTCGCACGATGACACGAGCGGCACCGTTTGATGACGCCGAGCCGCTGCCGATGACGTCGGGAATCCTCGTCGATGAGCTCCATGAGCATCCGGCCGACGTTCCGATTGGAATGAATCACCCCGTCTTGGGTGACGCCGTCATGCGCGACGGCATGGCCCGCCTCTCCAGCCACCGCAACGGCTTTTTTCAAAAGTTGTCGCTGACGGCCACCTGGCTTCCCAACGGCAGCGACCCGCAGGACTTTGGCTTCACGGAGCTTGACGCCTTTGCCTCGTTCGCCCTACCGTTTCCCATCGCCGCCTGGCCGCTGGTCATCACGCCGGGCTACAACATGCACATCCTCGCGGGGCCGGAGACCCCGGACCTGCCGGCCCGCCTCAACGACGTCTATCTCGACTTCATGTGGCTGCCGACTTTTGTCAATCGCTACACTTTGCTCCTGGCCGTCAGCCCAGGTTACTACAGCGATTTTCAAATCAGCGATGCCGACGCCTTCCGCCTCACCGGCAAGGGGCTCATCATCTTCGACGCCGTCCCCGACCGTTTGCAACTCGTGGGGGGCGTCGTTTACCTGGGTCGCGATAACCTCAAACTATTGCCGGTCGGCGGAGCCATCTGGAACCCCACCGACTATCTCCGCTTCGAGCTGCTGTTTCCCAAGCCCAAGCTGGCTGTCTGCGTGAACTCGGGTTTCGGCTTTCAGGACTGGCTCTACACCACGGCCGAATACGGCGGCAACACCTATTCCATCGAGCGGACCAGCGGCGCACACGACAAGGTCACGCTGCAGGACTTTCGCATTCTGCTCGGCATGGAGCGAAAGCTCGACCAGGGTACCGGCTACTCCATTGAAGCCGGCTATGTCTTCGGCCGCCGCGTCGATTACCTGTCCACGATCGGAGACTTCGAGCCGGGCGATACGTTCCTGCTGCGGGCGGGAGTCGTCTTTTAGCCTCGCACACAAACCCGCAGCGTAAGCAAGGGAGTTCGTCGCAAGTCTTTTTTTGGCAACGAGTTACACGCGGAGGTCGATCAGAACCTGTAGTCATGATTCATCATCTTCGGGCTACTTGCGAAAAAAAGTTACGGCGATGGAGATTGTCGTAACCTGTTTTATATCAATAGGTTAATTGATTTATGCTCGACGCAAGTCGATGAATCAACGCCTGAATCATGTCCTTCTTGATTCATGGGGCCGTCGCAAGTCCTTTCGCTGCAATACTTTGACCCATGAATCACCTCCACGCCAAGCTGCTGCCAAAGATTGGGAACCCGCTACGTCAGCGAGGACGTAGGGAATGGTTCGCCCTTTCTTATGCTGCGTGTCCTAGCGAAATTCCCCCGCCGCCGCGCACGAAGCCACCCCGCGATCACTCGCGTCAAAAATCACAACCCGATTGTCAAGGAACAGCGGCTCCCCAGCCTTGCCGTGAAACGACTCCCTCCCGGCACTCGGTATTATACTCCTGTCCAGTTTCCAAACGGGGGTGTCGCGAAAAGATTTTCCAGAATTTCTTGCTGGCCGATGGCGAGCATGGCGGACAAGGAAATAGAGAATGAAGTGGGGCCTAAATTCGTGCTATCTGGAAGCGGAGATATCGGATGAGGCGCGATACGCACGAGACGAGATATGTCTGTGCCAACTATGCAAACACCTTGTGAAAATTCGCAATCAACTCGTCCAATTTCGAGTCAGTATCTGTTCCGAATCCAAAATTGTTCTGCAAGATCTTCGTGGACGCGAGGAATACTTGCGAACCAGCTTGTAACCCGCCGCAAATATCGTCAACCGACGACCACCATTGCGGTCCGAAGCAGCCATTGTTGTCCGATGCGTGCCGAATCGCGTCTGCGGCATGTGCCATTCTCGAAAACAAGTGATAAACAGTGTCGTAATACAAATCAAGGTTATTTCCCAGCGCCTTTGTCAATTCGGCAAGGCTCAGCCCAGAGAAAGTGTGAGGTCGATGCCGAAGAATGAAGGACCATTCCTTTCCGATCTCTCTTTCGCAAAAGTCAACTAAGGCCTGACCCGGCTTGACGACATTTGCCATTTGCTGAAGTTCGGCGCGCTTATTCCACTTTAGGTAACAACGTTCGTCGTTGAACACTGTACTCGACAAGTACAGAGCAGCCCTCAGGCGGTTCGTGAATGAATTTGACGCAAGTTGTGGATCGTGGATTTCGGCCTGCCATGCATCAGTCTTTCCACTCTTCTGTTTGACTCGAATGGGCACTTGCGGAGAGAGAACGAACATCAAGGCGACTGCGGTTTCGTACAAGCTCCTGCCAACAATCATGGCGTTCGTAGCCTCGCCACGCTCACAGAGTTCAATGATGCTCCGGAACTGGCGACATGCCTGAACATTCAATGTCATTGACAACCGGATTACCAGCGGGTCCAGTTTCGATTCGATTATGTACCGGTCTTTCTCGACTAGCATCCAGCCATCGTAGAGTCGGTGTGCGAAAGTGAATTGGTCCTTTAGCTCAGACATCGCGTTAGCGACGTACATTTCATAGTCTGGAATTTCGATCATATTTTGGGTTCCCCGGCCTAAAGACAGTTGCCCCTCACCAAGGGTTCGGAAGTCTTGGACCAGATTCTGCTACTTCTGGGCAGAAAGGCGGTTGATTGCGTCCGATGCTGCAGCACGGACATACTTCGACCGATCGGCGAGAAGGAGATTCAATGGCGCGAGCGCTACCATCCCTGCTTGGCCAGATTGGCCCAATCGCTCTGCGGCGGCCTTGCGTACGTCCCAGTGCTTACATGTGAGAATCTCCACGAGCGTCTGCGGATTCGCATCTTCACTTGCGATCCAAATTGGGAGAATCAGTTCGCGTTCCGTTGTGTCACCAGCGTCGAGAACATACCGCATCGCCTCAAAAACCAATGTTTGCCTAGAGTCTCTCTCCACATGGTGTTGGCGGGACACTTGCGACACAAAGCATGAAATAAGTGCTGGCCATGCCACAAGGGCATTCTTGCCCACCTTCATCAACGCGTCGGCCATTCCAATCAACTCAGGCACAGTCATCAATGCGTCCCGCAACCTGAGATGTTTCCTTTCGCAGGTTACTAACGACCGAAGATCCTTCATCGCTCGCTCGACGCGAAACTCGACTCCGCTCCGCAAGTCGTCGAGAATTAGCGGGTTGTCTGTAACGTACAAGGCACCCGGCTCACAAACCGAGTCGGGAGAGAATGGCGGTAGCGTAACGTGCTGATGCTTTGGCGGTTCCGTCCGTGTCAGGAATTGGTACGGGCTGCCTCCATGCTCGGCGGCCATTTCCATCGCGCGGATCCACCAGTCTTTCGCCTCTTGGACGCCAAGCTTGGCGGCTTGCTCAACAGATTGTGGATACCAACCACATCGGCAATGCCTCGGTCCCCATGGTGGCCGAAATGCCTTCCAAGCCGCATCGTCCTTGTAATAGATGTTTGTTCCACCAATTCCAAGGCGCTCCATTGCTCGGTGTGATTTGCTCGTACGGGCGTCGTGAACCGCCGAGTAGGCTCGATACGGGAATGCATCGTCGACAATCGGATGCGCAAGTTGGCGCTCTGATGCGTCGGAGGCAAGTTTGTAATCAAACGGTGATGACATTTGGCACGATGACGGTTATGAGAGATCGATCGCACGTTCGGCTCATTTTACTGCTGTCTTTGTCGGCATGTGCTGGCGGAAAACAGCAAAACAGCAGAAGCTCCTTAACGCTCGCTCGCTCCGAACAATTCCTCAGATACTCACCATTCGCAGTCGCAGGCTGTTGAGCACTACGGAGACGCTGCTGAAGGCCATTGCGGCCGCGGCCAGGGAGGGGGGGAGCCCGATGCCCAGGGTCGGAAACAGCACGCCAGCGGCGAGCGGAATGAGAACTACGTTGTAGCCGAGGGCCCACCACAAGTTCTGCCGGATGATGGCCAGCGTCGCACGCGATAGGCGAATGGCCCGTGGCAGCAGCAAGAGATCATGCCTCGTCAGGACCATGTCGGCCGATTCGAGGGCCACGTCGGCTCCGGTTCCCATCGCGATGCCGAGGTCGGCGGCGGCGAGGGCCGGGGCATCGTTTATACCGTCGCCGACCATCGCCACGACTTGCTTTTGCGACTGCAGCTCGCGGACAATCCGCTGCTTGTCCTCCGGCAGCACTTCGGCCAGCACCTGCTGAATTCCCATGCGCCTGGCGATTTCTTCCGCCACCTGCCGGCGGTCGCCGGACACCAGGTGCGTTGTCAGTCCCAGTTGATGCAGCGCCGCGATCGCTTCCGCGCTTCCCGGCGCGACTTCATCGGCCACGATGATGGTGCCCAGGTACTGACCGTTTCTCGCCACCAGCAGCGGAGCCGCGCCGGGATGCTGCTGCGTGAGCGATTCAATTTTGTCTTTGGGAACGGGAATCAGCCGCGAATTGAGGAGCCGGAAGTTGCCGATGAGAGCGAGGCCGCTTGGCGTGACGGCCTCCAGCCCTTCGCCGGGAATGACCTTGGTCTCGCGGGCCGAAATTCGCGGAGCGGCCAGAGCGTCGGCGGCCTGGACGATGGCCCGGGCAAGAGGATGGGTGCTGAACCGTTCGGCAGCGGCTGCGATGGAGAGCAGTTCCTCGCGACTCACGCCGGCAGCCGTTTCAATGGCGACCACTTGGGGCTGGCCGAGCGTGATGGTGCCCGTCTTGTCGAGAATGACCGTCGTCAGCCGGCCGGCCGTTTCGAGGGCCAGCGCATCCTTGATGAGGATGCCATTCTCTGCCCCTCGTCCTGAGCCGACGAGCACTGCCGCGGGCGTTGCCAGTCCCAGCGCACAAGGACAGGCCACGATCAGCACCGCCACCGCGCAGCTCATGCCGGTCCGCCAGCCGTCCGTGCCGCTGAGTGACCACGCGATGAGAGTTACGAGAGCGATGACGAGCACCGCAGGCACGAACCATTCCACGACCCGATCCGTTAGCCGCTGCACGTCGGCTTTGGATTCCTGGGCGGCGCGGACCAACTCGATGGTCCGGGCCAACCAGGTCGTTCCCGCGGCGGCGGTAACGCGGGCTTCCAGCGATCCTTGGCCATTGATGCTCCCCGCGTGCAGTACGTCCCCGGACCGCTTCTCCACCGGCAGCGGCTCGCCGGTCAGCCAGGCCTGGTTCACGTCGCTCTGGCCGGTGAGAACGACGGCATCGAGCGGGATGGCGTCACCGGGGCGGATGAGGATGATTTCGTCGGGGAGCACCTGCTCCACCGGCACCTGCGTGACGATCTCCCCGCACTTGATCTGCGCAACCGGCGGGGCCATGGAAAGTAGCTTCTGCAAAGCGAGTGAAGCACGTCCCTTAGCCCGCGCTTCCAAATACTTGCCGAGCGTGACGAATGTCAGAATCATCCCGCCATCCATGAGCGACATGCCGTGGCTGCCGCTGAAAATCTCCGCCACACCCGCGGCGTACGCAGTTCCGGTGCCGAGGGCGATGAGCGTATCCATATTCGCCCCGCCATGTCGCAGCCGCTTGGCCGCGCCGATGAAGTATGGCCAGCCGACGCAGGCCTGCATCGCGGAGCCAATCGCCAGAACCAGCCAGCGAGTCCAGTGATGCCAGGCTGGCGGTGCATAGCTGGAGAAAATCAGCGGAACGAGCAACACCCCTGCCGCGATGAGCCGGTTCCGCCACAGGACAATCTCCTGGCGGCTTCGCTTCTCCAGCGCTACCCCGGCCGATTTGCCACCGCCGACTTGAGTGGGCGAAGCCGAATAGCCCGCCGCAGCGACTGCCACTGCTATCCGTGTCAGGTCCGTCGTCGCCGGTTCAAAATTGACAGCGGCCTGAGCCAGCGGCAAGTTCACTCTTGCGGAAAGCACCCCCGGCGACTCCCGCAGCGCCCGCTCGACGCTGCTCACGCAGGAAGCGCAGTGCATGCCGCCGATATGGAGAATGGCGCGCGAAAGGGGTCGCTCGGAAGTAGAAGCACTTTTTATAGTGGCACTCATCGGCCTGGATTATACGCGGCCAAGCGTCGAAATTTGCCATTGAGCATTTCTTTCGGCCGTATGACCGCTCAAAAAGCAGATGCTTAATGCTAAAAAATCATTTTGATTGGGTGAGTTCCTGAAACTCCGGCAGGTCGCGGAGCACGGTGAGGGCGGTGTCTTTCTGCATCTGGGCGAAGTCCTTGTAGCCGGCCTTGATCGCCTCGCGGAGAGTTTCGAGCGCATCGTCGATGTGCTTTTTTCGCTCAGCCGCTTGCTCGGCGGTCAGCACGTCCTTCTCTGGTTTGATCCGCCCGGCGCACAGGCTGTAGACGCACGCTGAATTGTAAAGTTGATCCGCCGTGGCCGTCCCCAATTCGCGCAACTTAGCAACCGCCTGAAGGGCGTCGTTGGTACGACCCTCGTGAATGAATTGCGTCCCGCGCAGATCCAGCAAGACTGTCAGCACATTCGCGGGTTGCTCCAATAGCGTTTTCCATTCACCTCGCGCAACCCGAGCCTGCTGGCAAATCTGAACACGTTGTTGCATTACGGCAATCTGCGACTTCTCCGCAGGTGCCAGTAGTTTTGCCTCATCCAAATCTTGAAGAATCTTGAGCGCCTGCTCATACCACGAGAGGGCTTCCTCGAATCGCTTCGCCGTCTGGTTTGCCTCACCCGTTTTCGCGAGTGAGCTATACAAAGCGAACCTGGCTTGGGCGTCACTCGGATCGGCTGTCGCCAGCTTCTTACGGATTTCCAGACACCGCTGAAACGACTCTAGTGCCTCAGTCACTCGCCCGGCCTTAAGCTGCCCGTCGCCGAGATTGTCGAACGAGATGGACAAGTCGCGCTGGGCCTGGGCATCGTTAAGATCGGCCGCCGCCAATTTCTGACGGATCTCCAGCCCCTGCTTGTAGGACGCCAACGCCTCGGGTGTCTGCCCGGCCGCAAGCTGCATGTCGCCGAGATTATCGAGAGAAATCGACAGGTCGCGCTGGGCCTGGGCATCGGTTGGATCCGCTGCTGCCAGCCTCTGACGGATCACCAGTCCCTTCTTAAAGGACGCCAGCGCCTCGGTCGCCTGCCAGAACTGTCGCTGCATGTCGCCGAGATTGTCATACGAAATGGCCAGGTAGCGCTGAGCCTGGACGTCGTTCGGATCGGCCGCCGTCAACTTTTGACTGATCTCCAGTCCTTTCTGATACGAGCCCAGCGCCGCGAATGCCGGCCAGAACTGACGCTGCACGTCGCCGAGCTTGTTGTACGTGATGAATAAGTCGCGCTGGGCCCGGGCGTCGTTTGGATCGGCTGCCGCCAGCTTCTGATCGATCTCCAGTCCCTTCTGATAATACGCCAGCGCCTCGCTCGCCTTCCCGGACTGAAGCTGCACATCACCGAGATGGTTGTAAGTGACCGAGAGCTCACGTTGTGCGAGCGAGTCAGCAGAATTGCTCTCCGCCAGCCGCTGTTTGATGGCCAGCATCCGCTCGTACTGTTCGCGCGCCTCCGTCAGTTTGCCGCTCCGTTCATAGACAAACCCGATCCGTTCAATGGACGTAGACAGTTCGCGCTGGGCCTGATTGTCCTTTAGATCAGCCGCCGCCAACTTCCGCTTAATGCCGAATGCCTGCTGATAAAATCCCAGCGCTTCGGTGATTTGCCCTGCCTGCAGGCTCACGTCGCCGAGACTGTTATAGGAGATGGACATGTCGCGTTGAGCCTCTTTGTCGCTCGGGTCGGCCGCCACCAACTTTTGTGCGATTTCAAATGCCTGCTGGTATACTTTGCGTGCCGCCGCCAACGATCCGTCGGTGCCGACGGCTGGCCCTTTCCCAACCTCGCCACTGGGCTGATTTCCGTGAGTGCCGGAACGCGGCGAGGCCGCCCCGATGCGCAGTAACACGTCGCCGAGGTCAATGAGGGCAACATGCGAGCTCCGGTCGATGGCGGCGCGAGTGGCGAAATGGTCAGATACTTCTTGAAGCCGGGCCAGCGCCGTCTGCAGCAGCGAGCGTTGCAGGTCGCCCGCGCCAAGGACGTTTCTGAGCTTCCGCTGGATGTCCCAGATAACACTCTCGAGTGACCTGAGCGCGAGCTGGCTCTGTTCCCGTGCAACCTTGGCGTTGGCTTCGGCTTTCGCGGTAGCCTGCCGTTCACGCAGATTTGCCTGCTCTAGCGCCGTGTTTTTCGCATCCAACTCCGAGTTCTTCGCCGCCAAGGCGTGGTTCGATTGGGCGATGATCGAGGCGATGGCCGCGAGGCTGGCGAGCGAGATCAGCACGGTCGCGGCCGTGCCGACGACGAGCGCCGGATGTCGCTTGATCCACCGCCGTGCCCGCACCAGCGGCGGTTCGGGATAACACGCCACGGGTTCGTCCGCCAGCCAGTGCTCGATATCGTCGGCCAGCATCTGGGGCGAGTCATAGCGCTCCGGCGGTTTCTGCGCCATCGCCTTCAAGCAAATGGCTTGCAGCGCGGCGGGGACATGCGGCCTCACTTCTCGCGGCCGGGGGAAATCTCCATTTTGGACGCGCGCCAGAATCTCGCCTTTGTCGTTTCCCGAAAAGGGGGGCTGGCCGGTCAGCAAGCAGTACAGCGTGGCCCCCAGACTATAGACATCGGTCGCCGGGCCGAGCTCATTCACACGGCCAGCCGCTTGTTCAGGGCTCATAAACGCCGGAGTGCCGATCGCCGAACCCAGCATTGTCGGCGTGCTGCCGCTTTCGGTGGAGGGAATAACCGGTGGCAGCGAGGCATCGGCGTGCTCCGTCTTGCCAAGCGCCTTGGCCAACCCCCAATCGACGACCAGCGTCTCGCCAAACTTGCCAAGCACGACGTTTCCCGGCTTCAAGTCCCGGTGCAATACGCCCCGACTATGGGCATACTCGATCGCATTGCAGACATCGACGAACCGTCCCAACAGCTTCCGCAGCTCCAGCGATCGCTCGCCGACGGCCAAACGCTGGCTCACCGCCGGTCCCAATTGTGCGTGAAACCGTTCGATGGCTTCCTTCAGGCTGTCGCCGCGAATGAAGCGCATGGCGTAGAACGGCCGGCCGTCGGAATATTGCCCGAGGCCATAAACCGGCACGATACCGGGATGCTCGAGATTTCCTGTAATTTCGGCTTCCTGCCGAAAGCGTGAGCGGCTCTCCGTCTGGTTAGCGAACCTGGCCTGGATCTCCTTGAGCGCGACCTCGCGGTTCAGTTCCTCGTCCTGAGCGACAAATACCTCGCCCAAGCCCCCCTTGGCGTATGGCCGCAAAACGCGAAACCGCTGTCCCGTCCCACTCGACTCATGCGCTGCCACCGTCTGTACATCGTTCGACGATCGCTGCTGCGCGACCAGTGACAGAGTGGCCTCTAAATGCGGATCGCCGAGCTTTCGCAGCTCGTCCGGAATCGAACCCACCGTGCTTACCGCCGACAGGCTCCGCTTCGGATCGTTGCCGTGTTGCTTGATATGTTGTTCCGCCAATGCCCGCAACAGATCGTCCTGCAACTTCGTGAGTTTCCCCGCCTGGCACAGAATCTCCCCAAGCGGCCGCTCCTTGCCCTTAACCCAGGTCGCAAACGCCGCCAACAGGGCGTCGCGGTCAATGAAGTCGTTTTGCAGAGCCAGAATGCCGAACAGCAAATTCCGGTCGGTGTCGTGAGCAGGCATAGGAATTCACACTTGGCGGTGAGTGAGAGATCGCGGCTTCTACATTATCAAGTCCAATTCTCACCAATTGCAACTACAATCATTTCCTTCCCAGGACGCCATCTGTGGCATGGACTATAGCGCCTCGTGAAGATGCTGCCGTCCGGAGAAGCCGCGGCCGCGGCAGTCTGCCAGCGCTGTGTTTGAGCCGATTCACCACTGGTCGCAAGGCGCTGCTGCTTGATGCAGTGCCTTGGCGCGAGACATAATGCAGCTTCACCCTTCGGATCGCCACCGATGTCTACCGCGCCCAATCCCCCGCGTCCCCGCTCTTGGCTGCGGCTGCAGTTCAGCCTGGGGACGATTTTCTGGCTGATGCTGGTCGTGGGGATCATCATGGCCTGGTGGAAGGACCGGACCAGCCTTGATGAACGACTCAAGAAACTGGAGCAAATGTATGCTCCCACGCAGCAGACTTTGTGGGGGGCGGCGGACATTCTTGGCGCACCCGATGATCCGACGGGCGGGGCCGGGAAGTCCTGGTGTCCCGCGGGGACAAGCGGTCCCGACTGGGTCGAGGTTGGTTTCGATGGAGCCGTACCCGCCACCAAGATCGACTTGTACGAGACCTACCTGGTGGGATGCGTCACGGAAGTGATCGTGATCGACGGGAACGGTGACGAGACCAGCATCTGGAAAGGGGCCGACCCGACGACAGCGACCGTGGCTCGCACCGGACTCTTTGCAGTTCCCGTTCCGGCGTCCGTTAAGTCGGTGCAGCGGGTGAAGATTCACGTCGACAGCACGAACAGGGGTTCCTGGCCCTGCATCGACGCCGTCGGCCTGACGACCGCAGCCGGCAAAACGGCCTGGGGGACGTCGTCGAACAGCAGCAGCGTCTACGCCGGCGGCAGCTTGAGCGCGACGAGCAAAAAGGCGACGTGGCACGGCCTGTGGTGACGATTGGCCTCTCATCAGTGCTGCACCGGCTGCGTGACGGGAATATCCGAGATTCTGGACGCCCCATTCCCGAACCAAGCCACTGACTTTCCTGTCCATTCGACGTAGAATGGAGTTGGCAGCGGATCGCTGCCGTGAGACGGCGAAGAAACCAAGGCGAAAGGAGCGTGCGTGGCCACAGCAATCCAGTCGGTAGCAAGTGTCAGTCCCCAGCGGAGTCTCCAATTGGCCCTGGCAGCGGCCCACAGCGCGGAGGAAAACAAGGGGCAAAACGTCACGGTCCTCGATCTGCGGGACCAGACGGTCATTTTTGATTATTTCGTCATCGCCACCGGCAGCAGCCAGCGGCAACTGCGGGCCATCAGCGACGCCATCGACGACGTGCTGCAAAAGGAGCTTGGCCACCCCCGTCTCAGCACCGAAGGCTACCAGGACAGCAAATGGATCCTGCTCGACTACGGCTCCGTCATCGTCCACCTCTTCGATACCACCAGCCGCGACTATTATTCGCTGGAGGATTTGTGGGCGGGGGCGAAGAAGGTGCAGCGATAGTTCATTGGACCCCTACTTCAGCCCCACGACTCTTCCATCCAACTTCCACTCCTCCTTTGCCTTGACCCCTAAGTGGGCCAGCGCCGTGACCGGGGCATCCGGTAAGTAGACTTGCTTCTCGAATTTCCCTCGCTGCGCGCTCGGCCCGCTAACGATCAGGAAGCTGTTCAGGATCTCGGGAATTTTGTGCCCCCCGCCGTGGCCGGTTCCCTTGCCGCCGTGGTCGCTGGTAACAATGACCAGCCAGTCCTCTTTCTCGTAAGTGGCGCGGGCCTTCATCGCGGTCACCAAGTCCCCCACCAGCGCATCGCCGCGCTCGATGGCCTGGATGTACTGCGACACTGTGGGATGAAAGCCGTTGGTGTGGCCAGCGACATCAATCTGGCCGACGTAGAAAAACAGAGCGTCGGGGTTCCCTTCCTTGAGCATCTTCACCGCGGCGACTGCCGCTTCGTGGTCGTAACGGTCGTAGTCGGCAGTGGTGTGCTCTTTTTGCTCGAAGTTCTTCGTTTCGTCCGCCGCCGAGACGATGAACTTGTGAATCGGCTCCCAAGTGACGTAGCTGGCGGTCTTTGCATCGGGCCGGACTTCTTTCAGCCGGGCGAAGAAATGAGGAAACTCCTTGTAGTGCGTTCCCAGAAAGCTGTTGTCGTGCACACCATGCTTGTCCGCCCAGACGCCAGTCAGAATCGTGCTCCAACCGGGCCCGCTGACGGTATCGTTTTTCTGATAGCGATCTCCCAAAATCAAACAAGTGTCCGAGTAAATTCCCTCCTTCATCAGCGCATCCAAATTGGGAGTCGCGGCCTTTTCCATCGCGTCGAAGCGGGTTCCGTCGAGGCCGATGTAGAGAACCTTTTTCACCGTCGGCTCATCGGCGAAGGAAATGGCGGCCGAAAGGAATAGAGTGACGAGAAGTAAATGGCGCATGGGAATGGTCCTAAATGACGAAACTCGAATGACGAATAACGAATGGGAAGACGGCCTTTTCATTCGTCATTCGGAATTCGTCATTGACTACCATAGCAGCCTTCCATTCCGCAATCCATTGTGCCGGGAATGGCCTCACTTTCGGACTCGCACCGACATCAAGTAGCCCGCCAGAAACTGGCTGCCGATGAATGCCCAGGGAAATACTTTCACCATGCTGAGCCACAGCAGGATGACCAATGCGCTCCAGAGTTGGCGGCGCGGCAAATCATCCACGGGAATGATGAGCACCAGACCCATCAACAGCAGCACGACGGCCACCCCGAGCATCACATTCCGGGGCCAACCCCGAGGACATCGCCAGATGGCCGAAATGGGGATGCACAGCAGGCCAAAAACGAGGGCCGCCATATAGAAGGGAGCGATACCGCTGGCGAGCGCCGTAATGAGGAACACGAGGGCGGTGAACAGGGAGAGCCCTAGCCAATTCGCCCCGCGAATCTCCTCTTCATCGAGCGCATGCCGGCCGAACTTGTCCAGCCGCAGCAAGAGATTAAAGAGTGGATAGGCGATCCAGGTCATGAGTGCAAAGGCGATGTAGCAATACAGGAGCGTCCAGATATACGGCGACCACGTGGGATGGGCGGCCGCGACCTGGCCCAACACCTGTTGGGCGACGAGGAAGCCGATGATCAGCCCCCACTGCACTTGCCGGGGGAGCTTCGTCATCCACAAGAAGTACGCGAGCAACCAGCGGTACAGGAAGTTGCGGGCTTTAAGTGCCTCGACGATGCCGATGCGGGCGAATTCCAGATCCGGCTTCAGACGCAGGGCCTCGCGGAAATGGATCATCGCTTGTTTGGGGTTTCCTTTTTCCAGCAGGGCCCAGCCTTGATTGGCGTGGGTGAGCGGATCGTCCGGACGGCGGGAGAGCGCATCGCCGATGCTGGTTGCCGCTCCAGCCCGATCGCCGAGCTTGATCAGCGCCTGAGCCCGCAGGTTGAGGCAGAGGTTGTGCTCGGGATCAATCGAGAGCCCTTCATCCGCCGCGGCGAGTGCTTCTTTCCACCGCCGCTGTCGATAATGAAGCGAGGCCAACACCGCGAAATAGTCCGGGTCATAGGGGTCGAGACGCAGCGCCTCTTGAATGGCCCGCTGGGCCTCCGGCAGGCGGTTCCGCGAGTCGAAAATATGGGCCAGCGCGTAGTACCCAAACGATTCTTCCGGAGCGAGGTGAATCGCCTGCTGGGCGTGCTGCTGCGCTTCGTCGTACTTCTCCCCGGTGACCAGGCAGAGCCCCATCAATGCATGCGCATCAAAGTCCTCCGGATCCTCGAGGAGATGGAGACGCAATTCCATGAGCGCCTGATCGGGACGATCCTGGTGGTACAGAAGTTTCGCGCGCTCCAGACGGCTCATTTCAGCTTCATGTATCTGAGGATGTCGTCGTAAAGGCCCCCCTCGTTCGCATACAGGGCGTGGTTGCGGGCCGTGGTGAACCACTCCTTCGTCGTCGGCTTCACCGCTGCGGCTGCCGCGCTCAGGTCCGGCGTCGTCAGCGGCTTGGGAACCCCCGCCTTCATCGCCTCGCGGAGCTTGGCCTCAATCGCCTGGTCGATCATCCCCTTGAGGTCCGCGCCGGAGAACTGCTCCGTCTTTTTCGCCAGCACGTTGTAGTCGATGTTCTGAATCGGCTTTCCCTTCAATAAGATTTGCAAGATGCCGGCGCGAGCCGTTCCATCCGGCGGCGGCACGAACAGGATCCGATCGAACCGGCCAGGGCGGCGGAAGGCGGGATCCAGATGCCACGGCGAATTCGTCGCAGCCAGGATGAGCACTCCTTCGTTGCTCGCCCCCATGCCGTCGAGCTCGGCCAGGAACTGGTTGATGAGATGCCGCCCCGCGTTCTGCCGCATGTCGCTCCGCCGGGAGCCGAGGGCATCGACCTCGTCGAAAAACAGCACACAAGGGGCGGCGCGGCGAGCCTGGTCAAAAATCTCGTGCAGATTTCGCTCGCTGCTGCCGATCCACATATCCAGCACGTCGCTGATGCCGACGTTGATGAAGCCGGCTTTGATTTCTCCCGCCGTCGCCCGGGCCAGGTGCGTCTTTCCACAGCCAGGTGGGCCATACATCAAGATGCCGCCGCCGACCTTCTTGCCATACGCTTCATACAGCTCCGGGTGCGACAGCGGATGGATGATCTTCAGCCGGATTTCCTCCTTGAGCTGCTCCATGCCGCCGATATCGGCAAAGTTGATCTTGGGACGCTCGACCTTGTCTTCCACCGGCGAGCCCGGCTCCTGCCAGCCGGCCCGCATGCGTCCTTCGACCACATCCGACTCTTCATAACCGGGGCCGATGCCCAGCCTTTTGGCGAAGTCTTCGTCGGCCAGCTCGGGATCAGTTTCCACCGCAAGTTTGTACTCAGCGACCGCTTGCTGAACCTCTCCGCGACGGAGCAGAGCCTGGGCATAGAGCAGATGGGCCTGAGCGGGCGGATTGCGGCCTTTCACCACATCCTCCAGAATCACCAGCGCCGCACTCTCTTTCTTCTGCGCCCCGAACGCCCGGACCAGCCCCAACTTGAGTTGCACATTGGCGGGAGCAAGGGCCAGCGCCTCGCGGAACTGCACCTCCGACTCTTCCCCTCGGCCGCTCGCCAACAGCGCCTCCGCCAGATGCTGGCGAAGCGGGACGTTTTCGGGCGACAGATTGACCGCTTCGAGGAGAGCGGAGAGAGGATCAGGAGTCATAAAGGGAATTCCGAATGACGAATTCCAAGTGGCGAATGAGCAGAGGGATTTTCATTCGTCATTCGCCATTCGAATTTCGTCATTTGCTACGATAGCAGCATTCCATCGTCTAAACCATTGTCTCACACAGTCTCAATTCCATGAAAATCACCGCTGTCAAAACCATTCCTCTCGGCGGAGCCACCCACGATCACGGCTGGCCGGGAGGGACTGATCCCAATGTGCAGTACAACACGCTGATCGAGGTCATCGGCGAGGACGGCTTTGTCGGCATCGGCAGTTGCTATACGTCGCGGCAACTGGTGGAAGGATCGCTGGCCCTGCTGTTGCCGCACATGATCGGCGAGTGTGCTCTTGAACCGGAGCGTCTCAGCGAGAAGCTGCGGCAGAGCATGTTCTGGTTCGGCCGCGGAGGGGCGGTCGAGCACGCCATCAGTGGCATCGACATTGCCCTCTGGGATTTGCTTGGCAAAGTGACGAACCAGCCTGTCGCTCGGCTGCTCGGCGGTATTTACCGGGACAAGATCAAGCCCTATGCCAGCATCCTGTTCGACGACCCGCCCGTCCTTCGCGACAAGCTGCTCCAGCAGACCGAGCGGGGCTTCAAAGCCATCAAAATGGGCTGGCGTCCCTTCGGCCGCGTCAGCCGCGAGCTGGACGAGCTGCTGATCCGCACTGCCCGCGACACCGTCGGCCCGGACGTGGAACTCATGGTCGATGCCGGCGGCAGCGAGCAGTTCTGGCCGCACGGCATCTCGTGGGCCCGCGAAACGGCCAAGATGCTCGGCGATTACAAAATCACCTGGTTCGAGGAAGCCCTCCGCCCCGACGACGTCGACGGCTTCCTGGAGCTACGGCAAAACTCGCCGGTCCTCATTGCCACGGGGGAAGTCCTTTCGCGGCGGCAGGCGTTCCAACCCTTCATCGAGCGGCGAGCGCTCGACATCATCCAGCCCGACTGCACCAAGTGCGGCGGGCTCTCCGAAGCCCGCCGTCTCGGCTGGATGGCCTACGACCACGGCCTGATGCTCGTCCCGCACGGTTGGAACACCGCCATCGGCGTTGCCGCCGACCTGGCCCTCACCGCCAGCCTCCCCATCGCCAAATGGGTCGAGTACCAAACCGGCGTCCCCTACATCGAGGACATCATCACCAAACCCTTCCAGCTCGACGCCGACGGCATGTTGCAAGTCCCCACCGGGCCGGGGCTTGGGATTGAGCTGGACCGGGAGGCGATTAAGAGGATGACCGTGAAGTGAGAGTAGGCGGCGAGTCCTCTCGCGCGCCAGCAGAGTTCGGTCGGAACCTCCGCTACTTCCTTTATCACATCGACGACGATTGCTGAGTAAACCCTGGTCATGCCCGCCGACCTCAATCCCTACACTTCGCCGGCAATCCTGCCAAGCTTACGGCCTCCCGCGCCGCGAGGTGGATTGCGATCCTTACGCATTCCGGCGTTGGGACTGCTTGCTTTGTCAGGTTCAATTTCGACACTCTGGCTTGCAGTTTTCATTGTCACAGTCATTTTTTGGCTTTACGCCCTGTTCGCGAGTGAACCTTTGGGACGCTTCTCTGTGGAACTGATGGAAAGGTTCATGGTGTGGATTGCCATCGTCGTTGCCAATGTTGTCGTGTTCATTAGTTCCTGCAACATGCTCCTTGGACGGAGGTATCGGCTCTGTTATGCCTCAGCGGTACTGGCCTGCATCCCCCTGTTGTCGCCATTCATTTGGCTCGGCATGCCCTTCGGCATCTGGGCACTCGTCGTCCTCCACCGCCGCGACGTGAAGGAGGCGTTCGCCCGCAACACCAATCGGTCGAATGTCGCGAATGCCATCCAAGACTAAACTCTGGTCATGCCCGACGACCTCAATCCCTACGCCTCGCCGGCCCCCATTCCTCATGACCACGCGCCGCAGCCGGTCGATCGGCTCGGTCCGCTTCGTGGGCCGTCGATTGGGCTTCTATTGAGCTCGGGTCTGGTGGTTACTGTCGGGGGATTCACCTTCTTATTGGATACGCTGGAGAGGCTCATAAGTGGCTTGACGATGCGCGGTCCAGAAGCTGGGGATGTTTTCCTCATTGTGATGTACCTCGCGAGCGTTCCGATCTTCGTTGGTGCCATCAACATGCGCTACGGCACGCGATACCGCTGGGCCTACGCCGCCGCGGTGATAGCCAGCATTCCGATGTTAACTCCGTTGTTCTGTTGGGGACTCCCCTTCGGCATCTGGGCTCTCATCGTTCTCCATCGCCGCGATGTGAAGGCCGCCTTCGCGGCAATCGCAGCCAAGAAAGTGGGTGTCACTGACTAGCCACGGACTCGCGACTTCCAATCTCGAGCACCGCTTGATATGCTCGGCTGGCCGCTATGGGGGAAAAAGAGTGATAACCGACATCCTGGCAAGGCGCAAACCGATGGTTGCCATCTTGGTCATCCTGGCAGTCCTCGTGCTGGCGAACGGAACCGCGTGTTCCTCCGCTATTGCTGCCGACTCGCCGACTGAGGGACGGCTTCGCCTCATGATCGAGACCGATGCGGGGGGTGATCCCGACGACGAACAATCGCTGGTTCGCTTTCTGCTGTATGCCAATGATTGGGATGTCGCGGGGATCATTGCCAACCGGCCCCTTTCACGCGATGGCGAGAATCACAACCCCGAGCGGACCGGCCTGGGAGTGGTCCGCCGACTGGTGAAGGCGTATGGCGAGTGTTACCCCAATCTTGTCAAGCACGATGCCCGCTATCCATCGCCGGACGAACTGCTGAAGCGAACGGTGGCCGGGTACGACGACACGGAAGAGGCGGTCAACCTCATCATCGCCGAAGTTGACCGGTCCGATCCGCGCCCTCTCTGGTATTCCGACTGGGGGACCGATCAGGGGGTCGGAAAAAACAACCTGCGGCGGGCGCTCGACCGGGTGCGGAAAGAGCGGGGCGAAGCAGGTTACGCGAAGTTCAAGAGTCGCCTGCGGCTCAGCTCGGCGGACAAATTCGCCGAACATACGACGGAGCTTCAGCCGGCGTTTCCCCTGTGGGTGGACACCTTTCGCCCGGAGTTGGAAGGAAAACGCTGGTATCACCGCTTTTCCGGCCTGACGGCGACCGCGGGAGGATTTGACCTGAAGCGCGATGCCCTGGCAGGCCACGGCCCGCTCGGGGCTCTCTATCCGACCAACACCACGCATGTGCAAAAGGAAGGGGACACGATGACGTTCCTCTACCTGGTTCCCACCGGCATGAACGACCCCGAGCAGCCGGGCTGGGGAAGCTGGGGAGGCCGTTATGGGCGGAACGAAAAGCAGGAGGGCCGCCCTTACTACTGGGCCAACCAGCAGGACACCTGGCAAGGGAGCACCCATCGCGACCACACGCTGCGCCGCTGGGCGGCCGACTTGCAAAACGACTTTCGGGCGCGGCTCGAGTGGTGCGTCAAATCGCCAAAGGAGACGAACCACTCGCCGCAAGCAGTGCTGAACGGCCAGAAGGGAAAGGCCATCCTGCAGGTTACCGCAACCGCGGGCGAAAAAATATCGCTGAGCGGAGCCGGCTCTTCCGATCCCGATGGCCACGAGCGCGACTACGAGTGGTTTGTCTACCGTGAGGCAGGGACCTACGGGGGGGATGTGGTTCTTGCGGATGCCGACCGTTCTCTGGCCAAGATTCTGCAAGTACCGGCGGACGCCGCGGGAAAAACAATTCACGTCGTCCTGGCAGTCCGGGATCGCGGAACGCCGCCGCTCGCCAGCTACCGCAGGGCCATCGTTAGCGTCACCAGGCTCTCAGGCAAATAGCTCGCGAATCACATTCCCTTCCACGTCCGTGAGGCGGAAATCGCGGCCGGCGTGGCGATAGGTCAGGCGCTCGTGATCGAGGCCCAGCGCATGCAAGAGCGTGGCATGAAAATCGTGGATGTGGACTTTGTTCTCCGCCGCATAATAGCCGTAGTCGTCGGTCGTGCCGTAGCGAAAGCCACCCTTCACTCCGCCGCCGGCGAGCCACATGGTGAACCCTTCGGGATTGTGGTCGCGACCGTTGGCACTCTCGGCGGTGGGCGTGCGGCCGAATTCGCTCCCCCACCAGATCAGCGTGTCTTCCAGCAGTCCGCGACTCTTGAGGTCCGCCAGCAGGCCGGCGATGGGGAGGTCCACTTCCTTCGCGTTCTTTTCGTGGCCGACCTTGAGGTCCGCATGTTGGTCCCACTGTACCTTGCTGTCGCTGTGCGTGACTTGAATGAATCGGACACCGGCTTCGGCGAAGCGGCGGGCCATCAAGCACATCCGGCCAAAGTTTGCCGTGATGGGATCGTCCATGCCGTAGAGCTTGAGCGTGGCGGCAGACTCGCCTGACAAGTCTTCGACCTTGGGAATTTCTGATTGCATCCGAAACGCCAGCTCGAAAGAGTTGATCCGCGCTTCGAGCGAAGCCTCGGGGCCGGCTTGGGCCTGATGTTCGCGATTCATCGCGCTCAGCCGGTCCAGCTGCAGCCGCTGGATGTCGCGGGGGAGTTGTGAGTTGCTGATGTATTTGACGTGCGCTTTGTCCGACGGGACGCTGGCGTCGCCCAGGGGTGTCCCTTGATAGACGGCGGGGAGAAACGACGATCGCCAGTTGTTGATGCCGCCAAAAGCCAGCGAGGGGCAGATGGTGACGAAGGCGGGCAGATTGGCGTTGTCGGTTCCCAGACCGTAGCTCACCCAGGAGCCGATGCTCGGCCGAACGAAGTTGTCGCTGCCGGTATGCACCTTCATCATCGCTCCGCCGTGTGCGGGGTTCGTCCCGTAGACCGAGTGGACCATGCAGAGGTCATCCACTCGCTGTGCCAGATGGGGAAACAACTCGCTGACCCACAGGCCGCTCTGGCCGTACTGCTGGAATTTCCACGGCGACTTGAGCAGGTTGGCGGTCGAATTGAACTGCACGCGCGGCTTGGCGAACGGGAGCGGCTTGCCGTCGTCGCGCGTCAGCAGCGGCTTGGGATCGAACGTATCGACCTGGGAAGGGCCGCCGCACATCAGCAGAAAGATGATCCGCTTCGCCCGCGCTGGAAAATGCGGGGCCTTCGCAGCCAGCGGATTCTCCGCGGCGTGCGCAGGCGACTCGCCGGCCAGCAAGGACGACAGCGCGAGCGAACCGAATCCCACAGCCGTGCGCTGCAAGAGCGCCCGGCGTGACATCGTCGATTGAGTGTCGGTAAGCAACATCTTTGCTAGGGGATTTCGAGGGGACTCGGAATCCATTAGTGTACTCCATGATGCCTCAGATTACGCGGCTGGAAACTTTTGTCATCGGCGATGGTCCGGAAATCGATCCGGACCAAGGGGGGATCGAGCCGCTCGCCTGTCTGCGAGTTCATACGGACGACGGTCTGATTGGGTTTTCCGAAGTCTTTCGCGTCCCACCGGGAGTTGTGCAAGCCACCGTTGGTGGACCCGATACGCATTTTGGCCGGCTACTGCTTGGACAGGAAATCACGCACCCCGAGCGCGTGTGGCAGCATGTTTGGGACTCGCTGATTCACACGAATCGCCGCGGCTGGGAAATCATCATTCTCGGCGCGCTCGACGTGGCCATCTGGGACATCTACGGACAGTCTCTCGGCCAGCCGGTGTGGCAGTTGCTCGGCGGCTCGCAACGCGGTCCGTTTCAGACTCACTCGGAAACTCGCAAAACCAGCGTCGTCCCCTACTGCACGCTCGTCTCCGATACCTGGGGAGGCGAGGCCATGATCGCCCAGCAAACCGACCGCGCGGAGCGGCTCTTGGGGCTTGGCTATCGGGCTTTCAAAGTCGAGCCGATGATGTCGTCTCCGAAGGACGTCATCGCAATGGCTCGCCGGACCAGAAAGGTCCTCGGTCCCAAACCAACGCTGATGGTCGATGTCGGCTACTTGTTCAATGATGTGCCGACGGTGGCTCGCATTTGCCGCGAATTGGAAGAGCTGGACATCTTCTTTTTCGAGACGCCCTTTCCCGTCGATTCGCCAGAGCCCTACGCGCGGCTCGCCGAACAGACGTCAATTCCGCTGGCGATGGGAGAACATGGTGTCACCCGCTGGGAGTTCCTGGACATGATGGACCGGGGCAAAGTCTCGGTCGTGCAGCCCTACATGACCACCTGCGGCGGCTTGACCGAAGCCAAGCGGATTGTTGACCTAGCCTTGTCGCGCGGGGCGCTCGTCTGCCCCGGCAACTGGTCCACGCAAATCCTGGGCGCGGCATCGATCCATCTGGCGGCCTACTCTCCGATTACTCCCTTCATCGAATTCGCCCCAGCCGAAGTTTTTGACTCGCTACTGCGGCAAGAGCTGCAAGAAGCCGGATTTCCCGTGAAGAATGGCGAGATCGAAATTCCCGCCGCGCCGGGCATTGGCTACCACTTTCCGGAACACCTGGCGACCAAGTACCGAATTGGCTGATGCAATCACCGCGTCCCTTGAAAGCACTTACTCATGGCAACCGCCACCACCGCGAACTCCCTTGCTTTTTTCGACCGCTGGCGAGTGGTGCTGCTCTTGATGATTCTCACGGCGCTGGGGCACTTCAACCGCGAAGGATTGGCAGTTGCAGGTAATAAGGTGTTCATGGGGCAACTCCAGATCACGGAAGTCCAGATGGGCTGGGTCTACACGACATTCCTGATTACTTACACGATCGGCATGCTGCCAGGTGGCTGGCTGATCGACCGCATTGGTTCGGTGAAAGCGTTGACGCTGTTTGGTCTGTCGATGGGAACTTTCGTCGCGCTCACCGGGATTCTGGCGTGGACGGCCAATGTTCCGCTGGTTCTTTGGATCGGACTTCTCGTGGTTCGCGGCCTGGCGGGGGTTTGCAACTCACCGCTGCATCCCGGTGCCGCCCACGTGGCCTCGGATATGATGTCCCAAAGCCATCGGGCCACGGCCAACGGCATGCGTACCGCCGGAGCCTTGCTCGGCATCGCATTCAGCTATCCGATTTTTGCCTGGCTCATCGATCATCTCACCTGGCCTTGGGCATTTGTCGTGAGCGGCTCGACACTGGTGGCCAGTGGCATTCTCTGGAAACTGCTCGTCACTCCTCTTGTGCCGGTGGCGCAGGCCAAGATTCCGGCAAAGAATTCCGCCGCCGACTCACAAGCCGCGTGGGCAATACTCGGCCAGGCGAACCTCTGGCTGGTGACGCTCAGTTACGCTGCCTACGGGTACTTTCAATACCTGTTCTTCTATTGGATGGGGCACTACTTTGAAAAAGTCCTGCATTTGCCTGATCCCGAATCCCGCCAGGCATCGTTCTACATCTTTCTCGCCATGAGTGCCGGCATGGCCATCGGCGGGTTGGGGACGGACTTCACGTGCAAGTTGCTCGGCACCGTTGTCGGCAGGCGTAGCATTGTGATGACCGGAATGGTCTTGGGGGCGCTGTTCGCGCTGCTCGCCGTCAACATGTCCGACTACAGGAGCGTTGCCATCTGCCTCGCCATCTCGATGGGATCGCTGGGGATGTGCGAAGGGGTGTTTTGGACCGCGGCGACCGACATTGGGGGCAAATCCGCCGGCTTCTCGGGGGCGTTTATTAATACTGGCGGCAACATCGGTGGATTCATTTCTCCCGTGCTAACTCCGTTGATGGCTCAAACCATCGGCTGGCCAGGAGCCATCACGGTCGCCTGCGTGATCGCCGCCTTGGGGGGATTCTTGTGGTTTGTGATCCATACTCCGGAATCAGTGCAGCAAGAATAGCTCCGCCGGCACAATCGACCTATGTCCAAGCACGATTTCACGGCTGAAGAGTTTGCCTCCCGACGAGCCCGGGCCCGCGAAGCAATTGGGGCCGCGGGGCTGGATTGGTTTCTCGCCATTCATCCCGTCTCCATTCGCTGGCTGACGGGGTCCGATGCCAAGAGCTACCAGGAATTTCAATGCCTGCTCATTTCGGCGAAACCCGGACCGATTTGTGTGCTGACTCGCGATGGGGAACGGCAGGAATTTCGCGACGACGCGCTGGTCGATGAACTCCGCACATGGGGCGGAGGGGAGCCCGAGAATCCGATAGCGGCTCTGGAGAAGTTCGCTACTTCTCTGGGCGTGATGGGAAGTCGAATCGGAATGGAAGTGCCAGGCTACTATCTCCATCCGCATCACTATCTCCAAATCAAACAGCTCTTCGGTGAGTCTCGCGTCACGGAAGCGACGAATCTGATTCACGATCTGACGCTGGTGAAATCGGAAACGGAGATCCGTTACATCCGCGAAGCGGCTCGTTTCGCCGACGTCGCCATGCATCGATTTGCGTCCGCTTTGACCGAAGGCCGCAGCGAACTCGAAATTGCCGCCGAGGTCTATCACGCCTTGCTAACGTCGGGCAGCGGACTCGCGGCCAGCCCCATCAATCTGATCTCCGGCGAACGCTCCTGCTTCAGCCACGGAGCGCCAACCGACCGGCGGCTCCGGCGCGGGGACTTTGGCAATGTCGAATACGGTGCCACCTGCAAACGCTACACCTCCACGATCGGCCGGCAGTTCTGCCTCGGCGAGCCGGCGCGGCGCATGCGAGAGCTCTACGACCTTGTTCGCCGGGCCTCCGACGCCTGCATCGCCGAAATCCGCGCCGGAGTCCCTGCCGTTGTTCCGCACGAAGCCGCCAAACGAATAATTGCTGATGCCGGGCTCGATCGCGCCCGCGTCCATCTGTCTGGTTACGGACTGGCTCCCGGCTCTCCACCCACTTGGGCCGAACCGATCCACCTCTTCGGCGGCAGCACCTACACCTTACAAGCCGGCATGGTGGTGACGGTCGAACCCCCTGTTTTTCTCGGCAACGAACGCTTGGGAGCCCGCCTTATCGACAACGTGCTCGTCACTTCTAGCCAGGCGGAAATACTATCCCGCTACAGTCGCGATCTGATCACGGTCCAGTGACGCTTTCCGGAAGCTGCCTGGCATTTTCCCGCATTCCGTTTGACACCCAGCCGCCGGTTTGTATAGAATCAAGGCAGTAATGAGTACAGCGGTATCCCCTACCGCGTTTTCAGGTTGTGAGTTGGTTCAGGCATCGCCCAGCCGGGCGGATGCCCGCTTTCGCCGCTCACAGGTGCTATTGTTTTTCACCCCTAAGTGCGAGAGCGAAGCCATGTCTCCCCTTTTTGGAATGTTCGGGATTGGCCAGACGGAACTGATCATCGTGGCGGTGATCATCCTCATTCTTTTCGGCCATCGTCTTCCCAGTTTGATGTTCTCCTTGGGCAAAGGTGTCAACACCTTCAAGGAAGGGCTCAACGCCAAAGGGGAGCCGGACGACGGCACGGCCGCGACCGTGACCGACAAGAGCAAAGAGTAGCAGCTGCCAGCCGGTTTGCCTCGCTCGTCCTGCCGCTCTTAATCCCTCTTGTTTCGTGAGCACACGCCATGTTTGGTCTGGGAATGTCGGAAGTCGTTATTATCGGCATTGTGGCCATTCTGCTGTTTGGCAAAAACCTGCCGGCTCATGCGGCGAAGTATGCCAAGATGTACCGCGAGTTTCGCCGCGGCCTCACCGACATCCAGTCGCAGATCGACTTCACCGGCGAGCTCACGGGGGAATCCAAACCCAAGCCGAAGAAGACCTACAGCGACTACGACGACCGGGACGAAATCTCCGCTCCCAAATTCGAGCCGCCGCCGGCTCCACCGGAAGCGATGTAAGGCTGTTGGCTTGGGGCCACTATTGCGGTGGGCCACAGCCACAAAATCGTTCGGCAGGCGTCCCAACCGCCCAGCCGAGTCTTCCTGCCGCAAGAAAAGTAGGCCGCCAGTCCTCTGGCGAGCCCCGAGAGTTCGGTATCCAAGCTGGAAGAAGTAAAGCGGTGAAGGAAGTTTGCATCGGGCGCTGGGGCAATCCAGTTTCTGTGCGATTTCTTGGAGCCCGGAAAAGGGGACATTCTACTTTTTCTGGTTGACGGCGCTTACTCAGGGAGCTTAAATTGCCCCCATGCCGCGGACTGCTCGAGCTTCGCTGGGGAATTGGTGTTATCACGTTCTCGGGCCGGGGGAGCGGGCGGGCCGAGGTGTTTCATAAGCCCGAGGATTATGCCGCCTTCCTCGATCTTTTTGCTCCCGCCTGCGAGCGGATTTCGATGCGTCTGGTCGGCTGGTGCCTGATGCCCAATCACTTTCACCTGGTGCTCTGGCCGCGCAAGGATGGGGACCTGGGCCGGTGGATGCAGTGGCTGCTCACGTCGTACGTCCGCCGCTATCACAAGCACTACCATTCCAGCGGCCATGTCTGGCAGGGGCGGTTCAAGGCTTTTCCCATCCAGCAGGACGAACATTTTCTTACCGTCCTCCGCTATGTCGAACGAAACGCCCTGCGGGCCGGACTCGCCCCCTCGGCTCACGACTGGCAATGGGGGAGCCTCCGGGCCAGAACTGTGCGGGGCAGGAGCGACCTGCTGGCTGTGCCCCCCGTGCCATTGCCCAAGAACTGGGCCCGCCTGGTCAACGAGCCGCAGTCCGAAGCGGAAGTCGCCGCGATCCGGGCGAGCATCGCGCGTGGTCGCCCGTACGGAAGCTCCACCTGGACGCGCCTCGCATCGACAAAATTGGGGCTAGAATCACCCCTCCGACCCCGCGGCCGGCCGAAGAAAGACGATAAAAAGTAGAATGCCTCCTTTTCCGGGCCCTTTCCGGGCTTCCGAGCCCGATTTTGCGGCTTACTTGATTTTTCCATAGCGGAAGATCTTGAATTCTTCCAACCAAATCTGATCGCGATCGCTAAAACTCTCGATCGGTATGGATTTGTCCTCCTTGCTAGGAATGTATACTTCGTCTCCTTTTGAACTGAAGCCGGTGTTCTTCGGGGGCCCGGAAAAGGGGACATTCTGATTATCAGTGAAATCGGGAAGAAACGTGGGATAAAAGTCGCCATTCACTTCAGGAGTAACTCATGAAACAGTTTCATTCTTCCGGTCTCGAAGGGGGCAGCATTCCCAGACTCCCGCAGCGCGAGATTCCCGCAGTGCCGGCTGAACGCTGTTAAGCCCCCGCGTCCACGCGGGGAAGCACCGCCTGGGGTCGGTGGCTAAGCGAAGAACCCATCGCCTTCGCCGCCACGGGCCACATCCGTCGCCCCTATGCGAAGCCTGAAGCTTTTGATGCTTCCTCGCTGACGCTTCGGGTTGGTAGGCTGCGGCCTACTTCGTTTTCAGGATCAGCATGACCGCGGGGCTGACCCGGGCGTCGACTTCTTCGGTCGAGAGCTTCGTGGTGCCGGCAGCGGGGACGGCGGGGGCGTCCTTGGGAAGGTGCAAGGCCAGAAACTTGAGCAGGTCGGGGGCGGGAATCGCCATGCCGTAGGTATCTTCGAGGTCGGCGACTCCCCGCTGCGTTTTGGCGGTGACCATGCCGACGACGTTTCCCTTGCTGTCGCAGAGGGGACCACCGCTGTTGCCGGGGTTCACCCGCATGTCCAGCAGGTACATGTTGTTCTGCTCCTGATCGGGAAGCGCGGAGATCACTCCCTCCGTCAGCTTCACCCCTTCGCCAGTCTTGCTCACCAGCGGAAAACCGAAGGCGATGACGGCAGCGCCGCGGCCCGTCTTGGCGTCGGAGAGGCCGATGGGAGTGAGTTTGGTTCCCGCGGGGGGCTCGATCTTAATCAGGGCCATGTCTCGATTGGCGTCCTCGGCGATGACGGCTGCCACGAGGGGCTGTTCAATACCTTTGAGGCGGACCAGCACCTGGCCGTCCCCTTCCACCACATGATGGTTGGTGAGCAGATAGCCCGATTCGGAAATGACGAAGCCCGTGCCGAAGGAGAGAATGTTCCGGTTCTTGGTGGCGTCCTTGGCCGCGGCCAGCCGTTCCTTCAGCTCCTTGTCCTTGGGTTCATAGGTGGCCGCTTCGTCGAGGTGGCGCAGGCCTTCGTCCTGCTTTTGCATCGTCAGCAGCACCGAAGCCGCCAGCAAATGCAGGGCCGCCCCGCGGTCGGGATCGACAAACCGCTTTTTTCCGGTCCACTCTTCCAGCGGAGCCAGGGCCTGGGCGATAGCCGCCTGGTCATCCAGGCGGACCCCTTGCAAACGAAGTTGCAGATCGGCTTCCACGAAAGCTTCGAGTTTGCCCGCGGCGTTCGTGGCATCGACCCGCAGGGCAATCGCATGCCAGGCCCGCACTTCGTCGGCGAAACTGGGGACCAACTGCCGCTCCTTGATCCAGGCCAGGGCCTTTTCCGCCGCGGCCAGACGAGCGGGATCGTCCCCGGCGCGGGCGGCCGCGAGCAAGGTGTCCCGCTCGGGCCGCTTCTGCTGCCAGGATTCCAGACTCTTGGCGATGTCGATCGTGCTCTTCCACTCCCGCTCGATGAAATAGGGAATCCCCTTATCGTCGGCCAGCACCACCGCGGGAACTTTGCGAATGCCATATTGCCGGGCGAGGGTCTGATTTTGATGAGCATCTTCCAGCCAGCTTTGCCCCTTGGCTGTCTGCGGAAAGTCAAGGATGACCGGAACGAAGCTGGCCGTGACCGCCGCTTTGGTGGGTGCTGCCGCGAGGTTCGAGGCGAGCTGCTGCGTATCGCCATCGGTGTCCGACGAGCCAAACACGAGGAGGAGATCCTTCTTGCTCGAAACGGCCAGACGCTGGGCCGATTCGACAAGTTGCAGCCAGCCGGCGAAACCCTGCGGCGAAAGCTCGGCCGAGGGAGTGGCTCCCCCCAGTGGAAAACTGGTGCCGGTGGAGTTGCCGCCAGCGGGCGTTTTGGGAGAAGTCTCGGCCTTGGTGCCCGGAGCAGAGGCGACGAGGGCCTCCCACTTCGGCGCGAAATGCGAGGTCTCGCCGCTGGCGAGGGACACCTCCGTTTCCACTTGAGTGAATCCGCGGCGCTGCAGGATCAGTTTCTTGGGTCCCGGGGGGAGCGTGAATTTGGCTTCCCCCTTGGCGGGGAGCGTCACACGTTTGCCATCAATGGAAAGTGCGCTGCCAACCCTATCGAGCTCGGGCCAATCGAGAACGAGAAAGGCCTTGCCGCTGGCAATAGCCGTTCCCTGGTTGGTTGCGGATTTGATTTTTCCGGGCTTGCCGCCGAATCCCCCTAGCATGGCCGTCAGGCCAATCGTTCCGCCGATAACGACCAGCAAGCCGAGGACGCCGCCGCCGATAAGGACAGGGGAAAGAGATTTGCCTGGCTTCTTGCCAATCCTGTCGCCGCTGGCTGCGACCGGAGTAGAAAGGGTAGTGTTCTTGCTGGGCTGGCCAGCGTTGAAGGCGATATTGGGGGGTGAGTTGTCGGCTGTTGTGCGGGCGGAACCTTCCACGGAAGTGGAAACGTCTTCACCGAGTACCGTGGAATCGTGGGACGACTTTGCAGCCTCCGCCGCCGGGAAGACAAACTCGAGTTCTTTCTTCTTGGGTGCTTTGGAAGACGAAGTGACCAGAGCGGGAAATTCCATCGCGGGAAATTCACTGGGCGCGGAGATTTCCTCTTTCGGCAAAGTCAGCGGAGCACTTTGCGGAATTGCAGCCAGCATAGGCGCTGGTGGTGTCGCGACTACGGGGGGCGGTGGTGCTGCGGGAGGGGGTGGAGGAATCGGTGGACCCCGTTTCACGGGGGGAGCGGCCTTAATTTCCGCAACTTCAGCCGGCACATCGACAACGGCGCTGCACTTGGGGCAGCGGGCCTTTTTCCCAGCTGCGGCGGCGCTCACCCGAAAGGTTGCGGTACAAGCGGTGCAGCGGCACTGTAGTTCCATGGGACCGTCCGGGGAGAGGGCATGAAGATTGGCGTGCACATTATCGAACGGCGGAGGGCTGGTTGCAAGCAATCGGCTCCGCCCGCAAAGTTTGCCAGCTTTGCCAGGTTCCGCATTATGCTCAGGACGCCGGTTTTGCCGGATATTCTTTCAATGCGGATGTTCCTTTCCGCCGATGCAGAGTAACAGGGAAGATGTCTTTTCCTCGGCATCGTCCGAGCCGCCCAGAGGTTTTTCAGGGGGACACTATGATTCGTCGCGTCATTTTCGCACTCGCCTGCGTCCTGATGCTCGGCAGCGGTTTTGCCGCCACCAGCCAGGCCCAAGAACCGGCCTACCGCGCGTATAACCGCGTGTGGGGGGGAACCTACGGGAACCACGACTGGGAGCGATTCTATCACTATCCCTACGTCTACTATCCGCAGAACTTCTGGGGGAACGAATACTCTCGCTCCAGCCAGGACATGTATTTCCGTTATCCGCCAGAAATGCGGACCCCGGTTTACAACCGCCAGTGGCACAACGAGTACCCCGAAAGCCGTCGCTATCACTCGGGCCACCAGTTCATTCTGGACGTGTTCTAGTCTCTCGCGGCATGATCAACTTCGGGATCGCGCGGCCAACATGGGGATTGTGCCGCGCTCAAGCATTCATCGCGCATGGCTGGAAGCTTGATCCAGCCGCGGCGGAGGCCGCTCGCCGGTGAGAAATGCATTAGGCGCAGCTCATCTCTTCTGTCGCCCAACGAACTCTTCTTTTAGTCGTTCGGCGGAGGATAGCAGTCCACTCACTACGTGAGCGGACATGCCAACCAACATGGACTGACATGCTTCCAATCCAAATGGTTGGAAACAACTTTCGGCATTTGGTGGATATAGCCCACAGAAAGGTGTAGGATAACTTTTTCCGGCTCGCTCTGTCATGCACATGAGATCGCTGCCATGGCCACTTTGCAGGCTCTTTCTGGCAATGTCGTCTATCGGGTCTACGAGATTCTGGAACCCAGTTTCTTACTGGGAAGGAGCCACCAGAACCACGTCTGGGACATCTTTGGCAAGGACGACCGCGTCAGCCGTTTTCATGCACAGATCGACAGAATTGGCAATGAGTTTGTGCTGAAGGACAAAGGGCACAACCCAACGTGCCTGAACAAAGTGCCGCTGACGCCTGATCGGGAAACCGCGGTACTGTCCAATGGTGACATCATCTCCGTTTGCCAATGGCGATTCCGCTTTTGTGACGACTCCGCCGTACCCGTTAAATCAGGTTCCTCGGTAACCAAGGAGACCCAGGATGTCCTCGATGCATCGTCCGTGGAGTTTTCCCTGAATGTCGAATCCGACGGCAGCAGCGCGTCCCACAATACGACATCGGCAGCAGTCAGGCTCAAAGCTCTGCTGGGAGTGCTGACGGCACTGGGGAGGACTTTGGATCTGGAGGATTTGTTAACAGGGCTGCTGGCCGAAGTGCTTAAAGTATTTCCTGCCGCGGACACTTGCCTGGTAAGTCTACGGCAGCATGACGGCTCGATGAGGCATGTGGCGTTACTCAATCGTTCGCCGGGAAAGGCACCTCCTCATTTGAGCCAAACCATCGTGGCCGAAGTCTTCCGAACCAAACAGGCCATTCTCTATTCCGACCGCCATAACAATCCCGAATTCGTGGCGAGCTACAGCTTTCGCGAAGTGGGGATACGCAGCGCGATGTGCGTTCCTTTGCTCGCCGAAGGGGAAGTCGTCGGCGTGCTGCAAGTGGACATGCGCCAGACTGAAGACCGGTTTCGGAAGGACGATTTGGAGGTGCTAACGAGTGTCGCCCCACTGATCAATCTGGCGATCCGGCATTCGCAAATGCACCAGCGGCTGCTGCTGCAACGGACCCTGGAATATGAGCTCGCAGCGGCCCAAAAAGTCCAGCGGAGCTTTCTTCCGGGCCGGATGCCCGCGGTTTCCGGTTACGAGTTCTTCGCCTATTACAACGCGGCGCTGCTGGTGGGAGGGGACTATTACGACTACATCTGGCTTCCCGATGGCCGGCTGGCCATCGTCCTGGCCGATGCCTCGGGAAAGGGAACTTCAGCCGCTCTGTACATGTCCGCGGTCTCCGGGGAGTTGAAGTGCGGCCTGTACACGGAGAAATCCGCGGCCCTGGCCTTGGATCGGCTGAACCGCTGGATTTGCGACAATCCCGACTCGAGAATTGTCACCTTGGTGATGGCCGTGCTTGATCCCGCAACCCACGCCGTAACCTTGCTCAATGCGGGACACCCCGCACCTTTCCTTCGCCGCGCTAACGGCAAGATTGAGGAAGCTGGCGAGAGTTCGGGAGGGCTTCCTTTGGGAACTTTGCGTGAAGAGTCGTACCAGGAACTGGCGATTTCGCTGGAAGCCAAAGAATCACTGCTGATGTTCACCGACGGTTTCACGGATGCCGAGAACAGCCGAGGAGAGCGCTACGATAAGAAGCGAGTGCAGGATCAGGCTGGCGTTCCCGCGCCCAACCTCTCCGAACTGGGACGCCAGATGGTTCGCGATGCACACGATTTCATGGGCATGCACCCGCAGTACGACGATATGTGCCTGACCTGCTTCGGACGGATCGGCTGAGCCTTCCCGATTATCGGCTAGTTCCCTGTCCGGTCCCAATCGCGGAATTGAAGCTGACCTGGGCGTATGTCACGATGACGAGGAGAGCGGCCAGGACCGTGCCGATGCGAATTGCAGTGCGGGCGGCGGCGGGGAGTTTACGGAAGCACGGAAGTTCCGCGGTCCAGGCTAAAAGCGGGGCGAGCAAGAGGCAAATCGCCAGACTGGTCGGCAGCGAGGCGTAAAAGCGGCCGATGAAACAGATGGTGAAAATGCCGATCAGGCCGACTCCCAAACAGGGATTTTCCACCGGCTGCTTGGGAAAGGCATAGGAGGCCAGCGAAGCGCCCGCGATGGCCCCGGCAATCGGCAAGGCGAGGAGGCCGCCAAGATAGTAGCCGGAGGGCATCACCGTGGCGCCACATGCCAGAGCACTGAGGACGAGCACCGGGGACAAGGCCCGATCCGAAGTGCGGACTTTAAGCCGGGCAAGAAGTCCCCACACCCCCGCAAGCATCAGCACCGAAAGGCCCAAGACCAGCACGGTCTCCCCGCGATTCCATTCGGCAGAGCCGGGACCTCCGAGGTCCGCCACGTAAACGGAGTTGAAGAGGAGGATGGGTGCAGCTACCGAGGCCAGGACGATTCGCAAGAGCCATGCCATCCGGCGACGCTCGGGCAGCAACATGGCCACAGCTTCGACGGCCAATGCCAGCGGCAGCAGAACCACCAGGAAGCGGTCCCGATCCTCCAGTGGCGGCCAGCGCGGCCACTGGTCGAGTAAACCGCAACCGACATAAACCCCAGCCCCCAATCCGCCCACCCAGCCCGCGGCCACGCGCCAAACTGAAGGACCTCCTCCGGGACGGGCGATCGCCAGCAGGACCAGTCCCGCGACACTGGCGGCGAGCACCGGGCTCTGTGCCATCTGGAGAAAGTCCGGCATCCGCACACTCCACGGGGCCGAGCGGTGTCATTTCTTCGCGGCTTCCAGGCCGACGATGATCTGCACGTCATCGCCGAGCGCCCCCAATTCCGTCGTCAAACCAAATTCGCTCCTCTTGATCGTCACGGTCGAAGTGACACCGACCCGCGTCGTTCCCTTGGGGAATTCCACGACTTTGTGCCCTCCCTTGAGCTTCAGCGTGACCGGTTTTGTCACTCCGTGCAGCGTCAAGTCTCCCGTCACCTCATAACCGGCGTCGGTCGCCTTGACCTTGGTGCTCTGAAAGGTGAGAGAAGGGAACTGTTTGACGTTGAAGTAATCGGGAGCCCGCAGATGCTCGTCCCGCTTGGCATTGTTGGTATCCACGCTTTCCACCTTGATATCCAGCGCGAACGACGACTTGCTCGGATCGTCCTTATTGATCACGAACGTGCCAGAGTAATCGTTGAATCGGCCATGGATGTCGCTGATGCCCGCATGAGAGATCATGAACGAGACCGAGGAATGGACCGGATCGACCGTGTAGGTCTCGGCCGCCTGGGCCGTCATTCCCAGGATCGCGAGTGCCAGTGCCGCCAGACCGTGTTGCCGGAATTTCGTTATCATGGTTTGCTCCTGTTCCCAGTGTTGAGATGTACCGCGACCGTATCTTAACGGGTGCTGCGCGAATACTCCATTGTGGACAACGACTCTTGCCGGCAATATTTTCTGTTGGAATACAACATGACCAATGTCCCGTTTCCTTCGCTCTACGAACGTCTCGGTGGCGTTTATGCTATTGCCGCCGTGGTCGATGATTTCATCGACCGGATCATGGAGGACACGCGGCTGAACGCGAATCCGCTGGTGGATGAGGCCCACCATCGAGTCTCCAGGGCGGGTTTCAAGTATCTGGTGACGGAACAGATCTGTTGGGCCGCCGGCGGTCCGCAGCAGTACACCGGGCGGAACATGCGCGACTCGCACGCGCACCTGAAAATCACGGCGGCGGAGTGGGAGGCATTTTTGGACGACTTGCGGCAGACGCTCGACAAATTCCAAGTGCCGGCGGCAGAGCAGGGAGAACTGTTTGCAATTGTGGCGAGCACCAAGGGGGACATTGTGCTCTAGGTCATTGCGCTCGTGAGAAGTCCTTCGATGGTCGCCGTTTCGACCGGCTCCAGGGGAACCAAGACGGCGTCCAAATCAACCCGCATGTGAACTGCGTCTGTGGTTCCAGTCAGCGGCAACATGCCGACGCTGGCGGCAAAGCGGAAGACAATCTGGCTGGCGGCCTGGCCATAGCGGTGAGCAATGCGGAGAAATTCCGGATGAGACAGTGCGCCGCCGTTGGCGGTGAGGAGTGAAAAACCCTGGTAGGTGATCTTGTTAGCATTGCAGTATTTCCGCACGCTTCGGTCCCAGCCGCGCGAGGCGTAGCAGCGGTTCTGCACGAAGGCGGGTTTCACTTTTGCCTTCTCGTGCAGTTCCGCAAGTTGTTCGAGACTGACATTGCTGACGCCAAGCAGCTTTGCTCGCCCGCTGTCGTGGATTCCCTCCATGGCCCTCCAGGCGGACCAGTCATCCGCGGCCAGGCCGGTTCGCTGCTTTGGCCCGTGCAGAAGATACGAGTCGACGGTATCTACGCCCAGATGCTGAAGGGAACTGGCGAATGACTGCTCCACCTGCGTGGCAATTGGAGCGGCGGGGTCATAGGGCAGCCGATGATCCTGTCCGTTTTGAAATGTGAACTTCGTTTGCAAGAAAAGATTGTCCCGCCTGACCAGGCCTCGCTGGATGGCTGCCGCGATGGCCTGACCGACGGCTGCTTCGTGATAGTGCTTCCGCTGGTTGGCGGTGTCGATGCCGCGGAAGCCCTGTTCAATCGCCAACTCCACAAGCCGCTGGGTTTGGTCTTCTTTCCAGGCGGTTCCGTAGAGGAAACCGGGAACATGAACGCCGTTCATTTCAGCCGGAAATTGCCGAGGATCGCTCATTTGCTGTTTTGGATTTCGACGTGCTCGGTGCTGACGGCGCAGTTTCGGTTGTCGAAGATGTTCAAATAGAACACCTTCGCTCCCTCGGGGATCTTCGCGCTGACTCGGCCTGTTTTGGCGTCGACTTCTGCCGGGGCAGATTCCCACTTGCGTTCTTGCCATTTTCCATCGCCGAGCGTGAAGGCCAATTCCGCTTTAACGATCGGAACGTCCGATTTGAATGTGGCCCAGGCTTCGCCCTCTTTATGACCCTGCTCCATGATGGTGGCGAGCGGGTTGCCGCCGCGGAGGAATTGACTGGCGAAGGCGTGAATCTCCTCTGGATTCTCGCCGACTGGTCCGTGGCCGTGGGGCATGCGGATGCGAAGACAGAGCGTGCGCGGACTTCCGGGGAGTCGATACGATTTCTGCCAGGAGTCCATCGGGTAGGCAAAGTCGTTGGTGCCGTTGACCCACAGGATGGGCATCTTGGCATCTTTGAGATAAACCGATGGATCCCAATGTCGCAGCCACTGGTTCGCTTTCTCTTTCCCCATCTTTTCGAACGCCGGCAGCCAGGCGGAGTTTTCGCCGAGGAAGCCGCAGCCATAGACGGGGACGGCGAACTTAAACCGGGAATCGACGCCGGCCACAATGCTGGTCATGTATCCGCCCCACGAGATGCCGGTGACGCCAATGCGGTCGGCATCGACTTCGGGATACGAGCGGAGCAGCGAATGCGCGAGGGCGACAGCACTGACGGCCTGGTAGGTCCATTGATCCTCGACCGGCTCGTCAAGCTGCGTGAAGCTCGCGTCCCAGCCGCGGGGACCGCCGTGCTCGTGATGCTTCCACTGGTTCCCTTCTCGCACCGGCACACAGCCGCACAAGTCCATGGCGATGGCCGCATAGCCACGGGCATTCCAAACCTTGACCCAGCGATCAAACGCCGTCCCGCCTCCGCCGTGAATCAAAACCATCGCGGGAACCTTCTTGCCGGGCTCGGCTGCAGCGTCCTTTGGCACGCCGTAGTAGGCGAAAACGCGGGTCGGCTGACCTTTGTACTTCGCCCCTTCAAAGAAGTGGGCCTTCACACCTTCCGCCGGGGCGACATCCGCAGGAAAGACCGCGGGGGTTTTGGACAATGCCTCTAAATCGAAACGAACCGACGGGGGTGATGCTGGTTTGGGCGGTTCATCTTCGGCTGAGCAGATTGCAGTCGCCAGCAAGAAGAGTGGCCAGCCAACAAGAAGGTGAACGCTAGAGGAAGATGATAGATTCACAGAGAACTTCCCGGTACGGAGTGACGGCAAGAAGCAAAGTTGGGACTCGCGACCAGCTTAATCGTTTCCCAGCATTAACGCAGCAACGGCAGGGCATGAATGGGCCAGCGCATAAAAAGAACGCGGCACCTTCCCAGAAAGATGCCGCGTCCTCAGGTAGCAGTTCGGGCGTACACGAGCTGCTTGAGTTTCAATTGAAGGCCTAGACCCTCACCCCGGCCCTCTCCCCGAGGGAGAGGGGGAGCTTACACCGCCAGCTCCTCGACCTCCTTGGCGAGCCGCTTTCGGGCGACGTGCAGACGCCGCTTGATGGTGCCGACAGGTGCCTCGAAGTCCCCGGCCATTTCGTTCAGCGAGCGGCCGTGGACGTAGAACGCCACCAGCGTTTCGCGGTCCATCCGGCCGAGCTTCGCCAGGCCCTGGCGGACCTGGGTCGCCCGCTCGCGGGTCAGCACCCGGGTCAGAGGCGTTTCCACCTCGACCGCGGTCGCTTCCAGCGCCTCGGGCTCCAGCGAAATGTCACCGTTCCGTCGGACGAGCCGGTTGATCGCCATCCGAGTGGTGATCTGCCGGATCCAGCCGGGGAAGGCCTCGGGAGTGCGGAGCTGGTCGATCTTCTTCATCGCCTGGATGAAGACGTCCTGGCACAGCTCCTGCGCTTCGCCGTAGTCGGAGAGCCGGCGCAGACCGATGGCCAGCACGTGCCGCTCGAACCGCTCGAAGAGCTGGCCGAAGGCCTGCCGGTCGCCGCTCTGGGCGCGGGTCACCAGGTCGATCAGCTCGATCTTGTCCGTCGTGATATCGTTGGTCAGAGTGATGGTGGTCATGATTGTCTCTCGTATCTCGCGGCGTTTGCTGGCAGCAAATCTGCGGCAGGCAGCTCACACGCGAGGCCGCGTGTGGCTACGAGGGCAAACGCATCGGGGTCAGGAAACAGCGGCAGCAGCGGCGAGGGATGCGCGGATCAGATGATCCGCTGGCCTCGGCTGGCGACCGCTGGTTGGCTTAGAGGACAGGTTTCGCGAACGGTCGCGAAACTAAGCTGTCCCTCGTAAGCCCCCGAAGGGTCGCCCTAGCCGGGAGGGAGTTGATTCCGAGCCCGGCAGCCACGATTGGTCTGCCTGGTAGGAATAACTCTCCTGACACCCCGGCTTGGATTTGCCGAGGTGCCATCTCCCAAATTTCTGGGAGGGTCCCTGATGGAGGCGGAGCGCATGCAGATCGAGCCCGCGCACCGTATCCATGCCCATGTCAGCCGCGACTGCGATGGCAGCGCGATTGGCGACGACGTTGTCGTTGGCGATGGTGGTAATGACGGTACGCATGGCTGTCCTCCGCTGCGGCTTCGCGCAGTGCGAGAGATGTGAAGAAGATAAAAATGTCGCTTTCGTTGCCGAAAGGACTTTGGTTCTCTGTTGATCTAACCTCTTGGCTACTCCTAAGAGTCGCCAAACTGCGAAACTATTCCTGCAAACTTAAAATATACCGCCAAAACGCTCTTTTGGCAATTCGCAGCTTGCCGCTGGGAATTCGCAAAAAGAGTATCTCCCGGGCCGGTACGCGGGTAAGACGGAACATCGGCAGAAAGGTTCGCGGGGATTTCGAGAAAAATCCAAAGTCGGCCGCGAGTCCTCTCACGAGCCATCAGAGAGGATTTTGATCAGGCATAAGTCTTTGCCGATTCAGGACTTACCCTGCTGGCTTGCGAGAGGACTCGCGGCTTACTGGAGCCCTTGTCCCAAGGCAAAGACCTCTTCGGCATCCAAAACCAGGTCGTTTCGGGTGAAAAGCCGCTCGATGGCCGCCCGGTGGATTTTCATTTTGTTTCCGCCTACGCCAATGGCCCCGTAGCAGATAACGCCGGAATGTTCTTTGGCTTTATCCATCACCTCGATTCCTTCGATGCCCAGTGGGGGGACCGCGTTCAGGTCAATCGCCACTTTCAGCGTGGTAGCAGTCTTCAGCACATCCGCGGAAAGGAGTTGAATGCCCGCTGCTCCAGCGGCAATGACGATTTGAGCACCCGCGACGGCAGCGGCGGTGTCACTCGGAGACGAAGTCATTACCGCCTGAAGGTTCGCCTCCGGTATTCGGCTGCGGACGGAGTTGCAGGCTTCTTCCCCTTTTTGCAAGCTGCGCGATGCCAGGCGGACATGCGCTCCCTGTCTGGCAAGCAAGCGGGCCGCCCGCTGACCCACCGGTCCGGTTCCCGCCAGGATTGTCGCCGTCGCCCCCTTCAAATCCACATGTTTCGCCGCAGCCAAAACTGCCGCGGCAGCTGTGGTGTTCGCGCCGTTGGCATCCAGCAGGACCGAAACTCGCATCGGGCCGAAGAAGCACTTGGTGGCTCGCCGAAGCAATTCCTCTCCCTGAGCCACATTCGAACCCCCAATGAAGATCGCGGTCGAAGCGAGATCCTGCGGCGAGCGGGTGAACATCGCCCCATGCACCAGATCCCGCACCTGGTCCGGCTGAACAGAGTGGTATTGCAGCAGATGCTCGACCCCCGCATCGACAGCGACAACCGCATCGAAGACGCTGGCGTGCGAATCGGGGTCAAGTTGAATCAGGATTCTTGGCTTGGGCATGATTCTGCACACCTAACAACAGACACGCCCACGCAAAACCGTGGGCGTGCCACCAAAACAATCTGATTCGCCAGCGAAGTCCGTTTAGAACCCGCGGAACGGATGGACCGCTTTTTCCTTGCCGGCCAGCATCTCATCCACGCTGGGCTTGTTCCCCATCGCATTTGCGATAGCCATTTTGGTGGCGTCGTAGTTGTACTGGTAGATCTTCTTGTCGTCGCTGGCTTCCCAGTGAATGAAGACGCCGCAGACGATAACCAGGTCTTCGGCTTTCCCCTTGGGAATGATCCCGGCTTCGACCGAGTCAGCCACGGCCTTGGCGACGGCGGCCTGCGCGGGGCCAAACATTTGCACGGCTTGCTTGGCACCCTTGATGGTGACCTTAGTGATCAAGACGGTCGCGGGCTTCACGGCCAGATTGGGGGTGAGGACGGCCAAAAGATTGGAATGCCCCTTGCCTTGCCGGGCCAAGGCGTTGGCAAATGCGTTGCCAACCGGGCCATCTTTGTCGCCGATCATGAGATCGATGTGGGCAATTTCGTTTCCGTCGCCAGCCAGTGCCTCGCCAATGAACATGGACATGAGAGTCTCTCCAAAAAGTGCGAAAAATGCGTTTATCCAGGGCTAACGAGAGTACCAAACTGGCTGCCGTTTGCAACCCGGTGGACAACTCAGCCGCTAGATAGCTGGCCGTCACGGTTTTGCCGGCAGACACCGTTTACCTAATGCCCCTAAACGGCAGACTCCGATACGAACCTACGCGTTTGGCGATGGTGCGCAAAACCGCAGGGCTGCAAGATTGTAAGACGGCCTTGTGAAAAAAGTAGCAAGGCATGCCAAGAAGTTGTCTCGGATGACCTCGTGAGATTCGAAGGGAAGTGGGAATGAACCGTTCATTTCACGCGTTTGCGGTCCTCTTGGTCTCTTTAGCCGGGGGGATGATTGCGGCGTTCTGGACCTCCACGTTGCCGTCCGGGCGGCTCGTCGTCCATGCATCCAACCAAGACCATTCGCAGTCCCAGCCGCTCTTTTGTTCTTGCAATCCCGAGAGCTTTGGACGACTCGAACAAGGCTGCGCGCGCGACAAGACGACGGGCGAACTTTACGGCTGCGGACTGGGCCTCGGAAAAAACGGCACGAACGATAAATCCGTCATTGGCAGAACTGCGCATTCCGCCACATGTTCCCTTATCAAAGGAACCGTTGCCCTTCGCGACGCAGTCGCCGGAATCCCCTGGCACGAACTCGCCGAAAACTCTAAGCGGCTGGAAGCGGGACTCGCGGCTGTTCAGGAGAGGTTGCCGATTGCGGATTCAGCGCCAACTGAGATTTCGGATCGGTCGCACGAACAGGAATATGCTGCCGCCGAGTTGGCCGCTGCTGGTTTTGATCCCAGCGGGCCAAATACTAGCTGGCTGCATCTCAACGAGCGTTTGGCGCCGTTGCATCGTTCGATTTCGGCCGACGTATTCCGCCGGGCAACAGAATCAATACTGACTGGGCTGAAACTCATGGATCGCCGTTGGCAGCGCGAGTCGCGATTGTGGCTGGTGGAAAACGGACTACATCGTCAATGGGATGCCGTCGAAGAAGCGGTATTGGCCGAAGAGCGACTCGCCAAAGCCCGCTGGCAGTTTGAGGAGCAAGATTTCGACCGTTGGTTCGAAGATTTTCCCCCTTCTATTACCCGCCCCAACCGGCTGATGAACCCCATCGAGCCGAAAGATGATTCCGAGGACTCACGCCGAATCATCCTCGCAACCGCTAAAGCCCTCGAAATCCTCTCCGATCTGCTGCATCACACTGCCGCGAACTTAACACGCCAAGCGGAACAAGATGTTGCAGAATTGCACAAGCTGAAAAGTGGGATTGAAGAACGTCGGTAATGGTTTTCCCGGACGTTTGCTTGTTTCTCATCGAGCGACGACAATTCAGTGCTTCATCTAACCAATTGATTCTAAGCTACTGCCTGCAAACACTTTGTGTCGATGCTTGCGGCCTCGCTCAGTGGCCAGTTACCCCCGTCGCGTGCAATCGAATCGCGATCAGGATCGCCATGTCCCGCCTTTCGTGCGTCCTGGCACTGCAATTGCTTTAACTCGTTTGCCTATCGATTTTTGCACACTGCAGGATCTTGCCGAATCCCAACCTTGCAGGTATTGGTTGGCATCGGCAGCGCTAAATTTCGGCTTTTTTGCTGGCAGAGTTACGCTCCGCCAAATAAAATAGAGGCTGGCCGTCGGTACGTGGTCGAGGCTCCGCGTTCTGCTGGTGTTTAGGATTGGAACAGGCAAGGCTCATCCGAATCTTTTTTGTGCTTGGAGTGAACGTCATGACAAAACGCAGTCAGTTGGCGCTGGCTTTTCTGCCGGCGGTGATGCTGGCTTTGGTTGCTTCCTCAGCCCATGCGGCGGAGAAGGCAAGGCTCGCCACTTTTGAAAAGGCACCTGGCGAAAGCTATTTCGCTTTGAGCCTGATTCCGGAAGTGCAGAGCAGCCAACAGGCGCACGAGGTCGTCGTCCTGCTGGATACTTCCGCCAGCCAGGTCGGCGCATACCGCGACGACAGCGTGGCCGCGCTGCAAAGCATGCTGCGGCATCTCAACAAGAGCGATAAGGTGAGCCTGATGGCTCTCGACCTGCGAGCCGTTCCCATGAGCGAAGGGTTCGTCGCTCCCAATGGCGAAGCAATGATGGCCGCTATTGCCAAGTTGCAGGCCCGTGTCCCACTGGGGGCGACCGATCTGGAAGCCGGCCTCCGCAGCGCGATGACCAGCTTTGCCAAGGATTCCACCGCTTCGAAGAGCGTTGTTTACATCGGCGATGGAATTAGCCGGGCCAACCTTTTGATTGGCGAAGACTATACAAAACTGGTGACGGATCTGGCGGCTAACAAAGTCGCGGTTTCCAGCCTGGCGATTGGCCGCGAGCAGAATATTCAAATTCTGGCCGCGATTTCCAACCTGACTGGCGGCATGGTGCAGGTCGATAACGGAGCTGCCGGCGTCGCCGAAGCTGCTGGCAAATTGATGGCGAAGATTGCCGACGGGACCGTCATTTGGCCGAAGTCGGTCGAGTTCTCCGCCGGGCTGTCGGAAGTTCTGCCCAAGGCGGTCCCCCCGCTTCGCTTGGACCGCGACACGATTGTGCTCGGCAAGGTGAACGGCACCGGCACCCAGGAAATTGTCGTTAAGGCTGACCTGAATGGTAAGGAAATCGAGTTGAAGTGGTCGGTTCGTCCCGAAGCTTCCAGTGACGACTTTGCTTTTCTCCCCAAACTGATTGACGACGCTCGCGCTGATGACGGGCTCTCTTTGCCCACGCTCGGCTCGGCGGGGCTGAAAGAGGCCCGCTATATCACCAACCAAAGTGCCGAAGAGTTGACCCGGCTTGGTCATGCCGCGCTCGCCTCCGGCGATGTCCCAGGTGCCCTTAGCGCTGCCCAGGCCGCGCTGGCTCGCGACCCGAATCATCCCGGTGCCAAGGCTCTCAAGTCGGCTGCCGAAAAGGCCGTTTCGACCAAGAAAACGGATGGCAAGAACGCCCGCGAAGAGAATCGCGGCGACAGCCAATCGGGCGTCTACTTCGTGAATTTTGAAGCGCCGGAAAGCGCTGAAAGCTCGGCTTTGATTGACGAAGTCCTGGCCCAGCCCGAGCGGATTTTGGACACAACGGAGAACGAACGCAAAGTTCAGGAAGGGCTGATCAAAGCCCAAGTTGAAAAAGAGCTCTCGGATGCTCGCGATCAGATGGGTTCTGACCCCGATGGTGCGTCGCAAAACCTCAAGGCCAAGGCGGAAATCGTCAAGCTCTCTCCCGCGTTGAGCGCTGAAGTTCGCAGCCAGTTGCTCAGCCAGATTCAAAACGCAATTCGCGAGGCCAGCCGTCAGAGTGGCGTGGTCAAGGATAAGATTGCCCGCGAGCGAGAGCGGGAAGCGCAAGCCCGCGAGCAGTTACGGATCGTTCGTGACTTGGACCTCAAGACTCAAAAGCTCAAACAGGTGATGGATCGCTTTGATGCATTGATGGAAGAAGGGAATTACAAGGACGCTGATGAACTTGTTCGCCCCGAAGTCGAAAAGTTGGCGCCAAATTCCACCATCGCTGCCGTCGTTAACGCTTCGGGCCAGATGCAGCGGTACGACTCAGAACTCGAGCAAATCCGGTTGTTGCGGCATCGCAATTTCCTGGCTGCTTTGCACCAGGTGGAAATTGCCCTGGTTCCTTTCCCGGATGAACCGCCGATCGTTTACCCCTCGGCAGAAAAGTGGGAAGAGATTTCTCGCAGTCCGTGGCGGAGCTTCCGCTCCAGCGCCGTCGATATCGCCGGTAAAGGCAAGAGCAAGGAACAGCGGATTCTCGACGCCCTCGAAGCCGATGTGGACTTGGACTATCCCGAAACGCCTCTCAAGGAAGTTATTGAGGATTTGAAAGAACGGTTCGGCATTCCGATTGTTCTGGCCACCAAAAAGCTCGAAGAAGCGGCCATCAATCTGGAAACACCCGTTACCGTGAATTTCAAGCAAATCAGCTTGCGAGCCGGTTTGCGAAACATGCTCGGCGAGCTGGGGCTGACCTATCTCATCAAGGATGAAGTGATGCAGATCACCACGCCGGAAGACGCGGGCAGCCAACTCATTACCAAGGTTTATCGCGTCGGCGACCTCGTGGTGCCGATTGCCCCGAACTCCAACCTCTTCGGCCTCGGCGGTCAGGGTGGCCTGAACGGCGGTGGTGGTGGTCAGGGTGGTTTCGGCGGCGGCATGGGTGGGGGTGGTGGCGGTGGCTTGGGTGGCGGCCTGGGTATGGGTGGTGGCGGCGGTGGAATGATGGGTGGTGGCGGTGGAATGTTCGCCGTTGAGGACGATCTCTCGCTCGGCACCAAAAAGGAATCGGTCAAGCCAGAAGTGGCCCCGGCCGCTCCTCGCGTTCAGCTTCCGAAAGTCACGGGCAAGCGGCTCAGCCCGAAGGGTTCGTGGGACAATCTCTTCCAAAGCGAAAGGGACGAGATTTCCAAGTCAAAGGACGAGATGCAACTGCGGCAGATTCTGGCCGACGTGCGCGAGACAACTCGCAAGCTGGTCGCGGAAAAGAAGTTTGGCGAAGTCCGCACCATGATTCAGTCTTCGCTGAAGCACGGACTGGTGGAATCCTGGATGTACGAAGCGATGGGGCTCGCCATTCAGGCTGACCCGGCTGCTCCCGCGGATGAACTCGAGCGGGCTTTGATGTCCGCGATCGATCTGGCCGGCAACGAAGAACAGGTTCTGTATGTGGCGGAATACATGGCTCGTTGCGGACTGAAGGCTCGTTCTCTCAAGCTCTATCAGCAAGTTTCCAAAACCAGCCCCGCCCGGATTGAACCCTACCTGCAAGGGCTCACTTTGGCGAAGTCGCTGAATGATGTCTCGGGCATTAAGTGGGCCTGTGTCGGTCTCCTCAGCCAGTCCTGGTCGAAGGAAGATCAGAAAGTGGGAGAGGATGCGTTCCGCGTTGCCAAGGCAACCTACGAATCGCTACTCAAGGAAGAGCGCAAGTCCGAGGCCGATGCCTTTAACAAGGCGGTACAAGTTGCCATGTCCCGCGATGTGGTGGTCAAGGTGAACTGGACCGGCGACGCGGATGTGGACATGACGGTGATCGGGCCTTCAGGAACCATCTGTTCGATGCGCAATCCGCGGTCGATTGATGGCGGCGTCTTTTTTGGAGACGCCTCTGCGGCTGATCTGGGGACTTCCGCCGATGGTTATACGGAAATGTATGCTTGCGGCGAAGGATTCAAGGGCCAATACCGAGTGCTTCTCCGCACGGCCTGGGGTATGCCTACGCAAAAACAAGTGACAGTGACCGTTTACACGCACTTTGGAACCGACAAGCAGACGTTTGAGCAACAGCAGGTCAAACTGGGGGACAAGGACGCTCAGGTGATTTTTGCCCTCAACGAAGGCCGCCGTAAGGAAGCTCTGCCGGAAGCTCAAGTGGCCCAGGCCGCCAAGGTTCAGAATGCCTTCAACCGGGCGATTCTGGCCCAGCAAATGGGACAGTTCAGTGACTCGGGGGCTGCCCAAAACTTCGGTGCGGCCCAACGGCTGTTTGGCAACAATGGCCTGGGCTTCTTCGGTCGCGGTGCGGTCGGCTATCGTCCGGTGATTATTACGTTGCCGGAAGGTGCCAACTTCAGCACCACCGCGGTAATCTCGGCCGACCGTCGTTATGTCCGCGTGTCGCCGGCTCCGACGTTCTCCCTGGTCAGCGAAGTCTCCACGTTTAACTTCGTCACTGGTGCCGGAAACACTCAAGGCGGCGGACAAGGCGGCGGACAAGGCGGTGGTGGTTTCGGTGGTGGTGGAGGTGGCGGCGGGCTTTTCTAATCCACGTAAGAACTACTTACTAACAAATCCCAAGCCGCGGCTAGGTGCCGCGGCTTTTTTTGCGCGAGTGTTTCTCGGTCGCGGGCTACGAATTCACGGGTCCTGTGGGATAGGCCTCATCGGCCTCGCGTTCAGCAGCGAGATAAAATGCCGGAGGCGGAATTGGCTGGCCGTCCGCCTTGGCGACGTCGTACATGCCAAACGCGCGGATCATTGCCAGAAAATTGATCGGCTCAAACAGCGGCCCGCTGGGGAACCGGTCATCAAGAAAGGCAAACATCATCTCTACTTCCGCCTGCAATTCCAGGCCGATGTGGCTGGTGAGCGAAGCAATCGCTCCGTCTTTTTGCATGTCCTGGACGACGGCCGTGTAACGGAGTTGGTCGCCGGGAAAGGCATGGCGGTGAAAGACCGCCTTCCCAACCTTTGCCAGCACCACGCGAGCCTCAAAGCCGCTCACTTCGCCGATCAAAAGTCCCGCCGTTTGCGCCATTCCTTCGATGACGAGTGAATTGGGAAATACCGGAAACCCCGGCAGGTACTCGTCGAGTTCTTCTTCGACGATGCTGACATTCTTGAGCGTGACCGCGCGTTTGCCGCGCTCAAACTCCACGAATTTATCGATCCAGAACCAGCGCATGGCAGCCGAGGCAAAATGACGAAGTTCGAATGACAAACGACGAACGAATAACCCATGGCAAATTTCATTCGCCATTCGTCATTCGAATTTCGTCATTTCTTACGCTCCCACTTTGGACTCGATGTATCGGCACAGCGCACTGACCGTGATCAGGTTGCTGAAATCCCGGATTTGTGGGTTGGCTTCGAAAACCGCGAAGTCCGCAAACGGCATTCGCTTCTTGAGCTCGGCAATTCCCGCGGAAGTTACTTTGCCATCCTGAACATAGGCCGCATTGGTGAGAATGTCCTCGGGGGACAGATCCTTGCGGGGGATTTCTACCCCAAACGCCTTTTCGAGCTTGAAGACGATGTCCAAAAAGTCAATCGACTCGGCCCCTAATGTCCCAACCAGCGTGGCGTGTGGAGTTACCTCCTCGTCGTCCACACCCAGGGCATCCACCAGGGCCGTTTGAACCTTCTTATAAATCTCGTCTTTTGTAGGCATGTCCAAGGTACTCCAGTCCAATTTAACAATTAGCAGCCAGCGGAAGTTTATCCCGGCCCGCCCGCTTGGGGCGACAGCAGTTTTGCCAGGTGGATTCGGGATTCGTTGCGAGTATAGGGGTCAGTGTTTTTTCGCTGCGGATATCGGTCCGCCAGGTTGAATCGTTCCAGGACAAGCCGGCCGGTGACGGCTGAGTTGCCGTTGACAGTCGCTTGAGCCTTCAATGTGGTAAAAACATCGTCTTGCTTGAGAATTTCCGCCGTCACCTCTAAAGTCTGTCCGGGGGTGACAAAGTCTGAATACTTGATGTTTCGCGCTTCCTTGAGCAGTACCATGGAATGGGAAAAACCCTCACTCTGCCGCACGAGCCAGGCACTGGCCTGAAACAAGGCCTCGAGCATGATGACTCCTGGCATCACCGGGAACCGGGGAAAATGATCCTTCAGGTAATGTTCATCCGGGGAGAGTCGTTTCACCGCCCTGATTCGCACCCCTGGCTCGAGTTCCAGCACCTGGTCAAGTTGACTAAACCGCATGAAACCAAGGTTCTCCAACCGTGCCCAACATCCACTTGTGCGAAAGTGCGTAAGTATATCCCTCTACCCGATTTGCTACAACCCGCACCAGCTCAGCGAAGGGACAAGTAGGGAAGTTTCCAGCGCATGCCTGCCCGCGGCGGAACTCCTGCCAGCCTCGCCTGAGCAACTCCAAGTCCTTGCTGTGGAACCCCTTACGCCTGAAAAGTCGGTCCGCGCCCTTTGTCACGCCTTCCATTTGCTGATACATTTCCCTCCGTATGCGTAAAGGCATTTCCGTTTCTCCAGGCGTTGCCGTCGGCACGGCTTATTGCATCCACGAGATTTTCGTGGACCCCGATACGAAACGCCTGGAGGACAACGAAGTCACTGCTGAACTTGCCAGTTACGAAACCGCCCGCGACAAGGCGGCCGCGGAGCTGCGCGCGCTGCATCACAAGGTTGCGGCCCAGGTCGGTGCCCCAGAAGCGGCCATTTTTGCCGCTCATGAGTCGATCCTGCGGGACGCCGCCTTCACCAACAAAGTTCGCACCTGGGTCGTCAATGACCGCCTGACCGCCAAGGCCGCGCTGCACCGTCTGCTGGATGAATACACCATCCTCTTCACCAAGACGAACGACGAATATATCAAGGAGCGGGTCAACGACGTCCGGGATGTGGTGATCCGCCTCTCCACTCACTTGTCCGACGTCGCCAAACCGGAGGCGACCAGCGTCCTCAGCGGGCCGGTGATTGTTGTGGCGGATGAACTGCTGCCGTCGCAAGTCGTCACCCTCGGCGGTCTGGAAGTTCGCGGAATCGTGACCCAAGCGGGCAGCCAGACCAGCCACGCGGCGATCATCGCCCGCAGCCGCGGCATCCCGGCCATTTCCGGCATGCGCGGCATCCTCAGCCACGTGAAAACCGGCGACACGATTGTCGTCGATGCCCGGGGCGGTCACGTCCTAGTTAATCCCGATGCGGAACAACGGAGCGCGTACCTCAAGCTGGAGCGAGAGTTCTTCCTCCTCAAGGATCAACTCGCCGCCAATCGGGACCAACCGGCTCGCACTCAAGACGGCATCGATCTGGAACTGGTGGCCAATATCAACGGTGCCATTGATGCCCGCGCGGCGGTCGCCATGGGGGCCAGCGGCGTCGGCTTGTTTCGCACCGAATATCTCTATCTCACCCACCCCGACGTGCCTGACGAGGAAGAGCAGTACATCGCCTACAAGGAAGTCATCGACGCCAGTCCCAACCGGACCATCACCATCCGCACGCTCGACATTGGCGGCGATAAAACGGTTCCCTACTTGGGCCACACCCACCAGGAAGCGAACCCCTTCATGGGCTGGCGGAGCATCCGGCTCTCTTTCGAACATCCCGAATTCTTTGCCACGCAATTACGGGCGGTGCTGCGGGCGGCTGCACACGCGGAACATGTCGGCAGCCGCGTCCGCTTGATGTTTCCCATGATCACCGCCCTCGAGGAAATCCGCAAAGTCAAATCGATGGTGAACAAGGCCGCCCAGCAGTTGCGGCAGGAACAAAAGGCGTTCGGCAGCGATGTGAAACTCGGCATGATGTTGGAAGTCCCCGCCGCGGCCATTTCGATTAAGGACATGCTGCCGGAAGTGGACTTCGTCTCCATCGGCTCCAACGACCTGGTGCAATACCTGATGGCCGCCGACCGCGACAACCCCAAGGTCAGCCACCTTTGCCAGCCGCTCGCGCCGCCGGTGCTCAAGGTCCTCTCTCACGTCATCAAGGCTTGCCAAAAATCCGGAAAATCACTCACGCTCTGCGGCGAAATGGCCGGCCAGCCGCGGGCCTTCGTGCTGCTGTTCGCGATGGGCCTGCGGAGCTTCAGCATGAGCCCAGCATTCATCCCCTCGATGAAAGACTTGGCCGCCCACCTGACGCTGGAATCCGCCCGCCAGGTGCTCCGCAAAGCCATGACCCTCCGCACCACCGCCGGCGTCAATCGCTACATGGCCGAGCAACTCGCCCGCATAGCGCCCAACCTACGAATGCTGGACGTTGACTGACGCCGGCGCGTTCGGCGCGGGTCTCTGACCCCGCCGAAACACTTGACCGCAGGTCTCATGCGTGGGCTTGTCCGGGAGACCAACGGTCGATCATCCGGACGGGGTCAGGAGACCCTCGCCCAACTAGTGGAGACCCGCGCCCAACTAGTCGCCCAACAAGTTCCACTTGCCTGAAAACAACCACTCTTCACGCCGCACTGATTCATGATTCAAGCTCTCCGTTTTCAGCAGAATCACATCCGCAAACTATTTGCTGTCAAAGACTTGCGGCATTCCGCGGCGTGAATCAGGCCAATTCTTGATTCGTCCGTAATTGAACCGCGGAGATCGCTGAAAGTCGCGGAGGGTCCGCCTCGTCAGCGAACATTCTCTCCGCGCACCTCCGCGAACTTCGCGGTTCACCTTCTCCCCCTCTTGAAGTCCCACAACCAGATTGAGAAAGAGCACCTTCCGTCCCCCCTCTCCCCTAGGGAGATAGCCGGGGTGAGGGTATTGGGTCTTCAGGTCAACCATCCGCCCCCTCCGTTCGGCGCAGGTCTCCGACCTTGCCGAAACACGTGACCGCAGGTCTCCTTAGTGAGCGTGTCCGGGAGACCTGCGGTCGATAATCCGGACGGGGTCAGGAGACCCGCGCCCAACAGGCCCCCCGCTCCACTTGGGAGCAGGCCTCCACCGGGCAGGTGCTATTATACCAATGTCCAGTTGCGCATTTGGCACTTTTCCAAAACTTTTTTTGAAATTCGGGACGGCCCCGCCGGCGTCACAGCCGGTGAGTCCCGGCGCGCCGGGTTTGAAGGTCGGAGTCTCACCGATCTTCAAAGCTACCCAATCGTCGTTTCTCGGAATTCTTGCGAAGTCCGTTATCCATCTAGCCCCCCCTCATCATCCAGAAAGAAAACTTCCTCGCAGTTGGCGACGCGCACGTTGCGTGTCACGTAGGCCACGTCGCGGCCGCGGCCGCCGTCCACCAGGGGGGTCAACAGGCTCTCCACATCGACCCCGTAGAGGGCGAGCGTCAGGTCGTCGTCGCCCCAGCCGCCGAGAACCCGAATGTGCGGACCGCCCCGGCTCTCCTCGTCCAGCTCCACCCGGGCGGCGATGCGGTCGTTGCCGGCGCCCCCGTCTGCTTCCAGCACGGACCGGCCCTGATTCATCAGTTCAGTCAGGGAAGCGTCGATCACGTCGTCCCCCGCGTCGCCGCTCAGCTTGATTTGCGTCTCGCTTCCAGGAAGTATGCATGGTACGAAGAAGCCGTTGATCTGGTCGTTGCCCGCTCCTCCGCTGGCTTCCAGTAAGAACCGGCCCTCATTCATCAGGCCAGTCAGGGAAGCTTCGATCACGTCGTCCCCCGCGTCGCCGCTGAGCTTGATCTGCGTCACGCTTTCGGGGAAACAGCATGGGTCCCCGACTGCGACTTCCATACGGTCGTTGCCCGCCCCGCCGCTGGCTTCCAGCACGAACAGGCCATAGTTCACCAGATCGGTCAGGGAAGCCCCGATCACGTCGTCCCCCGCG
>SXOA01000028.1 GCA_005778405.1 Planctomycetaceae bacterium
GACATCGGCAAAAACATCGTTGGCGTCGTGCTCGGCTGCAATAACTACGAAGTGATCGATCTCGGCGTAATGGTTTCGGCGGAGAAAATCCTGGAAACGGCTCTCAAGGAATCGGTCGATATCATCGGGCTCTCCGGCCTGATTACGCCGAGCCTCGACGAGATGACGCACGTCGCCAAGGAGATGAAACGCCGCGGCTTCAAGCTGCCGCTGCTCATCGGCGGAGCAACCACCAGCGCCAAGCACACTGCCGTCCGCATCGCCCCGCAGTACGATCAGCCGACGGTCCATGTACTCGACGCCTCCCGCTGCGTCGGCGTCGTCGACAAGCTGATGAGCCAGGAGTTGCGACCTAAGCTTGAAAAGGAGAACCGCGAGCTGCAAAAGCAGTTGATCGCGTCGTACCAAGCCCGCGATGTAAAGCTCGCGCCGCTGGCCGAGGCCCGCAAGAGGAAATTTCAGACCGAGTGGGCAACCATCGACATTCCCACGCCGACGTTCACCGGGGCCAAGATTCTTCGCGACTACCCGCTAGAAAGAGTTATTCCGTACATCGACTGGTCTCCCTTCTTCATGACCTACGAGATGAAGGGAAAGTACCCTCGCATTTTCGAAGACCCCGACCAGGGCCCGACCGCAAAGCAACTCTTCGAAGACGGCCAACAATTGCTTAGCCGGATCGTCCACGACCGGCTTCTGACGGCCAGCGCTGTCTACGGCTTCTGGCACGCCAACAGCGACGGCGATGACATCGTACTATTCACCGATGTTTCGCGGACGACTGAGTTGGCTCGCTTCCACACGCTCCGCCAGCAGTGGGAACGCCAGGGGCAGAAGGACTTTCGCGCCCTGGCCGATTACATTGCGCCAATATCGAGCGGACGGCAGGACTATCTCGGCGCCTTCGCCGTAACCGCCGGTATCGGCGCGGACAAACTCTGCGCCGAGTTCGACAAGAAGCATGAAATCGATAACTCCATCCTCGTGAAGGCTCTCGCCGACCGCCTGGCCGAAGCCTTCGCGGAACTCCTCCACGCCCAGGCGCGCAGCGACTGGGGCTTTGGCAAAAACGAGAACCTCTCCCCCAGCGACCTGATTGAAGAAAAGTACCGCGGCATTCGCCCCGCTGCCGGCTATCCATCCCAGCCGGACCATACCGAGAAGGAGATTCTCTTCAGGCTCCTGGATGCCGAGAAGAACGCCGGCATCACGCTCACGGAGTCTTTCGCCATGTGGCCGGCTGCCAGTGTTAGCGGCCTTTACTTCGCCCATCCGCAGGCCCGCTACTTCGCCCTCGACCGCATTACGCAGGAGCAAGTGTCCGACTACGCCCGCCGCAAAGGAATGACGGTTGCCGCGGCAGAACGCTGGCTGGCACCCAACCTAGGCTATGAGCCGTAGGCAGTGCCGGTAAAATGGGGATCACCCGCCGTAACTCCCTCCAAACCTATTTCTGATGCTCATTGATTGCCTTCCCCTGGCCGCCATCAACGTTCTCGGCCAGAACCTCGATACCACGGATATCGCCGTCATTCTGCTGCTGGTCGTTCTCGAAGGGGTGCTCTCCATCGACAACGCCCTCGTCCTGGGCCTGCTGGCGAAACGACTCCCCAAGCACCAGCGGGCGAGGGCCTTGTCGTATGGTCTGATCGGGGCATTCGTGTTCCGCGTCATTGCCATTTGCACCGCGAGTTTTCTGTTGCAGTGGACCATCGTCAAGTTCCTGGGGGGGGCCTATCTTGTTTACATCGCGGTGAAGCACTTGTTCTTCGAAGCCAAAGAAGAGCACGAACAAAAGGTCGTTTCGGATCCCACGGGCCAGCCGCAACTCGTTGATGAAGCAACCGGAAAACCGCTTACCGCGGCGGAGGAAGAGTTGGAAATCCGCGAGCGAGTGCCGCTTGGAAGGTCGTTGCTGGCGGGGGATGCAAGCGAGAACGGCAACGGCGTTCCCGATGTCGCTTCGGAAAAAACTTCCGCTCGCAAGCCTCGATCTTTCTGGGGCACCGTGCTCGTCATCGAACTCACCGACATCGCCTTTGCCGTGGATTCCATCCTGGCAGCGATGGCTCTGGCCGGTGCTCGGCAGAACAAACTCTGGGTGGTCATCACCGGCGGCATTATCGGCGTGGTCATGATGCGGTTCGCCGCCGCAATGTTCATGCGGCTGCTCGACAAGTTTCCGCGATTTGAACTGTCCGCCTATCTGCTGGTTATCATCATTGGACTTAAGCTATTGGGTGATTGGGGATTCAACTCCGACTGGAGCTTCGACAAGCCGCAGTGGATGGCGAAAAACCTCGGGGGTTGGAAGCAGTCCTTTGAAGGCCTGGAAGCCAGACGTCTCAAGCTCGTGCATGGATACGATGACTGGCTGGAGAAAAAATGGCCCTTCGGCAGCAAGGGACATTCCCACGATGAACCCCCTCCGCCCCCGCCGCCCGTGAATGGCGAGGCCCAAGTGGAAATCGCCCTGCCGCACGTTCCGCACCTTTTGAATTTCCACAGCCTCAAATGGCCGGAATGCATCGCTTTCTGGCTCATCATGGTCGTCTGCTTTGCGATTGGCTTTGTCCCGCGAAAGAGTGCCCCGCAGGTATGACCACGTCCTTTCCGCCTTGCGTTGCGCGGCGGGCTTCGCTGCGGTTAGAATGGCACCATGCGAAGTAGATATTTTCTTGCGCTGCCGATTCTGGCAATTCTGACCAGTTTCTCGCTGCAGGTTCTTGCGGCGGACTCGCCACCAAAGGGGCTCAGTTCGGAGCAACGCGGCTATTGGTTCCTCACGCAAAAGACCTATCTGCCGCCGGACTTTACGCAGGACATTTTCGACAAGGTTTGGACCAAATGGCCTGAGACACTCCGCAGCGAGGCGGAAAAGGCGACTCCCGAAGAGCGGCGGAAGCTGGCGTTTGCCCGTTACGGCCTGACACCGCGGCCGGAAGACCCGACGAAGCCGCTGCAGTACGTCGTCGATTCCAAAGGCAACTGGACGATGAACTGCTTTGCTTGCCACGGCGGCAAAGTCGCAGGGAAAGTCTGGCCGGGATTGCCCAATTCACATTACGCCTTGGCGACACTGACGGAGGAAACTCGCTCCCTTAAATTTGAACAAGGGAAGCCCTTGGGACGGATGGATTTCGGCAGCATTTTTGTCCCGCTCGGGGCGACCAACGGCACCACCAATGCCGTCAACTTTGGCGTCGCCCTCATGGCTTTTCGGGACAAAGATCTCAATTATCACGACGACCGCCTGCCGCCGCGGATGGTGCACCACGACATGGACGCCCCGGCGTGGTGGCACTTCGCCAGGAAGAAGCAGCTTTACATCGACGGCTTTGCCGAGAAGGGGCACCGCGGACTGTTGCAATTCACCATGGTCCGGAGTAACGGCCCGGAAAAGTTCAAAGAGTGGGAAGCGGACTACCGCGATGTTTATGCCTACATCAGCTCGCTAAAGCCCCCCCAATATCCGCACCCCATAGATCAAGAATTAGCCGCTCGCGGAGAGACTGCCTTCCGCCGCGTCTGTGCTGAGTGTCACGGCACTTACGGCAAAAACTCTAGCTATCCAGAACTATTGGTGGGGATCGAAGACATCAAAACCGACCGTGCTCGGCTGGATGCTTTGACCCCCAAACACCGCGACTCTTATGGCCAAAGCTGGTTTGCCGAACATGGTGCCAAGAACAACATCAACGACCCCGGCGGCTACGTCGCGCCGCCGCTCGATGGCATCTGGGCCAGCGCCCCGTATTTTCACAACGGCAGCGTGCCGACAATTTGGCACGTGCTCCGGCCGAAGCAGCGTCCCGTCGTCTGGCGACGCGACGAAGACGGATATGACCAAGAGCTGGCCGGTCTGCAAGTGGAGACGTTTGTCACGCTCCCCAAGGAAGCCATTGCGGACTGGCAGAAGCGGACTTACTTCGACACGCGGGCCTTCGGCAAATCAGCAGCGGGACATGATTTCCCGCTGCAGCTCACGGATGACGAAGCACGGGCAGTGCTGGAGTACCTGAAGACGCTGTGAGGAAATGGCGAAATTCAAATTTTCCCTACTTCTTCTCCTGCACCTCTGCTTTCAGCTTGTCGAGCAGCTCGCGGAGCTGTTCCGCTTGCAGTTGCAGGACGCGTATGCGGTCGGCACGAGCTGGATCGCCTTTTTCCGCTGCTGGCCTTTCCGTCGTTTCTCCCTTCTTCTCGTCTTTCCCTTCGTGAATCTCCACCTGAATTGCCCCGCCAGGAAGGACCTTCACTTGCGGCGACTCCTTGGTTCCTTGCATCGATTCAATCTCACCGTTCTTATTCAGGCGCAGCTCGATGCGCCGCATTTCGCGGGGAGGGGACGCGCCTGGCATTCCACTTGCCGTCCCGCCAATACTCGGCATTCCGGGCATCATCATGCCGCCACCCATCCCAGGAGCGCCAGCCGGCATCCTCGCTCGCAACACATCCTTACCCAGCGCCTTGGACGCATAGGCTTGAGCGGGGGGAGGCAACATGCCCAACTCGTTCTCGGTCGTCTTCCAGAGTTTATCTCCCTGCCGGACCGTGATAACCGCGGGCTTGTTTCCCCTTTTGGAAACGGTCACTTCCATGTCATCGGGAAGTTGTGGATTCTGCGGCGCAATCGCCAGGCGAGCCATCATCGGCTGCGGGGAAGTGCCAAATGAAGAGGGTGGAAATGCCGACCCGCCGCCTGCAGACGGAGCACCGGATGCCCCCTTGGGAACCGTGTAGAGGTGCATCGTGCCGCTTCCCCCTTGTGGTCCAGTTCCCGTTTTGGGCATTTCGATTCTCTGCCAGGCGATACCGGGCTGAGCGGGTCTCGCCTCCGGTGAAACAGGCTTGGGGGCATAGCGATTGTCTTCCGACTTCTTCGGCAGCTCCGGCTTTTCCTTTTCTTCCGTCCCAACTGTTTCCGGTCGCTTGCCCGGCTTGACCTCGCGGACCAGTTCCTTGCCTTCGCGAAGAAACTTAACCTTGAGCGTGCGTCCTTGGGAATCCTGCACCGAATCGACCAGTTGCTCCAGGCGTTCCAATTTCCTGTCACCGATTGCGACCAGCACATCTCCCGCCTGCAGGCCAGACTTTTTCGCGGGACTGTCCGGTAAGACGTCGGCGATTGTAAGGCCACTGACGCCTTCGGACCCTTCTAACGCCACGCCAAGCCAATACGACGATTTCTCTTGGTCGTCATCGTCCGTCTGCCTCTTCTCTTCCACCACGACTCGCTGGATCACGATTTCCCGCTCCTCCTGGGCGATGGCTTCGTTGAGTGGAAAAGTAAAGGCGACGGCGACCAGGCCGGAGCCGCCAAGGCCAAAGAGGCGAGACAGAGAGAGGTACATGCAAGACTCCTCGAATGGGGGCGAGAATTGGCGAAGGAAGTGAGCGCACCAGCGGTATTTTGGTGCGCCGAGGGAAGGCATCGGTTCAATCCGTCCCCGCACACTACGAGTTGTCATTCTAATAGCAACCCATCTTTTGACAGAATCCGGAAAACGGCAGGAAATTTCTGTTTTACGGCGAACCATTTGCCACCGGCCCCATCTAGCCTATATTAATGAGACCGTAAGCTGGGCCAATTTCGCCGCGGCAGCAGGTCTTCGAATCTTGAACGCTGGCGGGATTTAGGCGATGTTCGCCCTTCTTTTCCCGTCGCAAACAGCCAGGAGTAGGCGCTATCGCTGTGCGCCGGTACAGTTAATTAATGAACGAAAAAGACAATCTGGACGAAGAGCAGGACGAAAACAAACTCGAAAACTCTGACGATGCGGACGAAATTTCCGCCCCCGGCTCCCAGCGGCCGGAAAAAGCATCTCCCGCCGCCCGCAAGCTGGAACCCCTGGTTCTGGCCCATCTCTCGCGGCCCAACTATCAACCCGTCAAGCCGCGGGTGATTGCCAAACAGATGAAACTTGCCGAAAAGCAGCATCGCGCGCTCAAGCTGGCCATCAAACGGCTGGTGCAGCAAGGCAAGGCATCCTATGGCAGCGGGCATCTGGTGAGATCGGTAAGTGCCGGCAAGCAAAAGGCAGCAACCAATAAGCACCAGCAGGAACAGCAGGCCGGTGGAAGACGCATGCATTCGGTCGCACAACATCATGGTGCTTCGCCGCCGGCTGAAACACTGCGTTCCAAGAAGCATGATGGCGCTGGGAGTGGTCCTCCAACAAATAAAAACGAAGTCGTCGGCAAGTTCCGCCGCGCCGCAGCCGGCTTCGGCTTTGTGCGGCCTTCAGGAACTCCGGCAGGGAGCGACCGGAGCTTCGATGTCTTCATTCCGCAAAAGAGCGCTCACGACGCCGCCAGTGGCGACCTGGTCCGCGTTCGTTTCAGCCGCAGCCAGGCTCGAAACAGCGGTGGCGACATGCGGCGGGCGGGTGAAATCCTGGAAATCCTGGAGCGGGACACGCACCAATTTGTCGGCGTCTACTGCGAGCGCGATGGCGATGCCTTTGTGGAGATCGACGGCAAGACCTTTGGCCAGCCGGTTCCGGTGGGAGACCCCGGTGCTAAGAACGCAGTCCCCGGCGACAAGATTGTCGTGGAGATGGTCCGTTTCCCCTCCCCGCTCCATCCGGGCGAAGCGGTCATCACCGAACTGCTCGGCAAGCGTGGCGCACCCGGAGTTGATACCCTTTCGATCATGCGGGAGTTCGGCCTCGAAGAAAAATTCCCCGACGACGTGATGGAAGCGGCCCGCGCGGAAGCTGACAACTTCGACGAATCCGTCGGCAAGCGATTGGATTTGACCGGCGAGACAATCATCACGATCGACCCCGTCGATGCCCGCGATTTCGACGACGCGATTTCGCTCTCCAAGTTGGATAACGGCCACTGGCGGCTGGGGGTGCACATTGCCGATGTTTCGCACTTCGTGAAGGTGAAGACGCCGCTCGACCGAGAAGCCAAGGACCGGGCGACGAGCGTCTATCTGCCCGACCGGGTCATCCCGATGCTGCCAGAGATCATCTCTAACAATCTGGCCAGCCTCCAGCCGGACAAGGTGCGGTACTGCGAGTCGTGCTTCATCGAATTCTCGCCGGAGGGGACGCCCATTGCCAGCGAGTGGCACAAGTCGGCCATCAAAAGCGTCCGGCGGTTCACTTATGAAGAAGTGGATGAGTATTTGGCCGACCGCGAAGCGTGGCGGAGCAAGCTGACGCCGCAAGTCCACCAACTCGTTGCCGACATGCACGAATTGGCGATGACGCTGCGCAAGCGACGGCTGAAGGCGGGGTCCATCGAATTGACACTGCCGGAGGTGAAGATTGATCTCGATAAGGGCGGAAAGGTGACCGGGGCTCATTTGGTGGTCAACACGGAGAGCCACCAGGTCATCGAGGAATTCATGCTGGCCGCGAACGAAGCGGTCGCTCGCATCCTCTCGGCCAAGGAAGTTCCCTTCCTTCGCCGCGTCCATGATTTGCCGAACCCAAAGAAGCTGAAAGCCCTGACCGAGTTCATTCACGAGCTCGGCATCGAAGCGGACAGCCTGGAAAGCCGGTTTGAAATCAAACGAGTGATTGCCGCCGTCGCCGGCCAGCCGGAGGCGCACGCGGTGAATTACGCGGTCCTCCGTTCGATGCAGAAGGCCATTTACAGTCCCGTGGACGAGGGACACTATGCCCTCAACAGCAAGGAGTATTGCCATTTCACCTCGCCAATCCGGCGCTACCCCGATCTGACGATTCACCGCGCCCTGGAAGCCATCCACCGCGGCAAAAAGCCGCGGGAGAACTTCGACGAGCTCATGCTCCTCGGCGAGCATTGCAGCGAACGCGAACAGCGGGCCCAGGTTGCCGAGCGCGAGCTGACCAAGGTCAAACTCCTCTCGTATCTGGCCGAACGCGTCGGAATGCAGATGGAGGCAGTCATTACCGGCGTCGAAGACTTCGGCCTCTTCGCCCAGGGAGTCGATTTGCCGGCGGAAGGGCTGATTCACGTCAGCACACTCGGCGACGACCACTACCGCTTCGAGTCCCGCTCCCACAGCCTGGTCGGCTATCGCGAAGGAAACAGCTATCGTCTGGGGGACGTCATCCAAGTCGAGGTCTCGCACGTCGATGTGGACAAGCGCTTGCTGGACTATCGTGTGGTCAAAAAAATCGCGTCCGCTCCCAAGAAAGAGACGAAGAAGCCAAGGAAGGATACGGATCGAACACGGACGAAAAGCAAAGACGGACGGAAGGGGGACAGGCGGGGGAACAGAAGGTAGTCTCGCGCGGATTACTCTTCCAAATCCTCGACGACGCTGGGGACGGAAAGCGCCGCAGCGGCAAAGGCGTCGAACAGGATGCTCGGCATCAGCAGGATCAGCAGCCAGATCCATAGCATTCGGGCCAGGCCGCTCCCTTCGGCCCCCAACATCATGGTCACGCAGAGGCCGGTGAGCTGGACGACCATGCCGATCAGCGTGCCGGCATAGGTCGCCGTGCGGCCCCAGTCCCGCTGCTGGAGCAGCCCAATGCCAGCGGAAATGATGGTGATATTGAGGACGAGCATCAAGAAAGCGAGGGCCAGGCTGACGGCTGCCCGGGCCATAAGCTTCTGATCCGGGTTTTCACCGAGTGTTCCAATTCCCGCGAGCAGGAACAGGAACAAAATGAAGTACAACACGGCTCGCAGCGATCCGACGGCAAAGTTGGCAATGGCCACCACGATTAGCATCTTGTGCAGCGGCGGGCGGTCCATGTGGGCCACCATGAACGGGGCATACTTCCGGCGGTCTTCCAGCGCCTCCTCGCTGTGGAATCGCGGTTCCTCATAGCCTGGCGGCAAGGGGCGGATGACTGGACCAAGCGACTTGAGACCGGAGCCAGTGGTGGGGAAGTCACTCGGGCTAAGCGGTGTGATCTGCGTCGCCGACTGCACGGGAGCGGCTCGCACCTCCGGCTTTCGCGGCCTGGCCGGAGCCGCTTCCTTGGGGCCGACTGGTTTGTGCTCGGCGGCTGGATCCAATTCTGGATAAACGTCCGTCGCCCACTGCCACTGGCCAGACCCTTTTCGCAGCAACTGGCAATCCGCCGTGATCCGCCCTTCCTCATACCAAACCTGAAGCAACTCTCCCGTGACCGGCCCATACTGTTTGCCATCCTCGGTTTGCACATGCCAGATGGTGGTAGGCGGCGGCGAACCTGGGTCCGCACTCTGCGCTTTAGGGGAATCGCGAGTGTCATCAGCCGGAATGGGGACTTGCTTGCGGCAATGCGGGCAGGCAACAAGCTCTCCCCGTTGTTCGGCTGTGGGGCGAATAGGCCGCTGGCAGTGCGGGCATTTGAAGTCCAGAGGCATGGTCCGAGTCTACTAAAAACGAGGGACAATTCCCACGCTGGCAAGACAGTTCGCCCTCGTCTTGGCGCGAAGTGAGGATTCTAGGAAAACCCTGCCAACTTGGTTGAGGTTTCGACACGTGCCGATTATGCCGAAGCGATAAATGAGATGGGCGCGGATTCCGCACCGAGGTTCTGGGGACGATGACCGAATTGCAACAGCGATTGTCCCCGCATCCGCCGTCTGGCGGGACTGTGCATGCCTTAGTGTCTCGACAGCCGCTCAATCAGCTCCAGGTGCTCGCGCCCCATTTTTTCCAGCGAATACTTCGCTTGCACTACCTGCCGAGCCTGGCTCCCGAGGGCCAGCCGAATCGCCGGTTGCTCCAGTAAACGGACGATTGCCGCCGACAGGCCGCGGGCATCTCGCGGGGGGACGACCAGGCCGCTTCGCTCATGCGCGACCAGCGCCCGATTGCCGGGAATGTCGCTGGCGATGACGGGAATTCCGGCGGCCATCGCTTCGAGAAGCGAAAGCGACATGCCTTCGCTATACGACGGGAGAATGAACATATCGGCCGCTTCCAGAACCTGCTCCGTATCGTCGAAAGCGCCCGGCAGGCAGATGCGATATTTCAAATCCAGGTCACTGATGCGGCGAAACAGTTCCTCCCGCTGCGGTCCTTCCCCCACCAGCCAGAGCCGCGCCGCCGGCCAGCGCTCAGCAATCGGCCGCCAGGCAGTCACCAGGTCCAGCAGTCCTTTATCCGGATGCAACCGCCCAGTGTAAACGGCAAGCGGGGCATTCGGTGCCAATCGCAAGTCGTGATTCGCGTCTCCGAGAGTCGCGCGAGCGGCGTCGCGAGTCGCAGGAGATTGTGGCGGCGGAATGGCGACGCCGTTGTCGATTCGCGCGATCCTCTCCCCTGCGTAGCCGGCTTCGCGCAGCTCGAGGGCGATGGCGTCGCTGGGGGCAATGAAGGCGCTGGCTAATAGGCAACGCTGGCGGATGCGCAGGCCGAAGCGTGCGGTTTGTTGCCAAACGCAATCGCCACCGGATCCCGCCCCTTCGCCGCGAAGAATGATCGGGACTTGCGTGCTTTGTAAAGCGCCGACGGCACAATAGGCGTCGTGCTTGAGCATGGAGACCAGCACCGCATCCAAATTGTGCTTCTCACGGTGCAGCCACGACGACAGGGCGTACATGTAGCGCAATGTTCCCCACGCCCGCGTGCGCGGGTGCGGCAGCCGCGTGATGGGGACTTCGCGATGGACCATTTCCAGCGGCCAGTGTTTTTCCCAGCGGCCGGTGACGATGCGGACACTGTGTCCCTGCCGGCGAAACTCCGCGGCCAAATTCGCCATCGCCATTTCCGCTCCGCCCACCAGCGGCCAGAAGCGGCGCGTCACCAGTGCCAGCCGCAGGCTCATGAGTTTTGGCCGGCGAGGTCGGACGGCTCCAGGACAGCGAGGAAGGGGAGATTGCGGTAGAGATCGTTGTAATCGAGCCCATAGCCGACGACGAACTCATCGGGAATCTCGAAGCCGACGTAGTCGGGGCGGAGGTCCACTTCCTGCCGCCCCCGCTTGAGCAGGAGCACCGCGGAGCTGAGCGAGCGCGGTTGGAAATCGGCGAGGCTGGCGATGACTTCCTGCAGCGTGCGGCCGGTATCAAAAATATCGTCCACCAGCAGCACATCGCGCCCGGCGATGTCCGGCATCATGGCGGCATTGATGGACAGCGGACCGCGGACCGTGCCGCGATAGCTGCTGGTCTGAACAACGCCGACGCGGAGCGGCATTTCAAGCTTGCGGATGAGATCGGCCAAAAACACGATGCTGCCGGTCATGATCGCAATCACCGTCAGCGGCCGGTTCCCTTCCCGCTCCTTGATTTTGGCCGCCAGACTCTCCACGGAGGCCTGGATTTCTGCGGCGGAAACCAGAATCTTCACGGCGGAGTTCCGGGGCTGGGGTCGGGAGTCTTTGGCGTCAACGACTGGGCCATCATCATACGATATCGCCGCCAAAGACTCCCGACCCCCTGGGTTAGCTATCCGTCACACGCCCACGCAAAGCCGTAGGCGTGCCACCCGTTACGTCGACCCCAGCAGCTCGCACGCTTCGTGGTGCCCCGCAGCTTCGCGGCCGAACTCGCTGGCGGTGACGCGGGCGAGAGCGACGAGGTGCCGCCAGCGCAGGTCCTTGGACGTATTGGCGAAATCGTCGCTGGTGGTTTTGAAGTACTTCTCGGCATGCAGTGCGCCATCCTGGCTGATGGCGTATTCCCGGAGCATGTGGAAGACGTTCCCTTCGGAGTGCCCTGCCTGTCCATACTTGGCGACCACGGCACAAGCCAGGCCCTGGTTGTTGGCTCCGACGGCCCGCTTCAATTCGCCGAGCAGGTGGCACTTTTCCGTGTTATCGATCTTGGCGACGTCTTCTTCCAGCGGCCGGTTCTTCCAGGTTTGGAAATCGCCCCCCCGTTCGGTCCGGTCGAGAGCCACCTGATAGCCGGCCAGCACCAAGGCGGCATTTTTGTTGCGCGTGTTGGCGCTGAGGGCGATGTGCCGCCAGGCGTGAGCCGAGTCGCTGGCATGGACGCCGATAGAATCGCCGTGGACGCTTCCTTCCGGCTTGCCCGGCTGCACCTGCTTGCCGGTGCGGCCGGCGTCGCGGAGAACGAGCTGGTTGGCGGTGAGGGAAATCGCCTCGGCAATCCGGAGCGGATTGATGCCGTCGACAATGGCGGCTGCGACCGCTTCGGCCCCTTGCTGCGGGGTGGCGGTGAAGAGGGTGTTCACCATCTCCAGCACCCATTTGGCGTCGGCATCTTTCGTTCCGCATTCGCGGCTGTCGAGCGTGAACTGGTCCATCACGCGGGGGAGAGTCTTGCGGACATCGCCGGCGTACTGGACGGCATATTTCTCGTTCTTGAGGCAATAGCCGAGCGACTGGCGGAGCATCGAAAGGGCGTTCTCTTGTCCGACGATGGAAAGCATGTCCCAGGCCCGGTGCATCAGGACGACCCGGTGCACGTCAGTCGATTCATCCACCGTCGGCAGCAGATCGTTAAAGCCATCCGCCGGAGAATGGGAGACAGACATTGCCAAAAGCTGCTCGGCAGCGGCCCGGTCGCCGCGATGGACTGCCTCGCGCAGGGCCTCCGCGGAGTTGGCACCCGAAGGGAGACTCGATGCGACAACTTGAACTGGCTTGATGGTGTCCGACGTCGCCTTGCCGGCCTTTTGAATCTGTTCCGTGTTCCGGTAGAGCACCTTGAGCACCGGCAAAGCGGCACTGGGATGCGACCCCATTTGGGCCGACATGGAAAGGGCCGGGCCAAGGGCCATCAGCGTATGGAAGCCGATGTAATCCTCGCCACCGAAAGCCCGAGCATTGGCCAGAGCTGCCGCCGCGGTGAAGTCCTTGAGGGTCGTTCCGGCTTTGATCTTTTCCACCACCTTCGGCAGCAGCTTTTCCACCGGCGTCGATTGCAGCAAATCGACCAGTCCGTCCATCGCCCCGAACGAGATCCGGCTGGCGGGCTCCTCGGCGGCAAAGGCCGGCGTCAGCCCCATATCAATTGCCAAAGCCGAGCCAACGCTGGCGACAAACATGCCGCGGCCGACCTGAGACAAGAATTCACGGCGGGAGGAGTTAAGGCGGGACATGGCGGGCTCCTGAGAGAGGAAAAGCCGGGAAGACGAAGCGCAAGTGCCAACAACTGCCAAGTCTAGCGGATTCGGGCGGGAAAGTACAACAAATTCCTGCTGCCGGCCAGGAGCGCGACTAATATCGCAGAATGCACCACAGGGCCCAGATGCCGTCGCGCCAGCCGATTTTTTTTCCTTCGGCATAGGAGCGGCCGGCATAGCTGATGGGGCGTTCGAAGAAGCGGGCGGTGCGGAGCCGGGCGAGCTTGCAGGTGAGCTCGATTTCGATGCCGAACCGGCGCTCGCGCAGGCCGGGGGCGATGGGGGCAATCAGCTCGCGGCGGAACATCTTGTAGCAGGTTTCCACGTCGGTCAGGTTCAGTCCGGATTTCCAGTTGGTGAAGCGGGTGATCATCTGGTTGGCGAACTGGTGCCAGTACGAGCGGACCGGCCCTTCGATGTGGCTGAAGCGGCTGCCGAAGACGACGTCGGCCTGATCTTCCAGGATGGGCTGGAGGAGGGAGCGGAGGTCTTGCGGGTCGTACTCCATGTCGGCATCCTGCACCACGACGACGTCGCCGGTGCAATGCTGAAAGCCGGTCTTGAGCGCGGCCCCTTTGCCTTTGTTTTTTTCGTGGAGGACAATGACCAAGTCGCGGTGTTGTTCCCCCTGGCTTTCTTGCCAGGATTTGAGCAAGTCGCGGGTGCCGTCTTTGCTGCCGTCATCAACGATGACAATCTCGCAGGGAATTTTCGCTCCGCGAACCCGCTCGATCACCCGCTCCAGCGTCTTCACTTCGTTGTAAACGGGAATGACCACCGACAAGCGAAAGCCGACGGGAATGCGATAGATGCCCAGGCGGCGGCAGAGCTCCGGCCCGAGCACGCGATCTAGCAGTTCGATGCGGTCCATCCGCAGCGCGGAATCGTCGGGAAGCCCGGCGGTGTCCACATCGAGCAGCGCTTCGCGAACACGGCGAAGGTCCGCGGGCGAGAGCTCATCGGAAAGTGCGTGCAGGGACATTCCTCTATCGTGAGCGATGAAGTGCTTCATTCCAAGGTGTGGGGCCGGAGCGACGTAAAGTATCTACGCAGGGTAGCGGCCGATTGTGCGGATTGTGCGGGCGCTGCGGCAAAAGGAGCCGCCGCTGATGCTGTCGGCGCGTTGACAAGCGGTTTCGGGGAGATTCTAAACAAGATGGTTCGCATTCCTGTCACCTCGGTTTTGTGACCATGCAATTCGGCATCATGGCTCCGACGAAATCCACGAGCGACGAGACGGTCGTGATGTTTCCGTCGCTTGGTCACCTAGAAGACGACGGGCGAACGTGGCGGGTGCTGGTGCATGGCGAGGTGTTTTCTCGCGCGAACCGGGTCAGCCTGGGAAAGCGGATTCTGCTCCGGCTGTTGCAGCGGGCGATGAAGGCGACGTCGGGCGATTTGCAGAGTGACATTTTCCAGCAACGGATTGGGCGTTTTTTGGCGGTGGATCACGCCGGCCAGAGAATCTCCTTGCGGGTTGGCGACGACCTGCACATCCTTCCCAAAAAGTCACGGGGTAACGGGCACTTCCAGGGAACGCTGCGGATTTCCTCCAGCGAGCTCGCCGAGCTGAGCCGGGCCGGAGCCTATGAAGAGGGAAAACTGACCCTGGGGGCCAGCCTTCCCGAAGGGGGAACCTGTATCTCGGCTCCCGTGCATCTGCTGCCGCGGGAAGGGGTGTCGGTGATCTCGGATATCGACGACACGCTCAAGCATACGCATGTCCTCAGCCGGCATGCCCTGCTGGCCAATACGTTCCTGCGGGAGTTCGAACCGATTCCGGGAATGGCGACGCTGTTTCGCGAATGGTCGGGACAAGGGGCGGCCTTTCACTATGTCTCGTCCAGCCCGTGGCAACTCTACCGGAACCTGGCAGAGCTGTTCGAGACGGAAGGGTTTCCCGAAGGGTCGTTTCATCTGCTGGCGTTCCGACTGCGGGACCACCTGATGCGAAAAATCCTGATGATGCGGCGGTCGGGCAAGGGCTCGGTGATTAAGGGCATCCTGCAGATGTTCCCCGAACGGCGATTTGTCCTAGTCGGCGACAGCGGCGAAGCCGACCCGGAAATTTACGCCAGCATCGCCCAAAAATTTCCGCGGCAGGTCGCCCGGGTTTTCATTCGCGAAGTCGACGGACCCAAGAACTGCGAAAAGCGGTTCCTCAAAGCCTTCCGCAAAATTCCGCGGAACCTGGCAGCGACGTTTAAGGATCCGGAGGAGCTGGAAGGGGCGATTGAGAAGGTGTAGGGGGAAATGTCGAATTACGAATTGCGAATGGCGAATGAGGATTCAAGAGGCTTGGGCGGGGATGCGCAGCAGGCCGAGCAAGGAATGTTCGCGGGATTCGTCTTCATACTTGACGTGGACAATGTTGCCGTGAATTTCTTCGACAATTGCCGGCAGGTAGTCCGCAGCAGCCGATTTGCGGCACTGCACGCTCATTCCGGCGGTGATTCTTAAGGGGCGGATTTCGTCGGGCTTGAGCCAGCCATGGCGACCATCGAGGAAAGAAACAAACGTGCGATCCCCATCAAGGGACAGCACGATGGCGGGAAACCAATAGTCGTCGCGACCGGAAGCAATGACCCGGTCCCCTTCTTCCCAGAACAGCAGCGAGCCCGATTCCCGCCGAATGCGGATGCGGCCGACATTGGTACAGCGTTCCTGGGCATCGGGATCTTCGTACAACACGTCAATGATCTCGCCGTCGACCCGCGTGATCTCCGCGGGAAAGTAGCGGAGCTGCGGCTCAAATTTGGGACGGCAGAAAACCCGATCTTCGACCTCCACCACCAGGGGAATGATATCTTCGCTGGGGACAACAGCTTTGTCCTGGTCGTCGAAGACAATCAAATAGCCGGCGCTCTCTTCCGCAAAGATGGTTCCCGGATACCAGAAGAGATCCCCTCCCCAGCGGGCAAAGATGCGATCACCAAAGTTCCAACTTTTTTGCGGTCCTGAATTGGTGGCGAAAGAACTTGCGGGAACTTGCACCGACGACCACTCTGCGACAAACGAGTCCCCGTCACTGGTTCGTACCATCGGGCCGGAAGCGTCGCATTTCTCAACTGTTGCGGAGCGGGTTTCCAAGCCGCTGGTGGGAAGCAGAATCACGGGCGAACCGGCCTCAATCTCGAGCGCGCGAAGCTGCCCCAAACCAAACCAACCGTCGTCTCGGTTGTCCAGAATCACGTAACAGCGATCCGTCTCGACGTGCCGGATGGTTCCCGGATACCAACTGGATTCGGCAGAGGGCCGGGCAAGGACTCGTTCGTTCGCATTCCACATGATGATTCTCGCTTGCCGTTCACTCTACTTCGGCAATGGGTCGTTTTCAAAATGCTGGAGCCGCTCGGCGAAGAGCTTGTTGCGCGGCGCGAGTTCCAGCACTCGCTTGCCATACTCGATAGCCTTGGCGCGGTCTCCCGTTTGAAAGTAAACCTCGGCCAGCGTGTCGAAATAGCTGGGGGAATTGGGAGAAAGTTCGACCGCCTTTTGGGCGTGGACGAGGGCTTCCTCCAGCCGCTGATGGCAAACGGCCGAAAGCCAGGCGACGTTGTTTCGTAGCGAGGGACTCTCGGGGTACTTCTGAGCGAGCGGAGCATGAACGGCGTAGGTACGCTCGTAGAGCGCGTTGGCTTCGGCGGTGAAGCCCTTGGCCTTGAGGAGCGGAACCAGGTCTTCCGCCAGGTCGATGTTGCCGGGGGCTATCTGCTCGCAGAGCCTCATTTCGGCGAGCGCTGCGTCCTTGTTGTCAGCCTTGAGCAGGCCGACGGCGCGCGTCTTGTGAACGATGCGGCCAATATCGAGAAGTGGTTCAAACTCGGTGGGATTGGCATTGGGAGTGAGCAAGTAGAGTTGCAGACGCTCCCATAAGTCGGCGGAGCGTAGCGGGTCCGTTTTCACAATCAGGTTGCCGACGTTTTCCGCGGCGTTGGAAGCCGCCCAGCTATCGGGCGGACCGGTGCGGAGGGCCAGTTCATAATGCGGCAGGGCGTCTTCGGAAAGTCCTCGCTCGTGCAAGGCAAAGGCAAAGTTTCGGCGAGTGGCGGCATCCAGGCACAGCAGGCTGGCCATTTCTAATTTCTGTTTGCCTTCCTCTCCTTTGCCGGCGGCGATCAAGGACTTTGCCGCCAAATGCAGAGCGAGCGCCTGGCTGACATCCTTTTCCCAGATCTTGAGATAGGCTGCCGCGGCCGCTTCGTGCTGCTTGTCTTCGGCGAGCAGCCGGCCATAAGTAATGCCGGCGATGGGCAAAAGCTCGGTGGCATCCTTAGCGTACTGCAATGCCGTGACCAGATCACCTTGCAGCTCGCAGGTCTCGGCGAGCACGAGCAGAATCTGCCCGCGCTGGGAGGGCTCCAGCCCGGCCACCGAGGCGTCAAATTTGACCACCAAGTCCTGCCAGCCCAAAAGTTGCGGCTGTTTGGTGGAAGTGCGAAAAAGTTGTTGCAGCGAAGCGAGCACCTCCCGCGGCTTTTGCGTGGGATGGTGCTTGCGCAAATAATCCCACCAGACGGTGGCGAGGTTGTATTGTTTCGGGAAGAACCTGACCAGCACGCCTCGGCCCCCTGGCTTTTCGAGGGCATTCGCGGCGTCTTCCAGGGCCTCGTCCTCCATGCCGGCCCGCAGTTCCATCGCGGCGAGGGTCACCCGCCCGTTCAAAGTGCGGTTCTCGGCCTCGTCGGTAATTTCCAGCAGCAGCTTGCGGAGCTTTGCGGCGTCCTCCTTGCGTCCCAGCCAATAGAGCTGCCGCATGATGTCGGCGGCGAAAGTGAAGCGGTGGATGCTGATGGCCGTCTTTTTTTCTTGCGACGGGAGCTTGTTGTACCAGTCACGCGTGAAGTCGGTTCCCGGCTCGGCACCGGCGAGCTTCAGTGCCCCGTCAAAGTCGGAGCGGTAGGCCAGCAACCGGAAAGCGACATCGGGAATGTCCTTGCGGAGGACATTGATTCCGTCGTCCGCACGTTCGTTGAGAAGCAGGGCCTTTGCCGAAATCCAGACCTGGTCGAGTTTTTCCGCTCGCTTGCGGAGAGCAGCGACAGCTTTGTCGACTTCGGCCTGATTCCCGGCGAGCCGCTGCCAGGAGAGCACGCGCTCCCAGGAATCGGGCTGGGAGAAGTCCTTTTCCTTCGCTGGGAAGGGGTCACGGCTGTCCCACTCCAATTTGGCGGCTCTCTTCCAGTCCCGATTCTCAATCGCCAGCGAGAGCGACAGCTCTACGTGATCGAGCTTTTCCGCTGCGGCCACCGCTGCCGGCAAGTCCCCTTTTGCCCGCAGCAACCAGACGAGCTGCTGGCGAACGGCTTCGTCGTCCCGCTTCTCCAGGCTTTCCCGCAACCTAATCGCCTGGTCATCGGCCTTGCCGCGAATGACCCAGTAGGCGGCCAGCCGCTGCATCGTGGCATCCTGATTGGCATTTTGCGTAAGGATTTGCTCCACCTGGGCGAAGTCCTGCTTGGCGATGAGTTGCGGCAGCATCCGGTCGAGCTCATTGCGATACAAATCGCCGGCAATCCGCTGGAAGGTGGGGTCCTTTTCCACGCGTAAGAGCTGCAGGATAATTTTCCACTCCCCCTTGTCCTTCAGCCGCAGCAGCGTGCTGTGCTTGACGCTGATGTCCCCCTTGCGAAACGCATCCAGCATTCTGGCGACATCTTCCGGAGTCTCCGGCGTAATGCCGTAGCGGACTTTGTCCAGCACGCTCTGAGCCCGGAACTTCGTTTCAAAGTCGTCGCTGGCAGCCGCCTTTTCGAGCGCGGGAAGCGCCGTCGGACCGGCCCGCCAAAGAAACTCCGAGGCCTTCTCGCGGTCCATAAAGTCATCCGCCGCCAGGTCGCGAACGGCCTGGGCGATTGCTTCCGCGGAGGGGGCTTCCGCCGCCGGAGCCGCCTGGGCCAAGAGGAGCGAGAGAACGAGCAGTGGGGCGGCAAGCATGGGGAATCCCCGCACGATGACGAAAGGAGAACCCTTTCGAATGTACCGTTTCTAGCGAGGGGATTCAAAGGCAGGTGGCAGTCCGTTGACGTCGCCACCCCCAAGAACTCCACCGCGTCCCGGGCAACCCGCATCGCAGGGACCTCTCCCTTCCCTGGATGCGGATGCCGGGCGCAAGGCGGGAACAGTTCGATGGCATGCTTGGAAACCCGCGGGAGTCACGGCTTCACGCCTGAAGCCGGCAGGCTGCGGGACCTGCATTACAACATCGGAGTTCGAATTTATGGAGTAAGAGGGCAGGAGGACGATTTGGTTCGGCCCGCTTCCTGCACAACGCTAGGGCGTTCTTGCAAACAGAGTGCCAAATGGTTTTTCTCGCCTGATCGTGGGAAAACCGGCTGAAAATTGGCGCAGGTAGTTTGCAACAAGTCTGTTAACGCGGCGGAACTGCTTGAGGCTTCGGCGGGCCTTGCCTGAATTCAATGCAAACTTGGCTTTGGGCTGGCTGCTACAATGTGACGATGTCCCAGTTCACCCACCACATCTTCGTCTGTTGCAACCAGCGTGAACCGGCGAACAGCCGCGGCTGTTGTGACCCGAGCGGGAACGAGAAGCTCCGCGATGCTTTCAAGTCCGAAATCAAGAAGCGGGGACTCAAGCCGCTGGTACGAGCGAACTCGTCCGGTTGCCTTGACCAGTGCGAGCTCGGCCCCACGGTCGTCATTTATCCGCAAGCCATTTGGTACGGCGGGGTGAAGATTGAGGACGTCCCTCGCATCGTCGAAGAAACCATCGTCGGCGGCCGCGTGATTGAAGAACTGCGAATCCCCGATGAGCAGCTCAACTGCCGGAAGAAATAGCTCACGCTCCCGCCGGCGGAAACTTGACCGAGTCGGCTGGCTTGCGGCTGCCGTTGCTTTTGAGCCAGAGCATCAGGCCCCAAAACGTGACAAAAGCCAGCGTACAGCCCAGAATGATCAGGGCTCGTTGAATGGCCATTTTTCCGTAGTCAAAGCCAGGAATTGGTCCGGAATTGCGCACGAGCAGAGGAAAGACCAAAGTGCCGACGGCCAGAAAAATCCCCCAGACCAGCAGTCCCCCCAGAATGATTCCGAGGATGCGATTGGGCCTGGCGTCGGTCACGACAGCACTTCCGGAATCACTTCGCCATCCACCAGCGGCAGTGGGCGGCCGCCGCGGTCGTTGATCGTGGTGTGAGGGTGGATGCCGAGCAGGTGATACATCGTCGCGAGCAGGTCCTTGGGGCTGACGGGTCGGTCGGCTACGTCCCCCGCTTGCTTGTCGGTGGCGCCAACGACGCTGCCGCGCTTGATACCCGCGCCAGCGATGAGCGAAGAATAAGCCCGCGACCAGTGGTCGCGGCCGCCCCCTTGGGCCGCGTTGATTTTCGGCGTGCGGCCGTGCTCGCTGGTGCAGACGACCAGCACGTCGTCGAGCAGGCCGCGGCGGTCGAGGTCGCTCATCAAACCGTACCACCCCATGTCAAAGCCGGGGGCGAGCTCTTCCTTCATCCGCTGATAATGATTCCAGTGTGTGTCCCATCCCATGCCGGCCAGTCCGAATTCGTCCCAAAAAACGCTGACGACTTTGCTGCCGGCTTCGACCAATCGTCGAGCGGCCAGGCAGGATTGGCCGAACAGCGAAGAGCCGTAGAGCCGCCGCGTTTCCTCGGGCTCCTTGCGCAGATCGAGGGCTTCGGCCAATTTCGGAGATTCGAGCATCGACAGTGCCGACTGTTGGTGCTTGGAAAGCGACTGGCCGCTGTTGGTGGCGGACAGACCGGGAATGGCATCGTTGAGCTGGCCCAGGAGCGACTTGCGGGTGTTGAGTCGGTCGAGCGTGATATCTGCTTGCAACTGCGAAGCGGCCGGAATCACAAAGTAACTGCCGTCGGCGACGCCGATGTAGGGATCGTTGTCTGTGTAGACCATGTCGCGGAGCGTCTTGGTAATCCCTTTGTTCGCCGTCCCAATCCAGTCGGCCCACAGTGGATCATATTGGCTCCCCAGAAACGCCGCGTACGGACCAGCGCGATGCACCTCGCCGACACGCTTGGTGCTGAACCGAAACGGCAGCAGAATATTGTTTGGGATTCCGCCAGCCGCCGCCCGAGCGTCGCCAGCCCGTGCCCGCTTCTGCTCCTCTACATATTCCACGACCGAGCCGAAGTAAGGCCAATGGCGCGGGTCATGCGGAGCCAACTCCATCGACACATCGATTGCGGGGACACCGGTCGTGGCGAAGGCCACGCCGTGCAGTGGATAAGGATGAGTGAGCGAGCGAATGACCGTTGTGCGGTCCATTACCTTCGCCATATTGGGAAATAGCTCGCAGACGTCGCATCCCTTGAGCGTCGAGGGGATGGTCTTCAGATCTCCCCGAATGTCCAGCGGAGCATCCGGCTTGCAATCGACCCATTCGAGCTGACTAGGCGAGCCGTAAAGATGGATCAGGATGACCGACTTGGCTTTGCCAAAGTTGGCCTCGGCCGGCTTATTTTCGGCGGCGCACAGCTCCTGTACCTTGAGCACCTGCGGCAAGCTAAGCCCGGCAACTCCGAGGCCACCCACGCGCAGCATGTCCCGCCGCGTCAGGCCGCTGCAAAGTTGTTTCGCCGAGCCGAGGATCCGGAGCATATCTTCTCCAACAATAGTAGCCTGCACACTCCGTATGCAGGATTGTCCGCTCACGGTGTGAGCAGACTACCACAATCCTGCATTATCTATTTCTCGCCCGGTCCGTGCCAGTGGAACAAGGGATTTTTCGCGGATTTTCAGGGACGATGCACCCGCGGGAGAATTCGCGATTATTCCAGCCCGGCCAGCTTCGCCGCGGTGATGAAGGCTTGAACTTGTCCGGGGTCTTTCCTTCCCGGCGAGGATTCGACGCCGCTGGCGGTATCTACGGCATCGGGGCGTGCCAGTTGAATTGCCAGGGCCACGTTCTGTGCCGTTAAGCCGCCGGCCAGAATCAAGGGGAGACCGAGGAGCTTGTTTCTTTCCTTCCCCAGCGTCGACCAATCGAGAACTTGTCCTGTGCCGCCATATTGGCCCGGAGCATGCGCATCCAAAAGAATGGAGGACGGCAGGCACGATTCTTCGCAGAGGCTCAGAAACGCCGTGACGCTGTCGAGAGTCGATTCCTTGCAACGGAATGCTTTGATGACCGGCAACTTTCCCAGCGCGGCCAGGAAATCTGGGCCTTCATCGCCATGCAGCTGCACCGCGGAGAGACCAAGCCGATTCGCAGTGGCGATAATTCCTTTGGGCAGCGAATTGACGAACACGCCCACTCGCACCACGCCTGCCGGCAATGAGTTGCAGATTTCTTTCGCTCGCTCCGCTGACACATACCGGGGGCTCTTGTCGCAAAAATTCAGACCGATGGCGTCCGCTCCCGCTGCCGCGGCAAATAGCGCGTCCTCCACCGTTGTGATGCCGCAAATTTTGATGCGAAACACAAAAGAATCCGTGAAAATAAAAAATCGAAGGAACCTTAATTATACTGGCGACACGAGCGACTGCGGAAAAATCAAGAACGTGCGGAATTGCTAAGGGGACCCAAACCGCCGCAGAGTACTGCCTAGGAACCGCCCCGTTGCCCTTGCGGCAATTCGCCCGGCTGCCAACAGGAAAAACGTCGTAATTGCCCGAATATTCCCCATTTTTTGCGATTGTTGATTCCCTGGGCTGCCGATGCTTCAATTCCGTGCCATGATTACAATGAATGGTATGACAGCGATGCCTCACGTTTTTTTGGGCCCAGATATTTGCGAACCAAGAGCCCCTTTCGCTGTCTGTAGTTACGTCACCGGGATTTGATTTGACCTTAGTTGGGCCGCGCGATGCGGCATGAGCCTTGCTTTCAGTGCAGGGTGCCCTGGCTGCCGGAGAATCTGGCAGAAAACTTGTGGGGAGGAGCCCCCAAGCGGCAGGCAGCAAGATCGTCCCGGAATGAGGTTCGCATATCCAAGGAGGAGTCCATTATGAATGAACAAATACGCAAAGCCATCCGCCACCGGGCCAGCAAGGCCCGCACTAAGACGCAGCTTGTGAAGGCAGTCTTCGACTCCTTCCGCAGCTCGCAGATTGATCCGCGCTTTGTTTCGCTCGACGACATGAAGACCGCGGTCGTAGTCGCGGCCCGCGCTGCTCGCGCCGCCGGACAGAAGAATCCGGTCAACATGCCGGCGTAGAGCCGAGCTGGCGAAAGAGTTTCTTTGTAGGACGGCCTTTTCAGGCCGTCCTTTTCTTTTGGTCCCGCGTCTAGTCGTCAAACTATCGCGCTGATTTCCAGCCGCTGTCGTCCCACTTCTCATCCTGCCTGGCGGCTGATGCATTCTCCGCGGCAACTTCCGCCGCAGCCGTCTGCACTTTGTAGTTCACTTTCTGCCGCTTCTCGGGCCAGCGCGCGGGAACCACGTCCCAGGTCGCTGCGCCGAGCGGCTGAAAGGCCCGAACGCGGGCGGTCTTGTCGTTGGGATTGATGAGCGCCGGGGCTCGGCTGCCGGGTTTCGCCCGCTGGCCCGCTTCCGGATCGGCAACGGGGCGGAGCGTGCTCGGCGAATCGGAAACTCGCGGCTTCAGGCCCGGTTCGGTAATCGTCGGGCGGCTGAGCTGAATGTCGGCCTTGGGCTTGTCAAAATTGGAGCGGAAGGTCGAACCGTAAACGGGAGCCGTCCCCGTGCCTGGTGTGCTGGCACCCGACCCCGTCCCAAATCCGCCGCCGGACGGAGTGCCAAAGCTGCTGGGAGGCGAAGCTCCTGGTACCGTGCCGCGAATCGCCGGCGGGCTGCCGGGAATCGGCGTGCTGGGGCTGATGAATGGCTGGTTGTCCGCGGGACCTCCAATCACACCCGTACCGGGAGGGGGAACGGTGGTCCGAGGAGTCAGGATATTATTGAAGCCGCGCGAAGGAGTTGCGGGGGTAGCCGGAACGATGTTCGCCGGAGCCGTGTTGTAATACGGAACCGCTGCGGGAGCACAACCCGTCGCGGGAGCACAACTGCCATAGTTGCAATTCGTGGCACCGCTGTTGCAGGAGTTGCCACAGAACCAGTTGAACAGCCGGAACCGCTGCGGCTGACACTGCGTGGTGGTGCAGGCTCGCTGGCAAGTGGTGGCGACGCCGGTGCCGGGCTGATACACCGTGACGGGCCGATAGTAAGTCACTGGGACCGGCACCATCCGAGTCTGATAGTAGTACGTCGGCGGCACGTAGTTCAGCCGCTGCTGCAGGCCGTAGTAAGCAAAGGCTTCCGCCCCCGCCGAAGCACCCCCCGCCGGACTGACGGCATAGCCAGGACTTGACGGAGCATAGTAAGCCACCGTCGGCGGAGCATAGTAAGCGACTCGCGCGGCCTGTGCGGACGGAGCGACCGCCACTCCCTGCGGATTAACAGCTTGCTGCACTGGATAGCCATTCCGATAGCCGGGCGCGTAATACACCGCTTGCGGTGCGGCATAGGCATAGCTCGGGGCAGCGCCATAATAGCCGTTGTTATAGACGGCCTGGCCGGTTGGGAGCCCGCGGATATTCCCCGTTTGCGCAGCCGCCGGTGCTGCCGTCGCTAGCAATCCGATCAAGGCCAACAGGCTGCTCTTTCTCGCGTTCATTTCGTTTCTCCCCGTTGTCGCTAAGGCCGAGCTTCTTTAGAGCCGATTCCGGCCAATCTTGTCAATCGTTTGTACGCTCATCTTGAGCGTTTGATGATAAATTACGTTTGTATCGGTAATGCGGCCTGTGCCGCTTGTGCCCCCTCACCTGCCGCCGGCGCAAACTCTGCCGCTTTGGCAAGAACGAGGGCCAGGAAACCGTAGGTCACGGCTGGGGAGAGGCAAGAAAAGTCCTCATTTCGCCTCGCCGGCTGCGATAGACGCGCATGCCGCCTCTTCCAGAAGCATCTAGCCGCGTAAAATGACAGCTATGCGGCTAACTGACCTGACGATTCGACCCACTTCCAGCGATTTGACTCGGCCGTCGTCTCCCGCTGCGCCCGCGCCGCTGCTGGTTCCTCCGCTCCGTATTGGCAACGTGGTTGTGGATCCCCCCATCCTGCAAGCACCGATGGCGGGTTATACGAACTTTGCTTTCCGCCAAATTGTCCGCGAGTTTGGCGGAGCCGGATTGCAAGCGACGGAGATGGTGAGCGCCCGCGGCTTTGTTTGGCTCACCGAGCAGGAGTGCGAGAATCCTGACCGGCTGTGGGGAGTGAAGGAAGAGGCCCGGCCGCTGGCGGTGCAAATGTGGGACAACGATCCCGAGACGCTGGCCAAAGTCGGCGAAAGGCTCGCCAAGGAATACGAGGTCAGTGTCGTCGATATCAACTTCGGCTGCCCGGTGAAGGACGTGAGCGAGCGGGCCCATAGTGGCTCGTACCTGCTGCGTTTTCCCGAGAAGATCGGGGCGATTGTGGAGCGGGTCGTGAAAGCCTGCGCTCCAACCCCGGTCACCGCCAAGATCCGGCTCGGCTGCTCGCGGGACAAGATCAACGCCATTGAAGTGGCCAAGGTGGTTGAAGCCTCGGGAGCCGCCGCGCTGACCGTACACGGCCGGACCGCGGCCGACTTTTTCAAAGGGAGCGCCGACTGGGAGAACATCGCCGCCATCAAGCCACACCTGAAAAGGATGCCGCTCATCGGCAACGGCGATCTCGATTCCGCCGCGAAAGTCGTCGAAGCTTTCCGCCGCTACGGCGTGGATGGTGTCATGATCGCCCGCGCTTCGCTCGGCCGCCCCTGGCTCTTTCAGCAAGCCGCCGCCGCCCTGCGCGGCCAGCCAATTCCTCCCGAGCCAACGATCGAAGAACAGAAAGCCTGCCTGCTGCACCACTACGCGCTCGTTTGTGAGCGGTTTGGCGACGAACGGGGGACCACGTTGATGCGGAAGTTCGCTTGCAACTACGCGCAGGGTCTCAAAGGGGCCAGATTCTTCCGCACGCATGCCGCCAAAGTATTGACCAAAGTCGAATTCCTGGCGGTTGTCGAAGAACACTTTCCCCGCGGGCAAAACCTGGTGGCAGCGGATAGTCGGATTCCCTTGCCCACAAATCCATAAAAAGCTTGTACCGATAAGGCAAGTTTGATATGATTTGGGCTGAGAGCCGATATTATCGGTAATTGCCCCGCCGCTAGCAGTCCGTCCAAAACACACCTGGAAGGAACCCCTCCATGCTTACCATCTACGGCCCGCAGGACAAAACCAACCGCTTTTGCGATGGCCAGAGCCGCCGCGACTTTCTCAAAATCGGCGGCATGGTGATGGGCGGCTTGGCGCTGCCCCAACTCCTGGCGGCTGAAGCGCAGGCGGGCATTGGCAAGAGCCACAAGGCAATCATCAACATATTTCTCCCTGGCGGTCCCCCCCATCAAGATATGTGGGACGTGAAAGTGGACGCCCCGGCAGAGATTCGGGGACCGTTCCAGCCGATCAAGACCGCGGCCAGTGGAATTGAAATCAGCGAAATCTTCCCCAAGATCGCGGCCATCGCGGACAAGTGCGTCTTCATCCGCACGATGGTCGGCGCGACCGGCGGGCACGACGCCTATCAGTGCATGACCGGCCGGGCTCTCAACCCTGCCCCCGCTGGCGGCTGGCCGTCCGCGGGAGCTTGGGTCAGCAAGCTCAAGGGTCCGGTGAACCTCGCCATCCCGCCGCATTTGTCGATGTGCTACAAGACCGACCACGGCCCGTGGGGCTACGACGGCGACGGCGGCTTCCTGGGCATTGCTCACGCCCCGTTCAAGCTCGTCGGCGGGCGCGAAGAGACTAGCAAAACGGACAACATGGTCCTCAAGGGAATTACCCTGGACCGCCTCGGCGACCGCAGCTCGCTCCTCAGCTCAATGGATCGCCTCCGCCGGGAAATCGATTCCAGCGGCAAGATGTCGGGGCTCGACGCCTTCTCCAAGCAAGCGGTCGGAATTCTGACGACCTCGTCGCTGGCCGATGCTCTGGATGTCACCAAGGAGAGCAAGGAAATCCAGGAGAAGTACGGCGTCGGCGACAAGAAGTTCCGCGATGACGGCGCGCCGAAGATGACGGAAAATTTCCTCATCGCCCGCCGCCTCGTCGAAGCGGGTGCTCGGGTCGTCTCTCTCAACTTCAGCCGCTGGGACCACCACGGCGACAACTTCGGAGCGGTTCGGCAAGACGGCCCACTCCTCGACCGGGCCACTGCGGCCCTCATCACGGACCTACACGAGCGCGGGCTCGATAAAGACGTCTCCGTCGTCGTCTGGGGCGAATTCGGCCGCACACCCAAGATCAATCCCGGCGCGGGTCGCGACCACTGGCCGCAAGTTTCCTGCGCTCTCATCGCTGGCGGCGGCATGCGGACAGGCCAGGTCATCGGCGCGACCAATCGCCTCGGCGAACATGCCGTGGAACGCCCCGTCACCTTCCAGGAAGTCTGGGCCACGCTCTATCACAACCTGGGCCTCAACCTCCGTGCCATCCGCGAGTTCGACCTCCGCGGCCGCCCGCAGTATCTCGTCGACCAAGGGGTCGAGCCGCTCAAGGAAGTGATTTAGGGCGAATTTCTGGCAACTGAAAAGTGTGCCGCGGGCTCGGAAGAGCCAAAGATTTGCCGTTTTGTAGGAAATCATCCACCACCGACGGGCTTGTCCTGCCGGGGCGATGTTTGCCAACCAGAAGCTCGCTGTCAACTCTTAGGCAGTGAAAATCGCGGTTTGAACGACTCGCTCCCGGACCGTCAATGCATGCTCTAAGTCCAGTCGAGGCACGAAAGTACGGACTCCGTTAAGCTCCACAGACGCACCGACATCTTTCCCAATGCCGAGGCAAAGACCGACCGTGGTTTCCACTGGCCAAAGATGGACGTGGAGATTGGCGTCACCAAACAAGTCCGTGCAACGTCCACCAGTCGCCGCCCGCGTTTCCAACAGCCCCAACATCTCCCGTTCAAAATTGAAGGCAAATGAGACTATGGTGTTGTCAGGCGCGAGGTAGATAACGCCCGATTTAACTGGGCTGAAGTGGCCGGGCAAGACTTCGCTAAGGTGTGATGTCGGCCGCCGATAGAGTAGAAGCCCTCCGTCGAAATAGCCGTCCGTTTCCGTTATCTCCTTGACGGGCTTCCCATACTCTCCATGCTTGACGAGCTTCGCGGCCAACCAAGCCCGATAATGGGTGTCCAAGAACCACTGGACCTTCCAGAAAATCTCCACCAGATCCTCATCCGCAGTGATGAGCATGGAGTTGTCTCCGGTGCGAAGGGAATAGGCGACCATCGAAAGGCAGTTGAACTCGTCGTTGAGATCAACAAATCCCTTTTTCTCAAAGTCTAGACGCCCCTTTCTCGCGAGAGACTCCGCTCGCTCGCCTAAGCGATTCCTGATCGCATTCAATGTCTCGCACTTCTCATTAGGGTCGGTCTGAACCGGCGTTTGCCCGTCTGACCACCGCCGCGCCAATTGGCGTCGAACACCGAGCACTTGAATGTAGTTGATGATCGCGGGATAAATGGTGTCGTTAGGCGCAATCTGGAAGCGCCGGAGCCAAGTCTTCTGATTCAGCGCTGCGGAAATATCGCGGGCTCGTTGGTGATTGCTGTGTGGGTCAGCCAGCCACTCCTGCATTTCGAATTCAACAGTCCCAGAGATAATCGTCGAATCTTTGGCGCTGCCCAAAGCAGCGAGACGAAGGGCATCCCAGATTTCCTGCGTGTCGGAACGGAACGCAATGTTTGCGTCGGGGAAGAAAACAATTGGCGGGCGGTTTAGGGAAGCAATTGTCCTAGCGAGCGTCTTGCTGTTACCGGTTTCCTTGAAACAGGCTGAACGTAGACGATCTCCCTTGAGCGTGGTGGACAGACTTGGTGGATCGTGGAAACGATGGCTTCCCAAGTGATCCAGTAATAGATGTCTTTTTGTCACCGTTTCCTCCCAGTCACATTATGACAAGAACCATCGGAATTGGTTCATTGTAGGCGGTATTGATTTCTTTGCCCCAAGGAGGCAGATTATGTCAGCCAGGGCGGACTCTTCGGGGCCTTGCGTAAATGTGCCGAAACCCCCAAGCCCCGAAGGAGGCGCGCTAGGAGATGAGATATGCCCCAGTCGCTGGCCAAAGCGCTGAATCGGACCTGAGCCCCATTCCTGGGGCTTGCTCAGTTCAGACCCGGCGTTTACGCCGAGTGCGTAGGGAACCCGATGTTTCTGGAGCCCCATTCATGGGGCTTACCTGCTGCCGGCTTGAGCCCCGTGGACCGCGGCTGAAGCCCAGAGCGACAAGCCCCATGAATGGCGCTGCAAGCCGATTCGATCCCCGTTCCAACCCGCCATAAATGGCGGGCCTGGGAAATCCCAAGAAGGACCGTAAACGGCCCTGGAGACTTTGTGGCAACGATTCCACGACGCCGCCACTTTTACGACCAATGGACGGCACCAAACCGCAATCGAGTCAAGAGAAAAAGTGATGTTTTTTGTTCAGTGAACAAAATAGACTTTCCGCGCATCCTAAGATCAAGGTCCGTCTGCGCGCCTGGGGAATAGGAGCGCCGCGGACTCCAGCGTGGGCAATTTGAGATTTGCAATTTGCGATTTGAGACGGTGGAGGGATGTGTGAATCAAGATCGCCGTGTGAATCAGAAGTTACGTCGAGAGCGGTATACGGAAGATGTGTATAGATACGGATTTCGGGCAAGGTGAATCAGCGCAAGTCCGCGAAAACAGTGGGTGAATCAAGTGAATCTTCGGCGAGGACTGGGTGAAATGCCGAGGCCGGCTGGATTATACTGCCACAGCCAGAGCATTACTGCTCTCGGCAAACTCGACCCCACTCGCAGCAGAGAACTCGGGGAAGCAAAAGGTGCGAGGCTTGGGGCCAGACTCCCTTTTGAGCAGGCTCCTCTAACCGCCCAGTCGTCCATGCGAAAAATCAGACTATTCATCTCCTCGCCAGGGGATGTCGGGGAAGAACGTCGCATCACGGAGGCGACGGTCGAGCGATTGCAGTTTCGCTATGCCGGCCGGGTCCACTTTGAAGCCTGCTTGTGGGAGCATTTGCCGATGCGGGCTTCGGCGGGATTCCAGGAGCAGATTCCGCGTCCTTCGGAATTCGATATTGTCGTGATGATTCTCTGGTCGCGGATCGGAACGCGGCTCTCCAGCGATGTGCGACGGGCGGATGGAACCACCTATGCTTCGGGGACGGAATACGAATTCGAGAATGCCGTGGAAGCCGCCCGGCAGCGGGGCCTGCCGCACCTGCTCGTGTTTCGCAAGACGGCCCGCGTGCTGGTGGAAATGCGAGGGAATGAAGACGAGCTGCTCGATGTGGCCCGTCAGAAGAAGGCCGTGGATCAGTTCATCGACCACTGGTTTATGTCCAAAGATGGTTCCTTCAAGGCGGCTTTTACCCAGTTCGAGTCGGCTGACGAATATGAAGAGCGGCTCGAGAAACACTTGCGGCAATTGGTCGAAGAAATCCTCCTGCAATCGTCTGCCGGTGGCGAGTCCGCCGCGCATGCCCGCCTCGCCAACAGGCTCTGGGATAAAGGCTCCCCGTTTCGCGGACTGCAGCGTTTTGAATACGAAGACGCCTTGATTTACTTCGGCCGCACAAAAGCCATCCAGCAGGCCCTCGAAGCGATGCGCGAGCAAGCCGCCGCCGGAAAGCCCTTCCTGCTCGTGTTTGGTAACAGCGGCGTCGGCAAGTCGTCCTTTGCGAGGGCGGGAGTCGTGCCGTTTCTGACGGATCCGGGCGTGATGCCAGGCGTGAGCCACTGGCGGCGAGCGATCTTTGAGCCGAGCGATTCCACGGGGGATTTGCTGGACGGCCTGGCCGCCGCTTTGGTCACGAGTGACGCCCTGCCGGAATTATTGCAAGCGGCCACGGAAGAAGAGCTGGCCCGAATTCTGCGAGAATCTCCGGCTGCGGCGGTACCGCTGATGCGTCGAGAACTCGCGCAGTTGACGCCGTCCACCAGCGGCGCGACGAAGGATTCCTCTTCGCGGGCCGCTGCTGGAGCCCGGCTGCTCGTCGTCATCGATCCTCTGGAGGAAGTCTTTACCCGCCCGGGTTCCACGAAGGAAGACCGAGAGCGGTTTATCGCGGCCCTGCATGTGCTGGCCGGTTCCGGGCTGGTCTGGATCCTGAGCACGATGCGGAGCGATTTTTACGAACGGTGCGGCGAACACCCGCTACTCCTCGCGCTCAAGGAAGGCAAGGGGCAGTATCATCTCGCGCCGCCGACGTCGGTGGAAATCAGCCACATGATCCGCTTGCCGGCCCAATTGGCGGCATTGCAATTCGAAAGTCATCCTGACCGGGGCTCGCTGGACGAGGTTCTCAAGGAGGCCGCTGCCGCGGATCCGGCAGCTCTGCCGCTCTTGCAATTCACCCTGGACGAAATCTACAAGAAGAGCCACGCCGAACAGACGGGACTGCTCACTTTTGCGGCCTATGACGAACTGGGGGGGATGACGGGAGCCCTGCGGACCCGAGCGGAAGAAACGATCGAAGAAGTCCGTCGCGAGTTAGGGGACCGCACGGAGGCGACATTTTCCACAGTCTTCAGCGCGCTCGTCGGCCTGAATCCCGATGCCGACCGGACGGTGGTGCGGCTCTATGCCTATCTCGACAGTATCCGTGCTGCTGGCGATTGCCGGCTGTTCGTCGATTTGCTGATTTCCGCCCGGCTGTTCATTACGGATAGTGACGACGAACAGAAGCCGGTGGTGACGCTCTGCCACGAGGCGCTGCTCAAGCACTGGCCGCGGCTGGCCGAATGGATTGACGGGAATCGTGATTTCCTCCGCACCCGTGCCCGCATTGACTCGGCGGCTAACCGCTGGATCGAAGAGGGACGCTTGGAATCGTTTCTGCTCGGCGAGGGGAAGCCGCTGGCGGAAGGCGTGCATTTGCTGGAGAGGCGTGCCGACCTGACCGGGCGGGAATTGGAGTATGTCGAAGCTTCGCAAGCAGCCGCCCAATCCCGGCGACGAAAGCGGCGGCGGCGGACCCAGTTGGTCGTGGCTACGCTCTTCGTCATCAGTGTGGCAGCGCTCGGCGGCTGGATGATCAGCTTCTCGCAATTTCAAATCGCCCAGAGCAATTTCAAGGATGCGCAGCAGCAAAAAGAAAGCGCGACGCAGCGGGCTCACGAGGCCCAGGAACTCGTTGATTTCTTGCTGCAGGATATGCGGAAGATTTTGGTCCCGGACAACCGGCGAGATGCGGAAATCATGGAACTGATCTCAAGGAAGGTGCTTGAACATTACAATTCGCGCGACACAAGCCAGGATTCGGATGATGTCAAACTGGAGCACGCCCAAAACCTGCTGAGCGTGGCGCTCATTTTTGAGAAAATGGCCCGCTTTCCCGAAGCCAATGACCTGGCGGTCGAGTGCCGCAAGTTACGGCAGGCCGTTCTCCAGCCGACCGATCCTCTTCTGGCGGATTGCTTGCAACTGGAGGGGCTCTGTCAGAATCAAATGGGGGACTACCCTGCGGCCGAAGCCAACTATGTGAAGGCCATTGGCATCTATGAAAATTCGCCCAATCCCAACACGAAGGCCGCGGGAGTCGCCTTTGGCCGTCAGGGGGAACTTTGCCGGCAGTTTGGCCGATTCGTCGAAGCGGAACACTGGCATCTGCGCGGCATCGCCATCCTGGAGAAAGAAGAAGGAGTCAAGGCGTTTGAAGTCGGCGTACGCTATAACGATTTGGGGGAGTTGTACCGCAACTGGGGAAAACTCTCCCGGTCCCACGATTGTTTTGCCAAGGCCCTCGAGATCGTGGGGAGCGAGCCCATTGAGGATCTCCGCAAGCTGGGGGATGTGAAAGGCAATTTTGGCGTACTGCTGTCGGAGCAAGGAAAGAATAAAGAGGCGGTAGACATGCTCCGCGACGCGCTGCAAACGGATAAGACCGCGGTGGGGGAGCAAAACGCCCAGGTCGGCGCCGATTATTACAAGCTTGCCCGCGTCCTGATCGCCGACAAAAAGTATGAGCTCGCCCAGGACGAGTTGAAGAGCAGCATTGCCATCTTGCAGGCGACCGTCAAACCCAATCACCTGCGGATGGCCAAATACTGGGAAGCCCTCGCGGAATTGAGGCTGGCCCAGCAAAACTTTCCCGAAGCGGAGAAAGCCGCCCGCCAGGTTCTGGATATTCGCAAGGAAAAACTCAAGGTGCCCCATCCGGACATCGCCAAGGCGCTCGATCAGTTGGCTCGTGTTCTGTCTGCGGCTGGACGGATGGACGATAGCGCTACCATCTTGGCCGAAGCGCAGGCTATGCAAAACGAGCACGCCCGCCTCGAGCAAGTAGCCCAGCAACGAATCGCAATGGGAAAGTAGGCCGCGAGTCCTCTCGCGAGCCAGCAGTGTTGAGACTGAATTGGCAACCGGCTCCTTTACCGCATCAACGTCTTCGCTGATGGCTCGCCACGGAAGTGGCGGCCTACTCTTTTCTCCGCCGACCATTTGCCTGGTTCCAGTTTGCGACCTAGGTTTGAGATGGCCCTTGGCAAGCGGAGCTCGTTGTGTCCGGTTTCGGCTCTATCAGCGCAGGCACGGCAACCGCGATCAACGCGGTGAATGCTGCGTTCCATCGGCTCGACAGCGTCGCGCAGCAAATGTCTACGCTGCTGCGGATCAATTCGGCGAGCGACGATCCCGCGGGAACGGTCGCAGCCGCGGAGCTTGAGCGGGACCTGATTACTCTCGAAAACACGCCGGATGCTTCGCCGGAAGCCATCATTCAAACGACCGCCGCCTTGAGTGAAATCCGCGATGCTGATTTCACGAAGGCCATCTCCGAGTTGATTAAGACCCGGATTCAAGCCCGCGTTTCCCTGTTCGCCCTCAAGATCCAACTGGAGTCCGAGGGGCTGGTGGGTTCGTTGTTTGACGGAAGTGCGTGATGAGAGACGGGAAAAGAGATTGAGAGACGGAGAGAACGAGAGACTGGGAGAAAGGGACGCAACCCTCTCTCCTTCTCTCCACTCTCTCCTTCTCTCCACTCTCTCCTTCTCTCCACTCTCTCCTTCTCTCCTTCTCTCTGTCTCTCCGTCTTCTTACGCCGCCATCGCCGGTCGGCGACTGGCGCGGTAGAAGCCGAACTTCTCCAGCGACTTGTAAACTTCTTCCAGGGTCTTTTCGCCGAAGTTGGCGATGCCCAGCAAGTCCTCGCGTGAGCTGTTGAGCAGGTCGCGGACGGTGAAGATGCCTTTCTCTTCCAGACAGTTCGTCGTCCGGACGGTCAGGCCGATTTCGGCCGTGCTCATCTCCAAACGCTGTGACATGAGACGCAAACGTTCTTCTTCACGACTGAGCGGAATGCGGGTTCGGCTCATGGGTTCCCTCCCGAATGAAAAGAGTTGAAATGCGGTCACTCGCCGGTCGGACTGCGTTCATGCACATCCGAGCCGGCTTTTTCCAGTCGCACAGTGTAACGAGCGATTTCGAAATTACAAGCATTTGGAGCGAAAGATTTCAGAAAATCTTGCAGAGAATGCTAGCGGTCGTCTGCTAGCGGCAGCTTCTCGCCATTCTGGTCGGCGGGATATTTGTCTTGGCTCAACTCCAAGGCATCACGCCTTTGTCGCTCATCCCAGAGTCGTTTTGCGGCCTCAGCCCGCTCGATAGACATTCTTACCCTGTGTATATCCTCTTCTGTCGGTCCGCCTCCACGCCTTCGTTTTAGCTTGGCGTCTTCCCATTGCGCCCATTTCTCTTGGTCGTCTCCGATCAGACCCAGATAATGGCGAGCGCCAAAAAACACTCCGGCAACGGCTAAGGATGCCAGGGCGACGAATGCAATCGCAGCGACGCGCGACTTGGAAAAGGAGAGTCGCGCGAACAATAGTCCGCCCGCTACAATCGCCGCTGACATGGCAATGCCTGCAATAACCACACTCGACTCGCTTGGAGACTGTCCTCTCTTCCAAGCCGTGCGAGGCAGCGGCGGTCCCATATCCGCTTTCACCTGGCTCCCGCCAATGCACAGCAGCGCGAGCGTCGCAATTGCAGCGATCAGCAAGAATCGATTCGCTTTCAAGGTATGACTCCTACTATTTCATGTCCTGCGCTTCAGCGGACGATTGTCGCTCTTGTTTCCGGGCCTTTTCGCGCTCTAAGCCCATATATTGGCTGCGGATATCCTCCGAAATCCGGATTCGTCTCGCGCGATCGATTTCCCATTGGGCCCGTATCTGTTGATCTTCTTGGTCCCACTTCCCCTTCTCCTCCCGTATCAGACCGATGTGCCAGAAAACTCCAAAGACCACTCCGACAACGGCTGCGAGCGCCAGTCCTGAGATCACGACTGGAGCGACGCGCGAACGAAAAGACATCCACCGCGCTAACAACAGTCCGGTTGTCACAACAGCAAGCGAGACAGCAATGCCCGCGAGGATTGCACTTGTTTCGCCTGGAAAATGCTCGTGCCTCACCGCGAATTTTGGTGGCGGCGGCAACAAATCCGCGTGCACATTTCTTTCGAACATGGTCAGCAGTGCCAGTGTCACGAACCCTGCTACCAGTATGAATCGATTTGCGTTCACACTTCCGGCTCCTGCGCAGTTCTTCAACTTTCGCATCCTCAGACTACATTGTTCGGCAACCGCTCGAATAGCTGGGAAGGCGAGAAAGGGTTAATTCCGCTAGCAATTCAGCTTGACTCTCCCCAAAAAACTCCAAACAATGGCGGAATTCCCCGTTTGCCCGTCCCCAAGCAAGGTTTGCGGCCCGTGCCCAGATTCGCCGTGATTCTTCCCGCCGCCGGCCAGAGCAGCCGGTTTCGGGATCAGAACTACAAAAAACCGTTCATTCCACTCGAGAACCGCCCGGTCTGGCTACATGCCGCGGAGAAGTTCACCAATCGTAGCGACGTGCAGCAGACGTTTCTGGTCATCGCACCCGAAGACCGCGAGCAGTTGCAGGACAAGCTGGGGGCCAATGCGGCCATGCTGGGAATCGAAATTGTTGACGGCGGCAAGGAACGGGCCGATTCCATCGCCAATGCCCTGGCCCGCGTCCGCTCGGACATCGACTTTGTCGCCGTGCACGACGCGGCCCGCCCTTGCATCGCCGCGGAATGGATCGACGCCGTCTTCGCGGCGGCCGTCAAATCCGGCGCTGCCATTCTGGCTGCGCCGATAACCGGCACACTCAAGCGGGTGGCGAACCAAACCATCACGGAAACGGTCTCTCGCGAGGGACTGTGGGAGGCGCAGACTCCCCAGGTCTTTGCCAGGCAACTGCTCATCGATGCTTACGCCCGGCGCGGTACCGCGCCGGCCACCGACGATGCCCAGCTCGTGGAGCGGCTGGGGCACAAGGTAAGCGTGGTCCTGGGCTCGGCCATGAATATCAAAATCACGACCCGAGAAGATTTGCGGATTGCCGCTGCCATGCTGCGGGCACTTCCCAAGCCAAAGATCCTGGGGGCGGCGCATCCGTTTGGGGATGATAATCTGTGGAGATGAAACTTTTTAAGGACTCGAGGTGCTAAGGTGGTCTCGCGCGGCTATCACATTGCTCTTTCAAGGGAACATGCCAAGCGGCTGTTCGGGCAGAAGGACGACGAGAATTTGCGAAAGTTCCTGGACGAGCTGATTGCCGATCCAGGAATGAAAAAGAGCGGGCGTCTCTATGACAGCGGCACGCACTGGGACGCGATGCACCGCTGCCTGACGGAAGGGGAACTCGACGTTGGCGGCGGCGAGTTTCCGCTGAGTCACGCGGTCCTCGGCGGCAAGCAGTTGCACAACGGCGGAGACTATGTGGCAGCGATGGTGCGGCCGGACATGACCAACTTTGTGGCCGAAGCCATCAGCGAGGTCGAGGAAGAAAACCTCCGCAAGTCGTTCTTTGGACTCCCCGCCTCGTTCACCGGACCCAAGGACGAGAAGGCGTTCATGGCCCTCTGGCTTTGTCTGCAAAACCTCAAAGATTTTTACGACGCCGCGGCTGAGAATCTGGAGGCGGTGGTGTTCACGGCCAAGTATGCCTCCTGAACCCGACTCGACTACTGCTGCCGCACCGCAAATCCGCCTGGGCTCCGTCGACGCCTACCGCGGCTTTGTGATGCTGCTGATGATGGGCGAGGTGCTGCACCTTTCGGCCGTCGCCCGGGAATGGCCGGAAGAATCGCTGTGGAAGCCCTTTTGGCTGTTCCTGGCTCTCAACCAGTCGCACGTCGAATGGACCGGCTGCACGCTGCATGATTTGATTCAGCCCTCCTTTTCGTTCCTGGTCGGCGTCGCGCTTCCATTTTCGCTGGCCAACCGCGTGAACCGCGGGCAGAGCCTGGGCTGGGCGACGCTTCACGCGGCCTGGCGCTCGCTGCTGCTCATCGGCCTGGGCGTGTTTCTTCGCTCCACCCATTCCGATCAAACCCGCTTCACGTTTGAAGACACACTGTCGCAAATCGGCCTTGGCTATTTCTTCCTGTTCCTGCTAGGCCTGACGAAGCAGCGGTGGCAATGGGTGGCGCTGGTGGCCGTGCTCGTCGGCTACTGGCTGGCGTTTGCGCTCTACTCATTGTCGCCAGCCGACTTCGCGTACGACAAAGTGGGGGTTCCCGCCGAGTGGCCTCATCTCTATCCGCAAGGATCATTCCAGGCCCACTGGAACAAGAACTCCAATCCGGCCTGGGCGTTTGATACCTGGCTGCTCAATGTCTTTCCGCACGCCAAGACATTCACGCACAACGGCGGCGGCTATGCCACGCTCAGCTTCATACCCACGCTTGGAACGATGATTCTGGGCCTCATCGCTGGCGGCTGGCTGCAAAGTGAAAAGCCGGTGCCAACCAAACTGTTGATGCTCGCGATTGCCGGCGCTATTTGCCTCGTCCTCGGCTTCGGGCTCGACTATTTCGGCATCTGCCCCAGCGTGAAGCGTATCTGGACGCCAGCCTGGACCCTCTACAGCGGCGGCTGGTGTCTTCTCCTCTTAGCGGCATTCTATGGCGTGATCGACGTGCAGAATCTCCGCGGCTGGGCCTTCCCGCTCAAGATCATCGGCATGAACTCCATCGCCGCCTATCTGATCGCCCACTTGTTCGAGGAATTCATCGAAAAGTCGCTGCACACCCATCTGGGCAAGAACCTCTTTCAAGTCCTTGGCAGCGAGCTCGAACCCCTCCTCCTTGGACTCGCCGTGCTCTTCGTTTACTGGCTGATTCTCTTCTGGATGTACCAGCGGAAGGTGTTCCTGCGGATTTGAGGCATCCCGCTCAGGCAATTCAACGGAATTGAACAGAAGGAAGCAAAGGTAACGAAGAAGAAGATCCGGTGTTCACCATCTCAACTCCTTCTTCTCCCCCCTTCGTTTCCTCCGTTTCCTTCTGTTCAAAAACTTCGGTTCCATCGCGGTTCCCCCGAACCTCGCGCATTCCGCCGCCCTCCCTGATTCCAGGCCGCTGCTTTACAATTCCCTGAGCACGGAATCGACCCCCCTTTACTCTTGTCCATGACGTCCCCCCGCAAAATCCTCGTCACCGCCGCCCTGCCCTATGCCAACGGGCCGATCCATATCGGGCATTTGGTGGAATATATCCAAACCGATATTTGGGTCCGCTTTCAGAAGCTGATGGGCAACCGCTGCATCTTCATCTGGGCCGACGATACGCACGGCACGGCGATCATGATCAGCGCCAAAAAAGCGGGCGTGAGCGAGGAAGAGTTCATCGCCCGGATGAACGAAGAGCACCAGCGGGACTTTGGCACGTTTCAGATCGCCTACGACAACTACGGCAGCACCAACAGCTCCGAGAATCGGGAGCTCTGTGGGCGGATTTGGTCGGCGCTCCGCCAGGCGGGGCTGATTGTCGAGAAGGACGTCAGCCAGCTTTATGACACGGTCGCGGGGACATTTCTGGCGGATCGATTCGTGAAGGGGAATTGCCCCAAGTGCAACGCTCCCGATCAGTACGGCGACAACTGCGACAAATGCGGCTCGACGTACACGCCGGCGGACCTCAAAAATCCCTACAGCACGCTGACGAAGACAACCCCCGAGATCCGCTCCGCGAAGCATCTCTTCGTGGAGCTCGAAAAGCTGCACCCGTTCCTGGAACAATGGACTCAGTCGGGTGAGCATTTACAAACGGAAGTCGCTAACTATCTTAAAGGGCACTTCCTCGGCGAGCCGCTCCGGGACTGGGACGTTTCCCGCCCAGCCCCGTATTTTGGTTTTGAAATCTCCGATAGCCCCGGCAACTATTGGTACGTCTGGTTCGACGCTCCCATCGGGTACATGGCGTCGCTTGAGCAGTGGTGTCAGAAAACTGGTGAGAAGTTCAACGATTGGTGGCCGCAGAGGATCGATGCGGAGAGCGCCGGCGTGGAGATTCACCACTTCATCGGCAAAGACATTACCTACTTCCACACGCTCTTCTGGCCGGGCATGTTGCACGCCGCCAAATTCAAGCTGCCGACGCGGGTCCACATTCACGGCTTTCTGACGGTCGGCGGCGAGAAGATGAGCAAAAGCAAGGGGACGTTCGTCAAAGCGGAAACCTACGCCAAACATCTCGACGTCTCAGCCCTGCGGTATTACTTCGCCAGCAAGCTCGGGCCGCGGCTGGATGACCTCGACCTGAACCCCGGCGAGTTCATCGACAAAGTGAACTCGGACCTCGTCGGCAAAGTCGTCAACATCGCCAGCCGCTGCACGAAGTTTGTGCAGGCCAGCGGCCTGTCGGCAAACTATCCCGAAGACGGCGGCCTGTTCACCGCGGGAGTTGCTGCCGGCAAGGAAATCGCCACGGCCTACGAAGGTTGCGACTACGCCCGCGCCATGCGGCTGATCATGGAGCTGGCCGCGAGCGCGAATGTGTATATCGACGGCAAGGAGCCCTGGAAAATCGCCAAGGATCCGGCCCGCGCTCAGGAAGTCCAGGACGCCTGCACCGTCGGCCTAAATCTGTTCCGCCAGATTGCCGTCTACCTCTCCCCCGTGCTGCCGAAATTGGCGGAGCAGGCGGGAGCGCTTCTGAACGAGCCAATTGCTCATTGGAAGCAGTCCCAGCACCCGCTCGTCGGGACAAAAGTGGCACCGTTTTCCCACATGATGAAACGTCTCGAACTCAAGGACTTTGAAGCCATGATTGAAGAAAGCAAAGAAAGTGGGGTAGGCTTCCAGCCTGCCCAGGCAGAGGGGACAGGAGACAGGGGACAGGGGACCGATTCCGGCGATGCGCTAACTGCCGAGCCCCTCGTCACCGACCTCATCTCCATCGACGACTTCACCAAGGTCGATCTCCGCGTGGCACGCGTGATCAATGCCGAGGAGGTTCCAGAGGCGAAGAAGCTCCTCAAGCTCACGCTCGGCCTGGGCGGCGACGTGAAGCGGCAGGTCTTCGCCGGCATCAAAGCCGCCTACAAGCCCGCCGACCTTGTCGGCCGCCTCGTCATCGTCGTCGCCAACCTCCAGCCGCGGCAGATGAAATTCGGCCTCTCGGAAGGCATGGTCACCGCCTGCGGCCCCGGCGGGGAAGAAGTCTTCTTACTTTCGCTGGATGAAGGCGCGAAGCCGGGAATGCGGGTGCATTAACTGCAATGACCGCTAATCCGTATCAGTCGCCGACCGAGCCCCTGCGGCCGAAACGGAGCATCGCGATTTGGCTTGTCGTGCTGGTGGTCATATCGCTACCGGTCTGCGGGTGTTGTCTTTGGCCGACACTGGTGGATATTGTTCGCTGGTTCGGCGGGTGAAACTCTTCGTCCGCGATCGGCTGTGATTCAAGACTCTGCGTCCTCCGCGCCTCTGCGTGATGCTACGTCTTGAAAGGCAATGCATCACGCAGAGGCGCGGAGATCGCAGAGGAAAGGCGAAAGAAGAGAATAGCCTCACTGACGACGATTAGACATCACAAACCCTTACCCCTTCCCTCAAGCTCGCAATCTTGTCCTTGTACGTCGGAATGAACTCCTGCCCCACGAAGCCGGTGTAACCGGTTTCGATGATGGCTTTCATGATGGCGGGGTAGTTGATTTCCTGGCTGTCGTTGAGCTCGCCGCGGCCGGGGACGCCGGCGGTGTGGTAGTGGCCGATGAGGTCTTTGAATTGGCGGAGGCGGACGATGACGTCTCCTTGCATGATCTGGACGTGGTAGATGTCGAACAGAATTTTCACCCGCGGCGACCCGATGCGGTTGCAGACGTCGGCGGCCCATTCGATGGTGTCGCACTGGTAGCCGGGGTGCCCTTTCATCTCCACGTCGACGCGGCTGTTGAGCATCTCCAGGCACATGGTGACCTTTTTTTCCTCGGCGAGTTTGAGAATGGTCTTCAGCCCCTCGACCGTGTTCCGCTTGCCGATTTCGTCCCCTTCTGGCCCTTTGAGATCTCCCTTCATCCCCGAAAACGTAATCACGCTCGGGCAGCCGAAGGCGGCTGCGGCTTCGATGACGCTGGTCATCCGCTCGCGGCAGTAGTCCCAGTGCTCCTTGTGGTTCCAGCCCCTCACAAAGCCGTGCGTGCTGCCGATGGCGCAGGTGAGGCCGAGCGACTTGAGCATGGGCCAGTGCTTGGGGTCGCAGAGCTCGACTGATTTGAGCCCCATCGCCGCGGCGGCGCGGGCCAACTCCTCCACAGGCATGGGGTTGAAGCACCAGCTCACGACGGACTGGTTGATGCGGCCTCTTTCGATTTTCCAGTTGGCATCAGCCGGCGGTTTAGCCTCCGGTTTTGCATCCTCGGCATTGGTCATGGAATTACCCAGAGATCCTGCGGCCACGATGCCGGCGGTGGAGGTCAGGAGCGTGCGGCGGGAGAGGTTGGTGTTCATAGAGGGATGATACCGTCGCGGGGGGGCAAATGCACGCTAGCAAGGAGTCTGTTGTGGCTTTCCTGGAGCCATGCTCTCTCTGCTAGCAGCACTTTCCTTCGCTGGGGCTTCAGGCTGGCGTCGGAATACCTTTCCTATTTTTACAAATCCATCTAACCCGCAAAGTCGACTCAACCGGCACGGCCTGTGGGACCGATAAAGGTTTCGCGCCCAAAATCCAGTCTCGCTCATTGGGGAATGCGGATGTCCAGGACCACTATTGTTTTCGCTGCCTTGTTTCTCGTTGCGGGGATTGTCGTTGCCCTGCTGCCGGCCCAGGAATCCGCTTGGCGAAAGTCGGCCGTTCCAGGTCTGAGAGAGCCCGGCAGGATTCAGCCAGACCAGCCGCGGGAATTGCCAGCCGACCAGCGCGACTCGGCGTATGCCACGGTTCCTGTCGGAAATGAAGATGGAGCATCGGCAACCCTGTCGGACGACGCGGGGCCGACGACTCCTGAAGAAACAGAGGCACAGGACGCCGCTCCCGCCGCCAGCAGCGAAATGAAGAGCGTCCTCAAGCGGCCGGGAACCTTGCCGAAAACTTTTGCCGCACCCGTGCCGAGGGAGACGGAAACCGCCAGTGAATCGCCAGCGGCGGACGTCCCTACCGAAGAAACTTCGGAAGCGCCAGCCGCTCCGGCGGTGCGTCCTCTGGGCGGCCGGCCCCTTTCACCGATTACTGCTCGAGAAGCCCAGCCGATCGAGCCCGAACTGCCGGCGGAAGCGGCGGCTCCTTCAACCGCTGCGGAGCAGCCGTCGGGCGCTCCTTCTGCCCGCCGCCAGCCGACCAGGTCGCGCGGCGCGGCTTCCCACAATTCCGAGGTGAGTCAGGTCAAAATCGAAAGCCATCCGGCGAACATTCATGTGCAGGTCACCGGCCCCGCGGCTCTGACCGTGGGCAAGCCGTCCAAGTTCGTGGTGCATGTCGTCAATAACGGCGCGACGAACGTGGAAGATGTGCAGGTCCGCCTGCCGCTACCGGCGTGGGTGAAAGTTGCCGGCGCGGAAGTGACCGGCGGCGAAGCCCAGTTGCAGGCCGACGGAGCGGGAACGCCCAAGCTGGTCTGGTCGCTGGCCGCCAGCAAAGCCAAGGCGCACGACGAGCTGCATCTGCAACTCACGGCCGCCGAGGGGCAGCCCTTCGATCTGAATGTGGAGTGGAGCTGCCGCCCCGCAGCCGCCCATGCCCGCGTCACCGTTCGCCAGCCGCAACTGGAACTGACGCTGACTGGTCCCTCGGACCTGTTGTTTGGCGAGGACAAGATTTTCACGCTGCTGGTGAGCAATCCGGGCAGCGGTGATGCGACAGGAGTGGTCGTGAATGTCGCGACCGGTGGCAACAAGCCCAAGGAAGTGAACATCGGTAACATTCCGGCTGGGGAGCAAGTCGAGATTCCGGTGCAGGTCGTCGCCAACCAGGTTGGGGAGTTGAAACTGTCCTCCTCGGCCAGCGGCGACGGCGGCCTGAAAGCCGAAACAGCCACGAAGGTTCTCATCCGCCGGGCGCAGCTTGCCGTGGCGGTCGAAGCCCCCGAGCTGAAATTCGCCGGCACAGAAGCGGCTTATCTGGTCACGGTGACCAACAGCGGCAACGCGGCCGCGGAAGACGTGCAAGTCGCCATGGCGATTCCCGGCGGGGCTCGCTACGTCGGCGGCATCAGTGGCGCGACCACGACCAAGGGAAACCTGAGCTGGAAGGTCGGAGCCATTGCCCCCAATGCAACCAAGCAGTTCGAAGTTCGCTGCCAGCTTTTGGTCGAAGGGACCAATCGCGTGGTGGCGCAAGCGACCGGCAAATCGGGGCTGTCCGCAACCGGCGATGCCACGACCGAGGTCGAAGCGGTCTCCGAGCTCAAGCTGATCGTCAACGATCCTTCCGGCCCGGCTCCCACCGGACAGGAAGTCGCCTATGAAATCCAGGTGATGAACCGCGGCAGCCGCTCGGCCAAGAACGTGAAGATCGTGATGCAGTTCGGCGACGGCGTGGAGCCGACGGAGTTGGCGGGTGGCCAAGGGAAGCTCGTCCCCGGCCAGGTCGTCTGCGAACCGCTACCGGACCTCGCCGCCGGTGAACAGGTGACGCTGCGAGTGAAGGCCAAGGCCGACAAATCCGGCACGCATCGCTACCGTGTGGAAGTGACCAGCGGCGAAGAGGAAACTCGCCTCGTCAGCGAAGGAACCAGCCGCTTCTTCGATAGCAAGAGCGGCGCGGCGGCCCGGACGGCGAAGAAGCCGGTGAAGGATGGGGCAGAGACAATTCAGCGGTAAGCGCGCCGAACGGCCCAAGCTCAGCGACCCGGCCCACGAGGGCGTGCGAATGCAACCACGACGCGATGGCCGGGTTCGCTGCAGCGCCTGGTTCGGCCTCCCTGCCTCACCGGGACAGCTACTTCTTGGCGTCCGCCAGGACCGCATCCACCACCGGTCGCAGCTTCTCGGCGTACACCGCGTACCCCGCTTCGCTCAGGTGGATCTTGTCTTTGGTGTACAGATCCGCCTTGATCGTGCCGTCCTTGTTCACCATGTCCGCCGTCAGGTCGAGGACACGGACCAACTTGTCGGCCTCCAGCTTTAGCGGGTCGAGGGCCGCGTTCGTCTTCTTGATGTTCTCGTAGAAGGCGTTCCTCGGTTCGTGCGCGGGCAGGATCTTGACCACAACGATCGGAGCCTTGGGAAACTTCCGGCGGAGGTTATCGACGCACGATTTCACCCCCTTGGCAGCCGGCACGACGCCGGTCTCTGGCACGAAGAACATGTTGTTGTTGCCGATCATCAGCACGACACACTTCGGCTCCAGTCCGTCCACCCCGCCGTGATCAAGACGCCAGAGGACGTTCTGAGACTTGTCTCCGCCGATGCCGATATTGACCACTTTGGCCTTGCCGAACTGCTTCACCCAGCCGGCGTTCATCGGCTTCTTGTCCAGCGGGCTGCCCCACTGCTGGGTGATGCTGTCGCCCACCAGCAGGAAGTCGACCGCGCCCTTGTTCTCTTGGAGGCGTTCAACGAGCTTGGCGTGCGTATCGAGCCACGCCGTGCCGGTCCAGAAGCCGGCCGACGGCACCACCGGCCACAGTTCGGGGAGGTGCTTCTTGGCCTCCGAGCCGGGTCGCCGCTCAAACTCAGCCTTGAGGATGTAGGACCGCTCCTCCGCCGTCAGCGGCCAGCCCGTGGGCTGCGGCTCTACCAACTTGTAGGGGTAGTCGTCCGCGATCCCACGCCCAACGAGGAGGAGGACCAAGCTCGCCGCGACTCCCATTTGCCCACGAAACGCCATCGGTGCTCCTCGCCTTCTGCGGCATAACGTCTGAAATCACGCGGTTGCGGCCGAGTGACTCACCATCAGGAAACTCGCGATCCGCAACTCGCGTGCATTTCTTTGTTCGGCGGACGCGGGTAGCGGTACCTCACAGCACCGCGCTACTTCGCTTGCTTGCGGACCGTGATCCGGTATGTTTCCGTGAGCTTCTCTTTCTCACTGTCATGGATGATGGCGGTGATCGAACCACTGCTCTCGGATAGCCTCCAAACCTTCCCGTTCTCGAATCCGATCAAGTAGGTCGGGGGCCCCTTGCCATCCGACTTGGTTACCGACTTGACGACGAGTTTCCCGTCGGAGAAATCAACCTTCCGCGCGAACTTGATCTCCTTCTCCGACACCACACAGATGGCTTGGCCGCCTCCCGACTTGTACGTCTTGCCGCCGTCGTCGCTGGTTAAGCGGAGCACCCACGTCCCGCGATAACCATCTGGAATCTCGACGGGCTTGTCATCGGCCCCCGAAGTGTCTCCGGCGGCCAGAAACAGTGTCGCTGCCAACACGGTCGCTAGAGCAGACAACATTCGCGTCGGAATCGTGAAGTCGAGACGCATGACGAGAACCTCCATTTGATTGCACAGTATCTAATGGCCGAAGTGACGTTCTGTCCTCCTGCCGCCGAACGAAAAAGTTGAGCAGCTCGCAGCCAACAACCTCACCATACCGCAGGACGCTATCGCGAGTCTGCTCCAACGCCTGGTTCTGCCTTTCCTGCAGGAGGCGGTCCAATCAGGATGGCCACATAAGCCAGCGGCTTCTCGCCCTGAACCTGCCTTTTCTCTCCGCTGGGTGTATGATACAGCGCCGGCTCGACTGTTCGAGTCCCGGGTTCATCCGCCAACGTGGCTCTCGCCTCAACAGCGCCTGGCGACCAGCCAACAACGCTCACCAACACGCGTCCATCCTTGCGTTCAGGAAGGTCTCCTCCGACAGGGCAAAAGGAGGCCTTGCCAAGACGACCACTCCAGACGTCATTGTCGACTTCATCATCCGAAAGCAGCCCGTCGCATACAGGCACCCAGTTAGTGACAGCAAAATACTCGGACTCGCCCAACCTTTTGAGTTGCTCTGCGACCCACGCTTCGACCACGGGGCCATCCTGCTTCGGAGTGCGCGCGGTGACCGGCATGATGACTTTGACGAAAACCTGATTGAATTGTCGCCGCGCGATCGACTCCGGAGTCGGATCCTTAGCGGGCAACTCGGCCGCAAAGGGCGTGAGCGTGTGGAGAACCAGCAAAAGGGCGAAACCAAGACATCTCATTCTGGACCTCACAACATGTCTGTATCTGGCAGAACGACAAAGTTCACGCGGCGGGCGCGTTGGACGTGACCTCAAAACCGACGCTGCCGCCCGCTCGCGTGCAACGCCTTGTTCGCCGACTCGTTGGCGTGTCATGGCTCCAACAGCATGTTTCCACCGCGAATCAATTTGCACTTCGTAAGATCGAACGACGTTTTGCCCGGTGTGCCGTCCGAGTTTATTTTGAATTCGACGACTGTCGGCGACACCGGAACGGTACATTCATAGATCGTGTAGCCACCTTCCACTTCAGGTGTGTAGTGAAATGTCAGCCATTTGTCCGTGACACGCAGGGTCTGGATCGTGATTGAGCCCTGTCCAATGTCGAATCGCCGACGTTGTCCGGGCGCAATCTGCGTATCCAGATAAATGATTTGCTTCGTTTCGTTGAGGCGGAACGCACTGACCTCCGCTGACGAGTCAACGACCGGCTCAGACACGCCAGTCTCTTGAGTTGACGCATCGCCGGACGGCCCACAACCGCAGGCAAGTGCCAATCCGAGTAATGGTGTGAAACGACTCATGAACTGAACCAACTCTTGTCGGCGAACGACCAAGGTAACCCGGCGGCGGCCAAGGACCTTCGATTACAGAATCCGCCCGATCCGCCGCTCGGGTTGACCGCCTTGTTCGCCGCTGCCTCGCTACGCGTTCACAGATTTCCGAAATCCACGGGACGAGACATGTTGCCGCAATTCACACACGTCGCATAGCAGAGAAAGACATTGAATAGATCCTCCCATCGTTCATCGAACTCTTCTGCGAGTTCATCCACGTTCCAAAATACAAAACCAACGACGATCGAGAAGAATTCTCGATTGCAGCTTGGACAAGGAAATGCCAAGCGGCGGTCTCCTGTGCCGCGTATTTTACATGATCCTCATGTTGTGCCTTCGCGGAGGTCAAGATCGGCGTGATAACCGTGAATGTCGGTGTCCAGCAATTCGGTCTCTTCTTTGCATACAGCGCATTGGATGGCAAGCGGACTAATCATGGCGAGTGGGCCATCGTATTCGTCATTGAAATCCTTCAGTGAAAACCCACGTAGGCGACCAGTAGTGCCGCCGCATTTGCACCGAACGTGCCATACGGATTTCGGATTATCGTCCCAAGGTTCGGGTAGCGTCGTTGAATTACATGAGAACCCTCGCAAGCAAGTCGGCTGCTTGGTTTCGAGTTGTGCGATGAAGCTATCCATGGGGCTCTATTCTCGGGACGACTGACGGCGCTTACGCTTTTAGCGGCGAACTGGTGATTAGCCTGACCGGCACCGGTCAGGCTTTGCAAGCGCCGGTCAGCCTATTTCCGCCGCTCGGCAGCATATCACCGCGCCGGTCAGCCTATATTACTGACCGATTAGAACCCTCCTCCGGGGGAAAGTCAAGATTTTTCGCTGGCCCCCGGTTTCCTCGCATTTTACACACCTGTATACTTATCAAACCTTCACCTGTTCTCCAAGGGAGTGCCATCATGCCACAAGCCGCCGCCTCGACGCAATCGGCTGGGTGGCACTGGCCGATGAGCCGACGAGAAACATTGCTTCCGAAATAATCTTACCATCGGCTCGTCAGCCAGTGCTGCGCCCGAGTGGTGAAACGAATCCTAAAGACTCGTCTCGAAGCAAAGTGTGTTCGCGAATCAGCACTGGCCATCAAAGGGCGACAGTGTCCTCTCCGCCATAGAATTCTCCCGCGCCCTTTGATTGCCAGTGCCACCCGCCGCAGCCAAGAAAAGTAGGCCGCGAGTCCTCTCGCGCGCCAGCAGCGTTCAGCTGGCAATGAGGACAGACATTCCAGGTGCCAAGAGGTCGCAGAAGTGCGATTTGGAACCTGCACTCGCCACTCGATGTCGTTGGGGTCAATTCATCCACTCGCTGGGCTCGCCAGAGGACTGGCGGCCTACTTTTCTTGAAGCCCGCTCCCGCGCCAAATGAAAAAGATTCTTTTGTTTATAGTGAACAAAAGAGACTACTCGCGCATCTTGAGGATGGGCGCCCGTTCGCGCGCGGAATGTTGTCCTCGCGTGCTGGGGCGCCAACGCTGAGCGGTAACTTATCGCTGCTAATAAGTTTTTGGCGCTAATCAATAGAGGCGAAGTTCCAAACCTTGGGGCGGCAAGGGTTTGGGGCGACTGAAAGGCCGGTGAGCGAATTGAAAAACAGCTTATAAGATCGTGAATCAGCGCGAGTGATACAGGGACTGGCGTTGACGGAAAGGCTATACAATACACGACTTACGAAGTTACACTTGCGTAGTTATGAATCAAGAAAGGCGATATTTGGACCACAATGACTCACGTGAATCAACCTTAAAGCGATAAGAATCAAGGAGTTGCGGCGAGTCGTGCGGCTGAAGATAGGGAGGTGAATCAGATGAATCAAATCGGTCTGAAGTCGAGCTCGACAGCGGTGCTGTATCCCGAAGACCCTCACCCCGGCCCTCTCCGAAGGGGAGAGGGGGATAAGAGATGCCTCGCCGAGGATTCACGCCCTGGCCGCTTGCTCTTGCTCGGGGGCGATGACGCTGAGGCCGTTCCAGCGAGCCCGGAATTGTTCGTACTCGCGGCTGACGAGCTCTTTGAGTTCGCGGCGGAAGCGAGGGATGCTGAAGCGCTCGGCATGGGCGCGGATGAGGTAGGGATCGAAGGACTCCGACTCGAAGTGCTCGACGGCGCTGACGATGGCCTCGGGCGTTTGCGAGTCGAAGAAGCAGCCGGTCTGGCCCGCCACGACGGACTCTTTCGCTCCGCCGCGGCCAAGTGCGATGACCGGCGTGCCGCAAGCCTGAGCTTCAACCGGCATGATGCCGAAGTCTTCATCGGCGGCGAAGACGAAGGCCCGGGCGGATGCCATGTGCGACTGCAACGTGGCGTTGTCTTGATAGCCCATCAGCTCGATATTGGCCGTGGCCCGTTTTTTCAGCCGCGAAAGTTGCGGGCCGTCGCCGATGACGACCAGCTTGCGGCTGGGCATGAGGCGAAAGGCTTCGACGATGACATCGACCCGCTTGTAGGGGACGAGGCGGGAGGCGGCGAGGTAGAAGTCCTCCTTCCGCTCCTGGAAGGTGAAGCGGTCGACGTCGACCGGCGGATAGATGACCTGGGCGTCACGGCGGTACGTCTTTTCGATGCGGGCGGCAACGTAGCGGGAGTTGGCGACAAAGACATCGACCCGGTCGGCGGAAGCCCGGTCCCAGAGACGCAGATAGTGGAGCGTGAGACGGGCGATGATGCTCCGCAGGCCCCAGGTCAGCTTCGATTCGCGCAGGTACTGATGATGCAGATCCCAGGCGTAGCGGATGGGAGTGTGGACGTAAGAAATATGAAGCTGGTCGTTCCGGGTCAGCACACCTTTCGCCACGGCGTGATTGGAGCTGAGGATGACCTCGTAGTCGGCGAGATCAAACTGTTCCACGGCCAGCGGCATGAGCGGCAGATAGTTGCGGAAGTGGCGGCGGGCCAGCGGCAGCTTCTGGATGAAGGAAGTCCGGACCTCGCGGCCGGCAAGCATGCCCCGGTCCTTGGCGGCGAGGAAATCGACGAGGGCGTACAGGTCGGCTTGGGGGAAGGAGCAGAGTATTTGCTCGACGACCTTTTCGGACCCGGCGAAGGAGTCGAGCCATTCGTGGACGACGGCGAGTTTGGGAGTGGAGGACATGGTGTGGTTCTAGTTGGCGGCACTGGCGAGGACTTGCCACGTATCGGCAGCGGCGCGGTCCCAGGTGAACTGCCCAGCGCGGGCGAGTCCGCGAGCGCGGAGGGAACTTCGCAGGGATTCGTCGGTGAGGAGGTTTTGAATGGCCTGGCCGATGGCGGCGACGTCGTTCGGGTCGATCAAGATGGCAGCATCGCCGGCGACCTCCGGCAGCGACGTGGTGCTGGAACAGATGACCGGCGTGCCGCAGGCC
>SXOA01000005.1 GCA_005778405.1 Planctomycetaceae bacterium
CCTGACCCCTGACCCCTGACCCCTGGCCTATTCCAACAGCTCCCCCAGCATCATCTCCGTCCTCGTCAAGAACGCCCGCGTCACCTTGTAGTGCTCGGTGTCCTCGTAGGCGATGGGTTCGATTCCGACCTGCGTGAAGTGATAGATGGTGGCATTGGGATACGCCATAATGATCGGCGAGTGCGTGGCGATGATGAGCTGCGAGCCGGCTTGGACCAGCTCGTGCAGGCCAACGAGAAACGTCAACTGCCGCTGGGGAGAAAGAGCCGCCTCGGGTTCGTCGAACAAGTACAGCCCATTCCCGCCCAGTCGTTCCGCGAGGATCGTCAGAAACGCTTCGCCGTGAGACTGCTGATGCAGGGGAATAGGACCGTAGCTTCCGCCACCCAGATCATCCACATAGCTGCTCAGGTTGTAAAAACTTTCCGCCCGCAGGAAGAAACTGTCGCTGCGGGCCAGCTTCCGCCCTGGCCGGGCGAGCTGCAATTTGCGGGCGAGGTCGTCGGAGTGGGTATCCCGCGTTTTGAACATCGCATGCCGCGAGCCTCCCTCGGCATTGAACCCCTCGGCCACCGCCATCGCTTCCAACAGCGTCGATTTGCCGGTCCCGTTCTCGCCGACAAAGAATGTCACATTCTTGTGCAGTTCCAGCGTCTGCAAGTTCTTGATGGCCGGAATGCAGTAGGGATACTCGTCAAACGACTTCACGAACATCCGATTGAGCGAGACGCTCTTGATGAACGGGTCGTCGGTGGAAACACGCATACCTCCAGAATATGGCCAGCGCCGCACGGGTCAAGTTCCAATGCCGACGAATCAGCCGCTCGCAAATATCCAAAACACAATTGAAGCATTCTTGAAACAACAGCCCCCCAGGCGACCACCCCTGTTTGTATTGCCGCTTCCCCCTGGACTAAGATGAGAGTTGGCCTGCCCCAACTCATCCCACCAAAACTTGCCTGCCGCATGAAGCCCCCGCCTCGAGCCGCCGTGTTGGAAGGAAGCGCCGTTCTCGACGGCAGTCTTTCCCGGGCGGCGATTCCTGCCCGCCAGGCCGATGCGGCCAGCGCGGAGGGGCATCACGCCCTGGTGCAAAATGCCCAGCGGGGGGACAAAAAGGCGTTTACCGCCCTGATCGAGGTCTATCAGCACACCGTTTATGGCTTCTTGCGGGCCCGGCTGATGGAGCCGGCGGACGCGGAAGATCTGTGCCAGGAAGTTTTTTTGCGCTGCTACTTGGGGCGGGAAAAGCTGGCCAGGGCCAATGCCGTCGGCTCGTGGCTGGTGGGGATTGCCCGCAACGTCCTCCGCGAGCACATCAAGCGGCAGCAGCGGCGGAAAGAAGTGGCCTGGACCGAGCTTTGCCTGGAACTAGACTCTCTCGTCGGCCAGCATGACGGCGAATCGGATGACGCCCTTCAACATTTGCCCAAATGCATGGAGTCCCTCGGGCAATCTGCCCGCGAGGCCATCGACCTCCGTTACAGCACGGCTCTGAAATGGGCCGACATCGGCACTCGGCTCAAGCGGAGCGAAGGGGCGGTCAAACTGCTCGTCCACCGGGCCCGCCAGGCGCTCAAATACTGTCTGGACCGAAAGCTCAGGCCGACCCCATGACCGACCAGGAACTGCTCGCCCTCGTGCAGGCCAAAACTCCCGACGAGCTCTCGCTGGAGGAAATCGATCTGCTGCGCGCGCGGCTGGCGGAGTCCACCGAGCTGCGCGAAGCCCTTTTCGGCCAGATGCAAATGGAAGGCTATCTCGCCGAGGCACTGGGGCGTGTCCAGTTCACGCCGCAGGAAATCATTGCCCGAGCACATGCCGACCCCGGCCGCTTTCAGCTCACGGTGCCGATCGTCTGCGTGCTGCTGGCGGTTCCTTTGTGCTTGCTCCTGGGGGCCGCGCTGTGGAATGCGATAGCCCCCAAGAAAACAGAAGTTGTCGTCGGCCCGAAGGCAGCTGAAAAGAAGCAGGAGGAGAAGGACGAAGGGACCAGCGGCAATCCCAAGAAGAAGGACTCGAATCCGGGAACGGAAAATGAACCCTCCGCGGTTCCCGGAACCAAGGTGGAGAAATCTCAGGGGACCGACGCAGCTCCGGCAATCGCAGCGAACATGCCGCCATCTCCCCCCGTCATCAAGGATCCCTGGCAGGAAGTGATGGCGGCTCAGGGAGATATGCCAGTTTTTCAAGATGTTGCTTTTCAGGATTTCGACACGGCGAAAACATTTCCCCGCCGAGCCGATTTGCAAAAATGGTTCGAGCCAGTCCCCGGTCAGAATTACCGAATCGTGGAAACGGACACGCAGCGCGGCCGCTGCGGTGTATTGGAAGGTTCGGCCCGCTTGCGAGCACCCTGGACGAAGGACTCCGCGCTAAAACTCGCAATGGAGAATTACAAAGGGCTAGTGATGCACTTCTTTCATGGCCAAGAAGGGGTCACGCTGGCCTATTATCAGGACGCTGGCGACAAATGGGCCGCTTGGAAGACGACCCGCAAACCGGGCACATTGAGACCGGAGACTTTGGCGCTGACCGCCACCGATGACGACCGGGCCCGCCGCACCGAAGTCCGTTTTGGCGGCCCTATGGAAATCCGCTGGCGCGGTGGAGAGCTAATCCTCAGTCGCGGAGACGTGGTGCTGCTGACCGCGCCGCTTGCGGGCATTCCCGAGGACGTGTACTTCGAAGGCCGGGCCACGTTCCTAGGCATCGCGGTCAAACGGACCCGCGATGTTCCGGTTTCGTTGCCATCACCTCCCCTGGTGTATGAAACGAACAGACCCGCGGAACTGGCTTGGCAGCTCAGCAAGCCGGACATTGCGAAACTAGAAAAGCTGCCGGATGGCGCAGTTCGCCTCTCCGCCGATAAGGCCAAAGAGAAAGTGCAAGCTTTCGTGCCGTTTCCGTTCGCCGGTCTGGGCGAGGTGATTCTGGAGCTCGACGACATCACGCCCGGTGCTGGAGTCTATCTCGGCAAGGAAGGAGGCGAAGTGCAGGAGGTCATTCGCGTCCAGAAGAACACCCGCAACGGTCAGCTCGGGGTGCGGGTGACCTATCCCGATGACACGGCCGAATCCGACCTGGGAACACTGGCCGATCGGCCGGCACCGCTGGTGGGCTCGCGCTGCTGGGTGAAGATGCTGTTTGGTTGCGGCAGTTTTCGCTGGTGGATCAGCGCCGACGGAAAGCATTGGGCCCAGCCGGAGATGGCGGCGGATAATGTGCCGGGGAATCGCCGGTTCATTGGCTTGCAGGTGGTGGCAAATCGGCCCGATGTGCATCTGACACTCAAGCGAATTGAATTCCGCGAGTTGGCCGGCCTAACGGCTCTGGCTGCCAAAGATACGCAGGACAAAGCTCCGGCCATTGTTGCCGCGCCGACGCTTGGCTTCTGGCTGGCAGAAGCTGCTCGCCGCCAACCCGCGGGGGTCGACGCAACCGAGTGGCGGCGGGCTTGTGCCATCCGCAGTTTGGGAGGCGGGCCGCCGCGCGACCTGGCTTATGCATTGCTGGAGCTGCTGCTGGATGATGCCGCGGCTCGCAAGTTGCCGCTGGAAACACAGCTCGCCGCGCTCGATGACGCGGCTTTGCTGGTGTGGGATTTCCGGGACGGCCAGGCGATGAAAGTCTCGATCGGGCGGCGCTATCTGGAGTTGGGACAGCGAAAGTATGAAGAAGAAGGGCTGCCACCATGGAGCAGCGTTCGCCGCCATGCGATGAGCGTCCCTGTCATGACCTACTTGCAGCAGCCCGCCAACCCCGATGTGAATCTTCGCTGGGAACTCATCCAGACCGCCAGCAATCGTCAGCCGGACCAGTCGATGCGGCTATTGCGGCAGATTCGCTTCTTCCAGCAGCAGCAGTTCGCGCCGCTGGCGGATTGGGCCGAAGCGAGCGCCCGCCGCGATTTGCCCGGCCGGGCCGCCGGGGATTTGGCCACGCGACTCAAGGACAGTTGGCGGCATCCGCTCGTCGAAGAGCTGAGCAAGGAAACGTACAATTCGCTCACTGAGTTGCAAGCCGTTTTGGAAAGCGAAGCCTGGCAGGATGCCGCTCGCATGGTGACGTCGCTCGATCCCGAAGCGGCTCCGGGGGTTGCTCCCTATCACAAGGACAAGGACCTGCTCGTTTCCCTGCCCGTGGCGGTTCGGCTCACGCTCACGGATTACCCACAGCTCAAGCAGGCGCTCGGCCAGCAGTTCGGCACGCTCGCCAAGCTGCGGATTGGCCAGGCGATGGCCGGTGGAGATGCCTCGGCCCTCGAACTCGCCACCGTGCAATTCGCCGGAACCGAAGCGGCTGCCGAGGCCCATCGCTGGCTCGGAGACCGGGCGCTTTCCAGTGGCTGGTTCGAACGGGCGATTGCCGAGTATCGCCGCTCGACGCAGATCCAGCCCACTTTCGCCGGCGACATCGCTCCGCGGCTCCGCCTCGCTGCCGCCATGCTGGGGCAGGATGCCGAGCAGCCCGTCACCAAAGCCGTCGCCTTTGGCGATGTGAAAATGACCAAGGAACAGTTTGAGGCACTGGTTGCCGAAATGCGCTCCCGCGGCAACAGCAGCTTGTCGTCGATCATTGCCGCCGCTCCTCCGCCCGTTCAAAACCCCATGAACTTTCAGGTCAACCTGAAAGCCAAACTCGACGGCCCGCTTGGTGCTAATCCGCAAGAGGAAGTGGGCCGACGGACGAACCAGTTCCGCGTTCCCTGGGCTGACCGACAGATTGCCACGGTTCTCGAAGGAGACTTGCTGTACGTCTCCAACCGCTTCCAAGTGGCGGCTTACAACCTGGCCAGCGGCCAGCGGATCTGGCAAACAGCCGCTCCACCAGGAGCGATGGCCAAGGCCCAGGACTGGGCAATGATCGCTATGAAGCCGCTCGTTACGCAGAGCCATGTCTACGCCCGGCTTCTCTACGGTCCCAGCCCGCTGCTGGTCTGCCTCGAAAAAGCCACGGGCAAGATCCTGTGGACGGGCCAGCAGCATGACCGGGAGTTTCTCGTTTCCAATCCGATCCTCGTCCAAGGGCAACTCGCCGCAATGAGCATTTCGCTGCTCGACCAGCAGGAAGGACAACTCAAGTGGAATGTCTTTGACGCTCAAACCGGCGAGCTGACCAGCCAGAAAGATCTCATCCGCCTGCGCAGCACCTGGGGCTCTCGCGGCTGTTGCGAGATCACGCCGCTGGAAGACTCCGTGGTTGCGGTGCTCGGGGGCGTCACCATTTCCTGCGATGCCGCCGGCAATCTCCGCTGGGTCCGCCGCCAGGTGGTACTCCCCTCGGATGAGGAGCCTCGCTGGATTCTGCAACTCTACCAACGTCCCCTGGTGGAACAATCGCGGCTCTATGTTTCCCAGCCGGGCGTACGCGCCGTTGATTGTCTGGATGTTCATTCCGGGGCGCGCCACTGGACGAGCGTCATTCCCGATCTGGTCAACATCATCGGCCTGGCGGGCGACAAGTTGATGCTCCGCACCGAGACCGATATTCGCGCGCTCGACAAAACCACGGGCAGACTCCTCTGGCGGCGAGACCTGGCGGACTTGCACAGCTTCGCGCTCTGCACCGGCAACGCCCTGCTGATTGCTCAGCGCGAGCCGGTGCCGATGCAGAACAACCAGATTCAAACTCGCCTTTCGTGGCTCGACTTCGCCAGCGGCAACACGGTTGCCACAACCGTTCTCCCCAATCTCAACGACCCCGATCCGCGCCTCGGCCCGCTCGTGCAGTACAAGGACCGCCTCTGGACCTTCTTCGGCAAGGGACAGCAGGAACCGGCCCGCGACCTCGTCGAACTGGTTCCAGCCGGTGATGCCGAAAAGCTGCTCACCGCACTGCCCGTATTGGATCAGCTCTGGTCAAAGAGCGTTCCCGCCAACCAGCAAGCAGCATCGCGCAAGTATTTCCCCGACTGGCAACTCATCGCCAGCAGCCCTGGTGATCGGACCGGCCTGATGCCAGAAGTTCATGGGGAGAAAGACGTCCTCGGCCTGCGTGCGACCGCGCAGTCCCCCGTCGTCTTCGCCCGGCAGCTAACCCTTCCAGCCGGGGGCAAGCCCCGCCTGCGGATTCGAGTCGGCAACGACCCTGGCCAGAACTGGAAGCTTTTGGCGGCCTTTGGGGACAAGCAATTGCACACTGTGGACATCACCGACGCCACTTATCCCGACCGTTACAAGCAACTTGAAATCGACTTGTCCCCCGTCGCTGGACAGTCCGGAACCCTGGTCGTTCAGGCCCAATTTGTCAGTACGGGAGACGCTTCGGCTCTCTTCTGGAAAGCCTTGGAAATCCTGTTCTGATGGCCAGAATCTCCCTATTTCTTTGGCCTTTTCGGACGCAACCCTCAAATCAATTGCATCCCCTACATCTTCTGGCTACTATGGACTTTCTTCGGTTATTCGCTTGACAGTTCCGTCGAGGGGCAACCCAGGTGTAAGCACGAAGTGTCAAATTTGGCCGTAGCTATCGGCCATTGAATTGCGATTGCTTTACTGGGAATTCGTCCTTCGCCGCCTACACTCATTCTTCGGCCGCTGAAGGAATTGCTGGTATGCCCCTACGCCGCACCTGGCTTCGCAATGTGGTCTCTCAGAAGCTTCGCAAACAGGCGGCCCGCGCGCGCTGGCGCAAGTTGCAGCACGAAACGCTGGAAGTGCGGCTCGCGCCCGCTGGATCCATCAGTGGCATTGTGTTTGATGACATCAACGGCAATGCCGTATTTGACGCGGGCCTCGGGGAGACGACGATTATCGGCCGCACGGTGCTGCTCGATGCCAACAATAACAATCTCTTCGATGTTGGAGAGCGAACGGAATTGACCGATGGCACCGGAGCCTATCTGTTTACCGGGGTTCCCAATGGAAACACCCGCGTCATGCTGCTTCCCGAGCCAGGGAGCGAGCAGTCACTCCCCGTGCGCAGGTTAACAACGACCGCCTTCAAGGCGCTTCCCACCATCATCACTCCCCAGGGATTTGTGCAGACGACCGTGGACCATGTTTTTGATCAGACTCGTGGCCTCCACTATATCTCCACCAACGACGGCCAGATTCTCCGCCTCGATGTGCGCTCGATGACGTTCTTGACTCCTTTCGATGTCGGCATCCGCCCCGGCGGAATCGACATTACGCCGAGCGGGTCCGCGATTTACGTGGCCGAACAGGAACCTGGAACCACGCAGTCCCTCATTCGCAAGGTTGACCCCGAAACGGGCGCGGTAACCAACCTCCCCTTTGACCGGATTGGTGCGGAAGAGGGGACTTATGACATTGTCATCCTGAACAATGGCAAGGCAATCTTCACGTCGAATTTCCGAGGCAGCGGCTTTAACCCCGTTCGCGAAATCGATCTGGCCACCGATACGATTTCCGTTCGCGCGGATTCCCTGGGTACCGGCCCCGGCGGCACCGTTCCCGGTAGCACTCGGCTGGGGCGGAGCAGCGATCGCGCGCACGCTTTCTTCCGGCTCGATACCCAGGTCGATCCTTTATTTGAATATTCAACCGCCAGCGACTCGTTTTCACTCCCGCTAACGACACCCCAGGATAATGCCGTCAGCGGCGTGATTTTTGATCCACTCCGGTTCGACCCGCTGGAGTTCGATGTGAACTACTCGATCACCAGCTCGCAAGTCCCTTCGACGGCCGCCAATACTTTTAACCGAATCTATCAGCATGTTCGCACGCAGACTGCCTTGGTGGACAGCAATTCCGCGGATGTGAGCCAGCCTCTCGGCGGAATTGGGCAAGCGACCAGCGGGTTCCTCGTGCCGCCAGGAATCACTGCGGCCAACTTGAGCTGGTATGACGACCTGAATAGTGCGAGTACCGGCGTCGACGTTAACCGGCAGAACTTTCGTGTCCGGCTTTTGGACCAGGGCGGGACTCCGATTCGAGATATTTATTCAGCCAATGTCGTCGATGCAGGGCCGAATTACCGCGCCTTTGATCTGACCTCGACTTTGCAGTCGTTGGCCGGGCAGAACATTTTTCTCGCGTTTCAAGTAACCGCATTAAATGGCGCTTATGACGCAACTTTGCGCTCCATTAAGCTCCACGCTTCGACCCAGAACCCTCCGAACGGATTGGTGCAGAACATTGGCGCAACCCTGGCCAACGAAATTTTCTATCAGACAGCAATCAGCCCCGATGGCGACGAGTTTTTCCTGTCCACACCAACCGGTCTGCATATCTATACTCCCACGCAGACCAACCGGATTGTGCTCGTTAACGACGACGCCACCATCAACCAGGACTTCGGTGCTCGTCCCGTGGCAAACTACGCCCCCCAGGCGGCCAGCGATTTCTACACCACGGGGGGCACCCAGTTCGTAAGCGTCACGGCCGCCAATGGAATCCTCAAGAACGACCGGGAAGCCAACCTCAACCAGTCGATTACGATCCAGCTTGTCACCGACGTCCAGCATGGCATTCTCACTCTCAATCCAAACGGCAGCTTTACTTACAACGGCAACGCTACTTTTACGGACAGCGACACCTTCAGCTACCAGCTCAGTGACGGCGTCACCACCTCGGGCGTCGTCACCGTGCTGATTACAAGGAGCGCCAATGCGGGCTCAGGCATTAGCGGATTGCAATTCAACGACTTGGACGGCGATGGCCACTTCGAGCCCGGCCTGGGTGAAACGGTCGCGTCCGATGTAAGTGTCTTCCTGGACCTGAATGACGACGGCATTTTTCAGCCCGCCAATGAACCCTCGCAACTGACTGCACTGGACGGCACTTTTTCCTTTACCGGCCTGGCGGCAGACGATTACCGCGTCCGCCAGGTTCTGCCTAGCGGCACTCGCTCCACCTGGCCTGTTGCCTCCAGCGGCAGCTCCCTGATTGTGCAGGCGGGGGTGACGGATATTGCCTTCGATACCTCGCGTCAGATCCTGTATATTGCCGCCGGCGACGGCATCATTCGCCGTTTCAGCAAAGTGGCTAATGCCTTTCTGTCTCCCATCATCGTTGGCGGTGCGGCAGTCGGGCTCGATATCACCGCGGACAATAGTACCCTCTACGTTGCCGATTCGCTGGAAGTCGCGGACAAGGCATTCATTCGCAAAGTCACCCTCGCCAGCGGCAGCGTCACCACGCTGCAATTCGACACACCCGGCGTGGAAACGGGCTGCTTCGATATTTCCCTCGGTGCCGATGGCAAGGCTCTGATTACCACGACCTCCAGCGACGCATCCCCGGTGCCGCTGCGCGAGCTGAACCTGGCGACCGGGGTCATTTCCATCCGCGCCGATGCACCCGGTAATGCCAGCGGCGGTCTCGTCGGCAGTGGCACTCGGATTTTTCGGGGTGTCGATCGAAGCCGTTTGCTCCTCACCGAAGGAACGGATACGACCGGCCCCTTGTTTACTTACATTTCGGGTAGCGACTCGTTCCTGGACGGTCCCTCCACTTCCGATCTCACCGCCGCCCGCCACTCCGCCCTCAGCCGCGACAGTGAATTCATTGCCTCGGACATTTTCGGCCCGTCGCTGATGGACAATGCCTTCCAGGTGAAGGAGATCTTTGAGCGATTCGACGGCGGCCTGGGTTTCGACGGCACCCGCGATGTCATGTTCGTGGTCGATGCTTACACCGACGAGCTCGTCGCTTACAACATTCAGAACTATCAAGAGCTCTATCGCGTTCCCATCGGCGAAAATGTCGGCGGCCAGTATTATGGCCAAATCGGCGTGATTCCCGACGGGCAAAACCTGTTCCTCACCACGGTCAGCGGCGTGCGGGCCTATGACATCGGCACTTCCCAGGGATACCTGGTAACCTTGGCCCAGGACACATCCGCCGACGGCTTGCTTTTTGGAAACGTCACTCTGCCGCTTTCCCTCCATGTCGCCGTCCCCGTCGGCGTGATGGCGGAAAACCACGTCCCAGGCGCACTCACGGGAACCGTTTCCCGCACCGGTGGCGACCTGACCATTCCCTTGGTCGTTTCCCTCACCAGCAGCGATACGTCGGAAGCCAGCATGGCGGCCACCGTGACCATTCCGGCTGGTCAATCCTCCGTCACCTTCCCAATCAATCCTGTGAATGACAACCTGCTCGATGGGACCCAGCATGTGTCCATCACCGTTTCTGCCGCTCCGTACGGCAGTGATTCCGACACCATTCAAGTCACCGACCACGAAACCATCAGCGTGTCGCTTGCCTTGCATTCCCTGGGGGAGGTTGGCGGGCAGGCGGTGGCCACGATTTCCCGCTCTAATACCGACAACTCGCTCCCCTTGACGGTCACGCTCGCCAGTTCGGACCCTACGGAAGCCACCCTGCAACCTTCGGTGATAATCCCCGCCGGCCAGGCCAGCACCTCCGTCACGCTCAGCGCGGTCGATGACCTCTTGTTCGACGGCACTCGTCAGGCTGTAATTTCGGGCTCCGCGGCCAGTTATTTCAGTCTGACCGACGTCGTCAACATCATCAGCAATGCCGATCCCTATCGCAACTTGCTCGTCAGCACCAACGCTTCCTTCAACAACCCCCGCCTGTATGAATACTCTCCCGCCGGGACGCGGGTGAACGACACATCCGTCCAGCCTCTACCCGGCGGCGATTATCCCACCCGCGATCTGGTGGTGGATGAGCTGGGGGCGGTCCATATTTTTGACGGAACCTTTGAACCCTCTCTGACCACGATCGACGAGCTTCACGGCTCCCGCCAGGACCACTCGTTCCCCGGCTGGAGCACGGCAGCGGCTGCGGGGACCGGCGGCGTGGCCCGCTTTGGGCAGTATGTTTTTGTCACCGACATGTCCACCGGCAGCGGCGCGGATTTGCAGAATGGGCTTATCCGTTTTGACACGACTGACTTCTCCGCAACTCTCTTCGGCGGCGCGCTCGATTACACCGATGTCGCGGTCGGCGCTGAAGGCTTGCTGTACGGTCTGGCGGCGGGCCAGCTGCAAGTTTATGACCCAACCACTCTCGCCTTTATCCGGACGGTCACCCTACCCGTTGTCAACACTCCGGTGGCCATCGCCGTCAACAGCGCCGGCGAAATCCTGGCGGTTGCCGGCAACAACACGATCTATCGCCATGACTCGAGCGGAGTGCTGATCAGCAGCGTAGTCACGACCGGCGCGAGCCTGAGCGATATCGACATCTCGCCCGAAGGGGCACTGGTTGCCTCCGGGCTGACCGGCGATGTGATTGTGGTGGATGAAGCGCTGATGGACCCCCCGGTCAAGTTCTCGGTCAGCTCCACACCGTCCTTTGTCAGCTTCGGCACGCTCCGCTCGGCGGCGGGACTGTCGCTGATGATTTCGCCGAACACTTTTGTCGAGTCAGCCGGAGCAACTGCTGCGTTCGGCATTGTCTCCCGGCCCAGTTTGGGGAGCCTCGCCTCGGCGCTCACCGTGAACCTCAGCAGCAGCGACTCCTCCGAAGCGGGCGTTCCGGCAACCGTCATCATTCTCGCCGGCCGTGTTTCCGCGACCTTCGCCATTGCCGCGATCGACGACGCCGTCGGCGACGGACCGCAAAGCGTGAACATCACCGCCTCGGCCAGCGGACAAGCGAGCGCTAACTACGGCTTGACAGTGACTGACGACGAATTCAATTTCTTCACGCTCTCGTTTGCCCCCACTTCGATGGCGGAAAACGGCGGCACGCTGACCGGAACCGTCACCCGCACCGTGCTGGATAACAGCCTGGATCAGATTGTCAACCTTTCTTCCGACGACACGACAGAAGCCACGGTCCCCGCCACCGTCACGATCCTCGCGAACCAGAACATCGCGAACTTCACGGTCACCTCGGTCGATGACGTGCTTCGCGACGGCACGCAAACTCCCGGTATCACGGCCTCTGCGGCTGGCCTGGCCTCGGGGAGCGGCTCCGTCAGCGTGACTGATAACGAGGTCGATACGATTGGCATCAGTATCGTGGCGAGCAGCATCAGCGAAAACGGCGGCAGCACGACCGGCACCGTCACTCGTGTTTTCCTGAACAACACCGCCGCGATCATCGTCACCCTCACCAGCAACGACACGACCGAAGCTTCCGTCCCTGGCACCGTGACCATTTTGGCCGGCCAGAACAGCGCCAACTTCACCATCACCGGAGTCAACGATTCGCTCCGCGACGGTACGCAAAGTCCCAGCATCACCGCAGCCGCCGCCGGCGTCGCCTCCGTGTTCGCGGGACTCGATGTCACCGATGACGAGGTCGATTCGCTCTCGTTCAGCTTCCTCCCCACTTCCATGAGCGAAAGCGGCGGCACGCTGACCGGCACGGTCACAAGAAATGTTCTAAGCAACCTGTTGCCGATTGTGGTCACCTTGAATTCGGGCGATACCACCGAAGCGACGGTTCCCGTGAGCGTCATCATTCTGGCGAACCAGGATAGCGTCACCTTCCCGGTGACTGCCGTGGACGATGCCCTGCGGGATGGGACGCAAACTGTCACCATCGGCGGCAGTGCGCCGGGCCTCGCCTCCGGCAGCGGGCCGGTCAGCGTCACCGACAACGAAGTCGACACGATCGCTCTGTCGATTGTTCCCGGCTCGATTTCCGAAAACGGAGGGACCGCGACCGGCACGGTGACGCGCACCTTCCTCAGCAATTCCGCGTCCTTGGTGGTGAATCTCTCGAGCAATGATACTGGCGAGGCCACCGTACCGGGCACGGTCACGATCCTGGCCAATCAGAACAGCGCCACGTTCACCGTCACGGGCGTCAACGATGCGCTCCGCGACGGCACGCAGACTGCCATCATTACGGCCTCCGCCTCCGGCGTGGCAAATACCACGGCGAACGTTTCCGTGACCGACGACGAGCTCGACACGCTGTCACTTTCGCTCTCGTCCGATCTGATGAGCGAAAGCGGCGGCTCGATCACGGCGACCCTTACCCGCAACGATCTCGACAACTCGGCAGCCCTGGTTGTCAATCTTTCCAGTAGCGACACCGGCGAAGCGACCATCCCCGCGACCGTAACCATTCTGGCCAATCAGAACAGCACCACGTTCTCCATTACTGCCGTGGACGAAGCGGTCGTGGACGGAGCGAAGCTCGTTACCATCACCGCGGCTGCCGGGGGGCATTCCTCGGTGAACAAGAGCGTCATCGTCGCCGACAACGAAACTCCCTTCCAGAACCCCCGCAATCCGCTGGACGTAGTTCCCGACACCTTCATCGTCCCCGGCGACGTGCTGGCAGTCATCAACATTCTCAACAACATCGGCAGCGGAAATGTCGCCCTGATCATGCCGCAGTACGTCGGCCCGCAGATTTTTCCCGATACCAGCGGAGACAATTTCATCACCCCTCAAGATGCCCTGCTGATCATCAACCATATCAATCTTCCGCCTCCTGTGGGTGGCGAAGGGGAGTTCACTCCTTCCTCGGTGCCGGTCGCCGCTCCGCCTTCCCCGGTTTCCCAGGAAATGGCCCCCGCAGCATCGGCGCGTGACCATTCCGCAGCCGCGCTGCACGCGTTCCTGGCGGACGATTCCTTCTGGCGAGCGTCAAAATCCCATTCGCATGGCAAATCGGAGGATGATTCCGACTGGAATCAAGTCGTGGCGTCTCTGGCGAGGGAGATAGCCCGCCGGCGGGCCGAATAGACCCGCGTGGGAACCGCTGGCGACCGCTCCTAAGTGCCTTTTGTTAACAGACTTGAACGCGGTGCCATGCTCCTCTCAATTTCGTTGCGGCACTTCCACTGGGTAGTTATTATGCACTATCTCCCAAAATGGACTGAAATCCGCGGACTCCGCCAGTTGCAATGCTCCCACGTCGACCGCTTGCTTGAACCTTTATCAGCCGGATGTTGCCATGACCCGATCTAACTCCTGGTTCCGCTCGCGCCGTCGCTCTTCGGCTCGAGTTCTCCAGAATTCTCGCAGCCGCAGCCGGCGGTTGTTTTTGGAACAACTGGAGAACCGGGCGCTGCTCGCGGCGATTGCGCCCCCCAATGGAATTGTCAGCTGGTGGACTGGGGACGGTACGCCTTTCGATCAGACCAACAACAACAACGCAGCTCTGTTCAACGGTGCGGGGTTTGCCGGTGGCAAGGTTGGACCTGGTTTCAATTTCGACGGCAACAACGACAATCTGCAGGCGGGGACGGTCGGACTGCCGACCGGAAGCGCCGACCGCACGATTGAGCTGTGGGCCCGCATCGATCAGCGAGTCGCTGGCGAGGAAACTCTGTTCGCCTCCTATGGCACTCCTGGAACGTCCACTGCGGCCTACACGCTGGGGACGGACTCTGGTGGGCGACTGTTTGTCTCGACCTGGGGTCCGGCTATCGCCGGCGGGATCTTGCAAGACGGTGTCTGGCACCATGTTGCCGCAACGAATGCGGGGACCTCCTTCAAGCTCTACCTAGATGGTGCCCAGGTCGCCGCAGGTGCCATGCCAGTCGCTACGTCTTCCGGTTCGACCTTTTGGATGGGCCGGCAAACGGCCGGCGCTCTGGGCAATACCCGGCGGCTCGATGGAATGGTCGATGAGGTGTCCGTTTATAACCGCGCCCTCAGCGGTGGGGAGATTAACGCTATCTATCTCGCCGGAACCGATGGAAAAATCAAGGACCCGGATTACTTCTTCGCTGACTTCCCCAGCGTGGTAGAGGGGCCTGCCAGCTCGACCACCAATGTTACATTCACAATCGGACGTTTCGGCAGCTTTGACTCTGCCACCGTCAATTGGACCACGGCCGATGGCACTGGGACCGCGGGCGTCGATTATGTCGCTCAGTCAGGACAGTACGTATTCCCAGTGGCCGAGTTTGAGACGACGGTTCAGGTGACTGTTAATGGCAACAACACGCCGGAGGCCAATAAAACGTTCAACCTCGTGCTCTCGACGCCGACGCCCGGCTTTGGCGTCCGCGACGGGCAAGCCACCATCGTCAACGATGATGGTATTCCCCCCGTCGGCGATATCACTGGATCTGTTTTCGGCGATTCCAATGCGAACGGCCAGTGGGATGGGCTGCTGGGCGAAGTCGGCGCGGCGAATCAGTTTGTTTATCTCGATGCCAACAGCAACGGTGCCCATGATACCGGCGAGCTGAGCACGCTCACGTCGGGCACGGGAACTTACACATTCCCAGGACTGACGAACGGCGCGTACAGCGTCCGCTTGCTGCTCGACCCAGTGACGGACGAGACGGTTCCCACGGTCAACGCCGGTCCCAACCTTTTCGCCGCTCTGCCGAACATCGTCGATCACGTGTTTGACCCCACCACGGGCATCGACTATGCCACCACTTCGGCCGGCAATGTCGAGCGGTTTGATACCCGCACCGGCAAGCTGTTGACTCCTTTCAAAGTCGGAGTCAGCCCGGGCGGCCTCGATATCACTCCCGATGGCCAGTTCCTGTATGTGGCCGAACAACAGCCGGGGACAACGCAGTCGTTTGTCCGCAAGGTGAATGTGCAGACGGGCGCGGTGACCAACCTCGGTTTCGACCGCGTCGGAGCGGAGTCCGGTTCGTTCGACATCACGATCCTCAACAACGGCAAGGCTCTGTTCTCGACCCAGCAGGGGGGTGGTGTGCGCGTCAGCCTGCGCGAGATTTCACTGGCTACCGACACCATCCTGATTCGCACGGACCTGGTCGGGGCCGGCACGGTCGCTCCTTTTACCCGCCTCAACCGGAATGCCGATCGCAGCGCCGCCGTCCTCACGGAGCCCGACGCCGCCGGAAACGTTTTCTTTTACAAATCAGCCAGCAACACCTTCACGGCCCGCCTGACTTTGAACACCGGGCTCTTTCTCGCTCCCGCCGCCATCAGCCGGGACGGCAACCGGGCAGCGGTGGCTATGACCGGCGGGGTGCGGATCATCAATACCAATACGGCGATTCCGACCATCGTCCGGACCGTGGCCCCCACGCAGCTGGGTGGCCTGGTTTTTGATCCTTACCGGGATGTCCTCTATGTCGGTAACGACGCCAGCGATTCCCTGGTTCCTTTTGCCTACAGCGCGACGGACGTTTTTACGGCCCAGCCCTCCATTTCCATCGGCGAGAACGTCACCGGCTCGGCTCGCTATTTTCAGCTCCAAATTTCCCCCAACGGCAAGCTGCTGACGCTGGGGACCGCTACCGGTGTCCGCTCGTATCCGCTCTATGCCCAGACTTCGCGGCTGGTGAATGTCGCCGGCGCTCCCCTCGTCGTCGGCGATTTCGGCGTGCATACGTTTCCCAATGTCGTGGCCACCGGAACCCACGACTACTACGTGATGGGCAACACCGCCACCACGCTCACCGTCACCGCGGCCAACGGCGTCATCCCCAACGACCGCGACCCGAACCTCACGCAATCCCTCACCGCCCGCCTGGTCCAGCAAGCCTCCAGGGGCTTTGTCTCCCTCAATCCCGACGGCAGTTTTGTTTATACGACTTCTGCTTTGATGGACAGGAAGGACACTTTCGATTACGTCATCAACGACGGCATCGAGGATTCCGCACCCATCACCGCCACCATCGCCCGGGTTGCCAACCTGGGCTCGTCGATTAGCGGACGGGAGTTCCTCGATACCAACTTGAATGGGATTTATGATAACGTCGACTCTCCGATTGCCAACGCGCGAGTGTACTTGGATCTGAACAACAATGGCTTCTGGGATCCGCCAACGGATCCGTTTTTGTTCACCTCGGCGGACGGCACCTGGTCGTTCAACGGAATTGCCGCCGGCACCTACAATGTCCGCACGGAAACGCCAGCGGGGGTTCAGCCGACATGGCCGATTGCTCCTGTCGATAACGGGCTGCTGCTTCAGATTCCGGGCGTCAAGGATTTCATCTTTGATTACCTTAAGGACATTCTTTACATTGCCACGAGCAGCGGCACGATCCTGCGCTACAGCGTACTGACCAACCAGTACCTGGCTCCCGTTACGGTCCCCGGCATCCCGTCCGCAATGGCATTTGGCCAGTTTAATAGGTTCATTTTTGTAGCCGACTCCCTAGAGGTGAACGATGTGTCCTTAATCCACCGCATTGACACGAGAGACGGCTCCGTAACCTCTCTTTCATTCGACACGCCGGGTGCGGAAACGGCACCCGTGAGCATTGCTTTCGCGTCCAATACTAAGGGCTTTGTCACAACCGGACGCAGCGCCGCCGGTTTCAATCCACTACACGAGATCAACATCAGTGGCGGCATCTTCGGTGTTCCCACCATTTCTACGCGGACAGTGTCTATCGGCAGCGGGCCGGGCGGCACCATTGCGCCAGGAACACTGGTTACGGGAGGCGTACTGGGTGATCCCAGGTTCGATCCAAATGTTTTCTTCCAGGAAGGGGGGGCGTCGGGACATCTGTTCCAATACGATCCTCACGCCGACATTTTCATTGACGGGCCGTTCACGCAGGGGTCCATCGCTGGTACGCAAACAGATTTGACCTATAACTCAAGCCTGGTAGCCAGCAATCAATTCGGGCCCTCGGTCTACGATGCATCCTATAGCGTCAGGGAGATTTTTCCCAATGTCTTTAGCGGCGGTGTTGTCTTTAATCCCTTTTCACCTTTGCTCTATGCCGTCGACGCGGGTCCGGACGTCTTGATTGGCTATGAAACAAACACCTTCAAGGAGATGTTTCGCGTCAATGTCGGCGAGGACATCGCATCGGCTCCGCTCAAAAAGGTCATCGTGCCGCCATTCGCGTACACGTCGACACTGGCCATTGCAACCCCCTCTGGAATCCGCCTGTTTGACTATGGGCTGCCGGGAGCCCATCGGGTCACAGTCGGCGAAGACGCGACAGTCGCCGACATCCCCTTTGGACAGCGACAAATCCCACATGCCTTGACGCTCGATATTCCGGGCGGAGTAATGTCGGAGGATCAGGGCGCCAATGCCCTGACGGGAATCCTGACTCGCCGCGGGCCTGACCTCTCGAGTGATCTGTATGTGCAGCTATTTGGCGTTGATCCCTCTCGCGTTGATTTGCCGAACACCGTTCTCATTCCCGCTGGACAGTCGACCGTTACATTCCCGATTGGAGCAATCGACAACAACATCCTGGATTCAATTCCCACTTATATCATCATCGCTCAAACGCAAGTTTCACCGTTGTTTCAAGTAGAAGCTTATATCCATGTCAATGACCGCGAGACTCTTGCCGTCACGATCAATGACGCAACAATTCCTGAGGTCGGCGGAACAACTACCGCCACGGTAACTCGCTCCAACAGCAACGCATTATCGCCTCTCGTTGTGACGCTCACCAGTTCAGACACGAGCGAAGCGACCGTTCCCGCTACGGTGACGATTCCCGCCGATCAGCAGTCTGTTTCCTTCACCATCACCGCGGTCGATGACGCCATCTTCGACGGCACTCGCCCCGTGGTCATTTCCTCGGCGGCGGCGGGATATGCCAGCCTCAACGCTTCTGTAGGCGTTGTCAGCGACCTCGATTCCTATCGCAACATCCTGGTCAGCACCGTCCCCACGCTCGGCAACTCACGGCTGCGGACATTTTCTCCCGCCGGAGCGCAGCTCAGCGACGTTTTCATTCCTGTCGCGCCGGGTGGCGACCTGCCTGTGCGGGACTTGATTGTGAATGCGGCCGGCAACGTCGAGTTCTATAACGGCACCGGCGAACCCTCGCTTTCGACCCTCGATCCTCGCCGCGGCACCTATACGCACCGCAGCACCGCCGGCTGGAGCACTGTCAACGTCTCGTCCTACGGCGGCCTGGCTACGCTGGGCAATTTCATTTTTGCCACGGACATGGCCAGCGGCACTGGGGCCGATTTGCAGCAGGGGCTGATCCGGTTTGACATCACCGATTATTCCTCGACCCGGTTTGCGACGACGCTGGATTTCATCGATGTTGCCGCCGGTCAGGACGGCCTGATCTACGGCATGGAGTTTACGCCGGTCGCGCTGCCGGCCGTTCCCTCGCCGCCGTACAACGTCTGGGTCTATAATCCCACCACCTTGGCCTTCATTCGCACGGTAGCCCTCGCCAGTCCCAAACTGCCACTGGCGATTGCCGTGAATCCCCTAGGGATTATTTATGCCGTCGTCGGCGACAACCTGATTTACGAATTCTCCGCGACCGGAGCCCTGCTGCGGACGCTTTCCACCGGCGGGAGCAACCTGAACGACCTCGATATTTCCCCGGCTGGGCAGTTGATCGCCGGCGGAGCCACCGGCAGTGTCGTGGTGATGAACGACCCAGGCCACGACCTTCCCTCTACGTTCCAGGTCGGCAACACGCAGGCCTTTGTCGCGTTCGGGAACCTCAATCGCGCCGACGGCCTCACGTTGTCCGTCGCTCCCACGACTTTCTCGGAAGCCGCCGGACCGGCCGCCAGTGCCGCCACAGTCACCCGTCCCAGTCTGGCCGATCTCAGCATCTCTCTCGTGGTCACTCTCGCCTCCAGCGACCCCACCGAAGCCGACGTCCAGCAGACGGTGACCATTCCCGCATTCCAGGCCACGGCCACGTTCAACATCCTGGCCATTGATGACACGCTCGGCGACTTCACGCAGTTCGCCACGCTCACGGCGCTGGCCCCCGGCCAGATTGGTGCTGCGGCCAACTTGACCGTGCTGGATGACGAGATCGACTATTTCACCGTCTCGATCCTGCCCACCACGATGCCCGAAGTCGGCGGCTCAGCCACCGGAACCGTGACCCGTTTCGTCTTGGACAACAGCCTTCCCATAATTGTCACGCTGGCCTCCAACGACGCGACGGAAGCCACGGTTCCCGCCACGGTGACCATCTTGGCCAACCAGAACAGCGCCACCTTCCCCATCACCGCCGTTGATGACGCCATCCGCGATGCCACGCAGAACCCCATCATCGCCGCCTCCGCGGCCGGCATGTCGAGTGGCACAGCGTCGATTGCCGTGACCGATGACGAAATCGACAACATCGCGCTGGGCATCGCGCCGGGGGTGATCTCGGAAAACGGCGGCGCTGCCACCGGAACCGTCACGCGGTTTGTCGGCAATAACACCGTCCCCATGGTTGTCACGTTCTCCAGCAATGACACTACCGAAGCGACCGTTCCCGCCAGCGTGACCATCTTGGCCGGGCAAAACAGCGCCACTTTCACAGTAACGGGAGTGAACGACTCGCTCCGCGACTTCAATCAGTCGGTGATCGTGACCGCGTCCGCGGCGGGCGTCGTGAATGCAACTGCCAACGTCACCGTAAACGATGATGAGCTCGACACGCTGGCCTTCAGCCTGGCGACGAACTTCATGATGGAAAACGGTGGCAGCACCCTCAGCGTCACCGTGACCCGCACGGTCTTCGACAACTCCCTGCCTCAGGTGGTCAATCTGCTCAGCAGCGACACGACCGAGGCCACCGTCCCCGCCACGGTCACCATCCTGGGAGGCGATAACTCCGCCACTTTCAACATCACGGCCGTCGATGATGCGATTGCGATTGGGGACGGGCCGCAAACGGTCACCATTTCCGGTACAGCCGCCAGTTTCACACCGGCGACTGCGGACATCATTGTCGGCGATAACGAACGGCCCTATCAAAACCAGCGCAATATTCTGGATGTGGACGTCAGCGGGGCCGTGGTCGCCCTCGATTCTCTCAAGATCATCAACCTGCTCAACGGAATCGGCAGCGGCGATGCGGCCACCATTATGGCATCCTACGTGGGACCGCCAATTTTTCCCGATACCAACGGGGACAACTCGATCACCCCCAACGACGTGCTGCTGGTCATCAACTATCTCAATATCCAGCCTCCTCCTGGGGGTGAGGGTGAGGGCGAAGCTAGGACCGCGCGAGTTCTTTCGCCGGCTGCCATCGTCGCACCCTTCGTCCCCTCAGCTGCTTCCCCGGTGGCCAGCCCGGCTGCGGCGCAGCCCGCTTTTCATCGAGCGACGGACCTGGCTGTGCTGGCGATTGTGGGCGAGAGCGAGCAGCGCACCGCGCTTGACGATGCCCCGCGCGGCAAGAAGCGGCACGGCGAATGGGACGAGCTCGTCGGCGATCTGGCGACGAGCCGGGTCAAGCGGCGTCGGGGTTAGACTCCCAAAAACGGCACTGGCACCATGAAGGCGTGCTGCACCATCAGGCTGAAGGGGCCGAACCACGCGGTGTACTGGCTGGCCCACAGGAAGAACAAATAGCTCAGCACCACCGGAATCGCCGCGAAGCGGGCCAGCAGGCCGACCAGGATGAACCGCGGCTTTTCACGATGCAGCGAGCGGCCCATCGCCCAGCCCAGCAGCAGCCGGGCGGGGTAGATGAAGGCGATAAAAAACAGATTGATCAGGTACGTCACCTCCCGCTGCGTCGCTTCAATGGTCAAGAGGTAAAGCGGAATCGCGGAGAGCAGCGTAATCGCGAGCGCAAACCACCAGGCGATTGGCGCGCGGGAAAACTGCCGCCGAATCTCTCCCAAGTTGAAGACCTCCACGAACCGGTTCTGCACGGCCATGTGCGTCTGCGCGAACGGCAGATAAATCACCACAATCGCCACCAGAAACGCCCCCAGCCACCCCGAAAAGAACGCCAGGCCGCCGTTCGAATTCAGCGAGCCACTCATCAGCAGCAGCACTGGAATGAACAACCACGTCAGCGCCCCGATGAACCCCCTGAGTCCCAGCCAGAAATACTGCGGCAGCCGCAAGCCGGCGACAAAGTCCCACACCGCGTCGCGAGTCCGGCGGTACATTTTTCCGCGGACCAGCCCCGCCCACAAAATGGCCGGTGGAAACCAGGACGAAAGCGGGCGCTCGATATACAGGTCCGCGGCCAGTCGCGGCGAGATCCACTCCACGAGCGGACACACGATGGGCCCGATGATCGTCCCAAACAGCAGCTTCGCCCCGAGCTGAAACGGCGCCAGAAACGGCCAAAAGAAATGCCGCAGCTTGCCGCCACTGTACCAGGCGAGCAGGATGTGCCCCAGCATCAGCCCGGTGACAACGAGTTGCCCCACCCGCCAGGCCCGGGCGCTCGCGCCGCTGGGATCCACCAGGTAGGCATCCTGGGCCAGCGTCGACAAATACCGCAATGGCAACAGCATCATCCAGGTGCCAAAGACCAGGCTGCCGATGCGAGCAAATTTCGGCATGTCAATGAACCCGTGGCGGAGCTTGCCGCTCTTCGCCACCCGGGCGCTCGCTTCCAGCAAGTATCCCAGGCTGACAAATTGCACCAGCGGAACCGCTGATAGCACCGCCAGGCAGCCGACGACACTGGCGAGTCCAAACAGCCATTCCAGCGTCTTGCAAAGCAGCCACCACAAATAAATCGGCCAGCTTTGCGGCACCCGCTCGGCAGCCACGGGCTCAATGGCCTCGGCGGCGATGACGGGCAGGTCCAGGATGACTTCCGCGGCCGGCTGGTGCGGCGGGGGAAGAAAAATGACCCCCTGATCGGCTGGCTCCGGCGATTTTCGCCGGACGGGGGGTTCTTTCTCGCTCACCACTGCTGCCGGCAAGGCGGGAGCAAATTCTTCCCTGCTATCAGTCGTGGGTGAGCTGCTCATGCCAAGTGCCAATGGGTGGCACGCCCACGGCTCTGCGTGGGCGTGAGAACGACCGGGTTCAAAGGATTTTAGCCGAAACTTGGCTTGTCGCCCCAAGGTATTTCCTGCTGGCGTTCCTGGCCGGTTATGGTGGATAATACCGGAATAGCACCGGCGACGTTTCAAGGAATTCGCCAGTCTGGCGAAAAGCTTAAGTGGCAAACAGCCGTTCACGCGAAAGTGCCAACCATGTGGGCTCGAAATCTTCTCTTCGTCGTCCTTTGCCTCGCCGGCCTGGGAATGATTGCCAGCTCGCTGCTCGACCGCAACCGGATTGATACCCCCAGCACCTTCGCCGGCGGCCAGGCCAAACTGGTTTCGACTTCGCTCCCTGCGGATGTGACCCAGCCGGGCGAACCGTGGCCGCAAACGACGGCCCGCATCAACCAGGAATTCGGCAAACACTGGCAGGACCAGAAGCTGCCCCATGCCGAGCGGGCCAGTGAGCTGGCCATTGTCCGCCGCTTGTCCCTGGCCCTCACCGGCACCATCCCGTCGGTCGAGGAAATCCGCGCCCTGGAGCAGGTCAATCCCGAGGACCGCATCGAGTGGTGGGTCGCCCATCTGCTTGAAGACCGCCGCTACGCCGACTATGTCGCCGAGCGCCTGGCCCGCGCCTATGTCGGCACCGAGGACGGCCCCTTCATCCTCTATCGCCGCCGCCGGTTCGTCACCTGGCTGGCCGACCATCTCCATCGCAACACCCGCTACGACGGCATTGTCTCGGAACTCATTTCTGATACCGGCCTCTGGAACTCTTCCCCCGCGGTCAACTTCGTCACCGTCACCGCCCAGCAGAATATGGACAACAAGCCGGATGCGATTCGGCTGGCGGCGCGAACCACCCGGGCCTTTCTGGGAATGCGGATCGACTGCCTGCAGTGCCACGACGACAAGATGGAGAAGGTCACCATCATGGAAGATGGCCAGCCTCGCGTCGGCACGCAGCAAGACTTTCATCAACTGGCGGCGTTCTTCAGCGAGGCGCGTCTGCAGCTCACCGGTGTCCGGGATGAGATGGGAAAGAAGTACGAATACAAATACCTGAACGCGAAAAAGGAAGAGGTCGTTCCTGCCCGGGTTCCCTTTGGCCAGGAAATCTTTGACGGCAATGGAACGCGCCGCGAGCAGCTTGCCCGCTGGGTGACGAACCCTCAGAACAAGCCCTTCGCCCGCGCCACGGTCAACCGCATCTGGGCCCTGATGTTCGGCCGGCCGCTGGTCAGCCCGGTGGACGACATCCCGCTCCAAGGCCCATTCCCGCCGGCCCTCGAAACCCTTTCGGCCGACTTCATCGCCCACGGCTACGACCTCGAGCGGCTCATTCGGATCATCGCCGCCAGCGACGTCTATCAGCTCGACAGCGGAGCCGAGTTTGAGATTACGCCCGCTCACGAAGAGCAGTGGGCCGTCTATCCCGTCACCCGCCTCCGCCCGGAGCAGGTCGCGGGCTCCGTGGTCCAGTCGTCGTCTCTGCCGACGATCGACGCTCAGGCCCACCTGTTCAGCCAGCTCGGCAAGTTCATTCAGACCGCCCAGTTCGTGCAGCGGTATGGCGACCTGGGAGAGGACGAATTCATCGACCGCGGCGGCACCATTCCGCAGCGCCTGCTGATGATGAACGGCGAGCTGGTCAAGGAGCGCACCGATGCAGGGAACGCGGTGCAAAACGCCTCGACGCGGATTGCCATGGTCACGCTCGATAACGAAAAGGCGGTCGAGACCGCTTATCTCGCCACGCTAACCCGCCGGCCGTCCAAGGAAGAAATCGCCCACTTCATCATTCGCCTCAACGAACGCTTCCCGGAAAAGGACCCCAGCAGTCGCCCTCAGAAGATGGAGGACATTTACTGGGTGCTGCTCAATAGCACGGAGTTTTCTTGGAACCACTAGGGCGGAAAATCCGAAGCACGAATTCCGAATGACGATTGTTTTTTGACTACTGACTCCTGATCCCTATGAACGACTCTTCCTCCTGCGGCACTCTGTCTCACTTCAATCGCCGTACCCTGCTCCAGGCCGCCGGCATGTCCGGCATTTGCTGGCTGACGCCCCTGGCGGAGCGGCTGGCGCGGGCGGCGGAGAAATCCCCCAAGGGCGCGCCAGCCCATTCGGTGATTGTCCTCTGGCTGCAAGGGGGGCCGAGTCAGCACGAGACGTTCGATCCCCATCCCGATCCCACCAGTTCCGTGGCGGGCGGCACCAAGCGGATCAAAACCGCGGTCAAGGACATTTATCTGGCCGAAGGGCTGCCGCTCGTGGCCGAGCAGATGCAGCACATTTCGCTCGTCCGCTCCCTCGTCAGCAAGGAAGGGGACCACGAGCGGGCCACCTACAACGTCAAAACGGGCTTCCGTCCCGATCCGACGCTCTTGCATCCTTCCATCGGCGCGGTCCTGTGCCACAAGACGGGTGCGGCGGACAAAACTACCGTGGAAATCCCCCGCCACGTCACCATTCTCCCCAACCAGTGGGCCGCTCGCGGCGGCTATCTGGGGGATCAATACGACGCCTTCCAGACCTACGACCCCAACGGCCCCATCCCTGACGTGACCAAGCAGGTCAGTGAAGAGCGCTTTGGCCGCCGGCTCTCCGATCTCGATGTAGTGGAAAGACAGTTTGCCAAAGGCCGGCTGAAGAAGCTCGATGAGGCCAAGACGCTGCACGTCGATTCCATCAAGCGGGCCCAGAAGATGATGTCCTCCGACCAGCTCAAGGCGTTCGACGTCAGTAAAGAGCCGGAGTCGCTTCGCAAGGAATTCGGCGACGATCCCTTCGGACGGGCCTGCCTGGCCGCCATCCGCCTGATCGAAGTCGGCGTCCGCTGCGTGGAGGTCACGCTCGACGGCTGGGACACACACGCCAACAATCATGCCACCGTCGCCGCCAAGAACAAAATCCTCGATCCGGCGTTTGCCACGCTCATCAAGGAGCTGAAAAGCCGGGGTCTTCTGGAAAAAACGCTCGTCCTCTGCGGCGGTGAATTCGGCCGCACTCCCGCTGTCACACCCGCCACCGGTGGCCGCGAGCACTGGCCCCACGGCTTCTCCACCGCGCTGGCCGGCGGCGGCATTCGGGGCGGGACGGTCATTGGCGCAAACGATCCAAACCCGACCTTTGAACCGGATCAACTCTCGAAAAACGTCAAGGATCCCCGCAACGTCGAGGACATCCACGCCACTGTCTTCTCCGCCCTCGGCATCAATTTCGAGGAAGAGCTCCTCACGCCCATCGGCAGGCCCATGGCCATCAGCAAGGGGAAGGTCATCAGGGAGCTGCTGGCAACGTCGTAATTGGTGAAAAGGGTCAGGAGGAGTTTCGCGACGAGTTTTCGTTAGGAGCAATCCTGCTCGACGCGAAACCCCTTATAACCCCTTCTTGTCTACCCATAATTCAACTTCGGCTGCTGCTGCCGGCTGATGGGGACGTCGAAGAGGACGGGGCCGGAGTTGGACTTCCAGGCGGCGGCGATGGCGGAGCAAAGATCGGCCGGATCTTCGATGCGGCGGGCGGGGACGCCGAGGGAGCGGGCGAGGGAGACGTAGTCGATTTCGGGGGCGACGAGGTCCATCCCTTCGAAGTTGCCGGCCTGGGCCTGCGGCAGGCTCAGGACGTGGCCGCAGATTTTGAGGATTTGATATTGTGAGTTGTTGCAGATGACGAACACGACCGGGATTTTGTACTTCGCCGCGGTCCAGAGTCCCTGAATGCCGTACATGGCGGCTCCTTCGCCGAGGAGGGCCAGCACCGGGCGGTCTGGCCAAGCGAGCTTGACGCCGATGGAGACTCCCAGTCCCCAACCGAGCGCCCAGCCGCGGTGGCCGAAATATCCGGTGGTGTTTTTGAGGACGCCGAGGCGCTCGAACGTGGTGTTCGTCGTCGTCACCGCTTCTTCGATGACGGCCACGTCGGGGGGCAGGATATCGGCCAAGGCACCCATCAGGCCCAGCGGCGTCAGCGGTCGGATGCCGCGCTGGCCTTCGACCTGGGCGCGGAATTTTTCGCGGATGGTCGCGTGCTTTTGCGTCCATTGCATATGCCGCTGCATGGCGCCGTTCTTCTGCTCACGGCTCATGAGCTGGTTGAGCTGGTGAAAAAGTTCCTGCAGCGATTCGCGCGTGTCGCCGATGACACCGACTTCGACCGGATAGTTTTTGCCGAGCTGCCAGGGGTTCTCGTCGATTTGCACGAGGCGGACATGTTCGGGAATTGCCCGGCTGGGCTCGGAATAAATGTACTGCCGCAGGAGGTCCATGCCGACGACGAGGATGACATCATGTTCCTGCAAGCGCTGGCGGACTTCCGGCGACCAAAGGGGCAGCCCCTGGCCATTGAGCGGATGGTCGCTGGGAAACGCCAGCCGGCCATGCGTGGTGCCGGATTCCGTGATGACGGGCGCGCCGAGGATATCCGCCACGAGACCGAGTTCCGCAATTGCCCCTCGTTCGGTCACCCGGCTGCCGGCGAGGATGGCGGGGTTCTTTGCGGAGGCCAGGACTTCAGCGGCTTTTTGAATGGCTTCGAGCGGTGGACGGACGCGGCTGTCAGGGAGGAGGATGGGTTCGATGGGAAGTGTGGAGGCCTCCATCTGCACATCGATGGGAATCGACAGAAACACCGGCCCGGTCGGCGGCGTGAGGGCGGTCTGCACGGCGCGGCGGACAGCGGCGGGCAGGTCTTCCACGCGGTCCACTTCAGCCGACCACTTGGTCCAGGGCTTTGTCACCCCAACCATGTCGCCATACAGAATCGGCTCTTCAAACCGCAGCCGGCGGTCCTGCTGCCCGGCCGTGATCAGCAACGGCGTCCCTTCGCGATAGGCGTTGTAGAGCATCCCCATTGCGTTCCCCAGGCCGCAACTGATGTGCAAGTTGACAACGCCGAGCGAACCCGATGCCATCGCATAACCATCCGCCATCGCCATCACCGGCACTTCCTGCAAGCCGAGGATGTACTTGAGGCGGCGATCAGTGACCATTGCATCATTGAGCGGCAACTCCGTGGTCCCTGGATTGCCAAAGATGTGCTGGACGCCGAAATCGGCGAGGAGGTCGAGGACGGATTGAATGCCGGTGTGTGCCATGCCAGGATTGTAGCCTTCCAAAGTGCGTGCGAAACAGGATGAGGATTCTATGGCCGGCTATTCGGGAACGCCCCTCGTTAAGAAACTGGGCATCAAAGCAGGTGCCGCGGTGTTGCTTGTTAATCCGCCAGAAGGCTTCCTGAAAACCCTCGGTCCGTTATCGGCCGATGCGGAAATAATTTCCCCCCGCAGCCGCGAATCGCTGGATGTGGTGCTCCTGTTCGCTAACTCGCAAAAGAAGTTGAGGCAAGAGTTTGCCCGCTTAGCGGCCCGGCTGAAGCCGGCGGGTGGCCTGTGGGTTTGCTGGCCGAAGAAGGCGTCGGGAGTGAAGACTGATTTGACCGAGGACTTGATCCGCAAAGTCGGTCTGGCGGCTGGTCTTGTCGATAATAAGGTCTGTGCAGTGGATGAGACCTGGTCCGGACTGCGATTTGTGATCCGGCTGGTGGATCGTAAGAAATGAGAATTGCTTGACGCACCCCTGGGACGCAATTAGGCTGGAAGGAAGTTTGAACGCGAAATCAACGAGATACAGGCATGTCCACGGACCCCAATTCCGCAACAGCTCCCAAGGTGAAAAAGCCGGGGATCAACGTCTATACGGTGATGTTGGGAATCTCTCTCGTGGCGATTTGCCTGGCCTGCCTGTTTCTGTTCCTGGAATGGAACACCTACAATAGGGAAATCATCCCCGGCAAGCCGCTCTTTTAAGGCCGCTTTCCAAACAGCGTAGCCACAACCCGCCCGGCAGCCAACAGCAGCGGGGTTCCGACTTCGATCAGGATTTCCGCGCCGGTGGGTTCCCGCATCTCTGCCCCCCAACTGTCGTAGGGGCCCGAGCCAAAGCCTTCACTGAGGACCGGTCGTGGCGCGGGCTTGGGTTCCCCTTCGCCCGGCAGCCGTTTGCGAATGGTGTCCGGCGAACCCTTGAGTCGCCCCACATCCTCCTTCACCGAATCGAGCCCGCCGTTCCGCATCCAGGCGATCAGGTGCGAGAGCTCGTCGCAATCGAACCAGAGCCCATGCTCGCCGCAAATATCGAGAACAATGCCGCTTCTTCCCCCGATGTTTCGCCGCAGCATCGGTCCTCGGCAGAGGGGGCAGGGACGATAGCGCTTCCCTTCGCTGGGCGCGGCGCTTGGTCGGCGGTGCGAGACGCTTTCGCCCACGCTGCCGCGGGCTTCGAGCGCGAGCAGATCGTGAAAGGATTCGAGCCCAATCCAGAGACCCGCGCAGACCTGGCATTCGAGCGACGAGGTGGCAATGCTCTCCAGGCGCCGGCTGACGAGTTGGCGGTCCTCGCAGCTTGGGCAGACGAACGGCATCTCCTCGCCGGCAACGGCTTCCACGGACAATGGCACGGCGCAGTGGTGGCAGAAGCGGGCCCGGTCGCTGACCCGCGCCAAACAGCCGGGGCAGACGGTGTTCAGGTCGAGCTCATGGATCGTGAAATCGCTGCCGCAGTATTTGCAGGCTCGCTCCCCCTGTTCGCGGCTCGCCCCACACGCCGAACAGTGGATGACCGACGCCTCATGCGACTTGGGCTCATCAATCTGCACGACTTTCCCGCAGCGGCAACGAAAGCGGCTCCCAATTTTTCGCTGGGTCGCGTCATACTTCTGGCTGCAACTAGGACACTTGACGAGAAGGCGCATAAACCGGCCTGCAAGGAAAACTTGGCTGTTTCCAGCCATCCTAACAAACGCATTCGCCAGTGTCGCGAAAATCTTGGTGAGAAGGAGAAAAGGGCAAATCTCACGGCAGAATCCAAACCCTTAGGCCGCCGATGCTTACTTCATTTCCAGAATCTTGGGGACATTCCCCATCACGGTATCAATCTCCTTGTCCGATAGCTCGCCTGCCCGATAGGCGTGGTTGGCCCGGACGACGTGCTCATTATAGAGCACGACCGTGACGGCTGCTTCCTTGGAGACCTCAAAACCTTCCGGTCCCGCGGGCTCAAAAGTGGACAGGATCAGATGTTTAAATTTGTGCATCTTGGCCGTTGCTTCCAGCTTCTTGGGGAGCTCAGGTTGGTCGCTGAGAAAGACGACAAAGCTTCCCATCCCTTCCTTTTGATGTTTGGCGGTCGCAGCATCGATCTTCACCAGCAGCTTCATCAGCGGCTCATCCAGGTCGCGGGCAAACAACATGGCCACCGGCGACCGGCCATTCTCGCAAACCAGGCAGTGTGGCTCGCCGGCATGTTCACCCGTGATGTTCAGCGGCTCGAAGATGGTCGTGATCTTCTCGCCCGTCTGAATCGAAGACTTCAGCGGCTCGGCGGCCAAAGAAGTTGTCGCCAGACAGACAAGCGGAAGGAATGCCAGAGGAATCGTCCAAGATTTCGTCATAACCACCAGCATATCCCAGTCTTAGGCCAACCGAAAGCCGCGCCGCACGTTTGTCGGATTACCGTGGTATAATCCAGGCTCTTTGCCGAGCTTGTTACTCACCGCGTTCTTGAAGATTGCCAAGCATGTATCTCCGAATGGCCAATCGTCTCCTCTGGGAGACTGACAAACGGCTCCTCTGGAAGCTGATGTGGAACTTCGGCCTCAAGGGGGTCCGCTCCGTCCAGAAGCACAAAAGCCGCCTGAGGCGGGGCGAGTTCTTTCCACCGTTCCTGTACGTCTCGATCATCAACAGTTGCAACCTGCGGTGTCAAGGTTGTTGGGTGGATGTGGCCGCGAAACAATCGAAAATTGAAGTCGCGGCCATGCACAAGCTCATCACCGAAGCGAAGGCGATGGGGAACTCGTTCTTTGGCATCCTCGGCGGCGAACCGTTCATGCATCCCGAAGTGCTGGAAATCTTCGCCCAGCATCGTGACTGCTACTTTCAGGTCTTCACCAACGGCCACTTCATCACTGACGATGTCGCCAAGGAGCTCCGCCGCTGCGGCAATGTCACGCCTCTGGTCAGCATTGAAGGGAACGAAATCGTCAGCGACGAGCGCCGCGGCCGCGATCATGTTTACAGCCAGTCGATGCAAGGCTTGCAGAATTGCCTCAAGCACAAAGTGATGACTGGCGTCTGCACCAGCCTCTGCCAGAGCAACTTCGACTTGCTCAGCGAAAAGTGGCTCGACCGGCTGATCAAAATGGGCGTGATGTATACCTGGTTCCATATCTACCGCCCGGTCGGCCCCGACGCGAAGGCGGACCTCTCCCTCACGCCGGAGCAGCAGCTCCAGTGCCGCAAGTTCGTCGTCGAGATGCGGGCCAAAAAGCCGATCGTCATCATCGACGCCTACTACGACGGCGAAGGGCGAGCCCTCTGCCCCGCCGCCACCGGCTTCACCCACCACATCAGTCCGTGGGGGGACATCGAGCCCTGCCCCATCATCCAGTTCGCCAAGGAAACCATTCACGACGACACGCCGCTGAAGGACAAGTTCCAGAACAGCGCCTTCCTCCGCGACTTCCGCCAGACCGCTGCCGAGAACACCCGCGGCTGCATCGTGCTGGAGCGGCCGGACCTGCTCAAGCAACTCGTCGAGCGTCACGGCGCGAAAGACACCACCGCCCGCCACGCCGCCATCGCCGAGCTCGACTCCATGCAGCTCCGCCCCTCGCAGTACAACCCCGGCCAGGAAATCCCCGAAAAATCCTGGGCCTACCGCCTCGCCAAATACTTCTTCTTCAACGACTACGGCACCTATGGCAAACACTTCGACGCCAAAAACTGGGTCGACAGCAGAGAGAAGCCGCTGGAACAATCACAGGTTACGCCAGCGAAGGAGCTGCTGCAGATCACGACCTGAGCCTTCAATGGCACTTGCGACTTGGTTTGCTTTGATCTCTGGAAAGCAAGTTTTCACCAACGGCTACCGCTTCACTTCGACACCAGCGGTATCGCTCCGTCCCATCCTGCCGGCGGTGTGCGGTTGTGCTGGGCGATGAAGACGGTGAGAAAGTCTTTCACCAGGTCGTCCGGCGGGACGCGGTGCAAGAGTTTGAGGGCCCTGGTCCAGTCGCCGGCCAAGAAGGCTTCGACTGCCTCTTCATAGACGGCCAGGTTCTCATCGCTGAGCTGCGGCCATTGGGAAGCGGAAGGAACAAGCTCACTGACAAGCGCCGGCGTCTCGAGTCCCGCCGGCTTTACTTTGGCGACTCGCCGCAGGCGGGCAGAACCCTTTGTCAATTGTTGCCGTGCGGCTGTGGCGGTCGCTTCGTCGAGCAGGATGGGGGCATGAATCTGCTTGGTCATGGTCTCCAGGCGGGAGGCGAGATTGACGACGGGGCCAAAGACGGTGACTTTGACCTGGTCAATAGTGCCGATTTTTCCCGCCACCGCCCGGCCGGAAGCGATGCCGATGCCGACCTGAAAGTCCGCCAACGCAGACTGAGTAGCCGCAGCATTCGCAAAAGTGGCTGCGTCCGCGAACTCCTGGCGGATTGCCAGGGCCGCTCGGCAGGCGCGGGCGGCGGCATCGGGCTGCGGAATCGGCCAACCCCAAAAACCCATCGCGCTGTCCCCATGAAAATCGCCGATGACCCCTCCTTCGGCCAAGATGTGCTGCGTCATCACCCCCAGGGCCTGGCTCACCCGCTCCAGCAGCACTGTCAGATTTCCCGAATGCCGCTCGCTATGCCGCGAGAAGCCGCGGAGATCGCAAAACAGCACACTGACATCGGCTTCGCGCGGCGCAAGCGCAACATTGGGGTCTTGCCCGGCGAGCGCCTCGAGCACCGGGGGTGAAAAGAATTGCCCCAGCCCCGCCTGCCGCCGCGCGAGTTGCCGCAGTTCGCTGAGTCCGGCCAGCGTGGCCGCGGTGAGCTCCGTGAACTTCACGTCGTCGCGCAGGATTTCAGGATCGGTCACCGCGTCTTGCGGGTTTTCGCCGGCAAAACTGCCGGTGACATACAGCGCCCATCCTTTACAAGCGCTCCCCATGACCGGCGTGCAGAAGGCCCAGTCGACTCCTTCGCTGATGGTCACATCCTCCGCGACTCGCGGGCCGTTGCCACCCCAGACGTGGGCGGTACTCTCGCCGGAGGTCACTGCCTGGCGAATGAGCCGCTCGCTCGGCCGAAATTCTGTCCCCGAAAGAATCCGCCGGTCCCAGTGCAGCACTTTCACGCTGCCGCTCTCTTCCACCACGACAATCGCCGCGGCTGTTCCTCGCGGCACCCCCGAGAGGAGCAGATTCACCAGCCGCACGAACATCTCGCTGTCGGTCGCCGAACCCGAGATGATGTCTGGCAGGCGGCTGAGAACTTCAATCCGCTGATCGGCCTGGCGGTAAGGCTGGTGGCGAAGTTCCTCGGCGTTAAAGGTCCGCTCATTCGCCGGCAGTGGAACATCAAGCGAGACATTCACCCGTTCGTCCGCCAGCGTGAACGTGGTGCCGCCGATGACAAAGTGGTCTCCCGGTTTCAGTTCAAAGTCGGCACTCTTGCGGCCGCGATGAAAGACGGGATTGCGGGCCTCGGGCAGAATCGTGACGTGCAACCGCCCTTCGCGCCATTCCACTTCCACGTGCCGGCGGGAAATCCGCTCGTCCCAGGGCGTGCACCAGGGGCCCACTCCCCGGCCAATCACCTGCGGCGTGCCGATGGGAACTTTGCGCCGCCAGCGATGCTGCGGCTCAGAACCTAGGGCGATGAGATCGGGCATAGAATGGTAGGTTGGCGAAGGTCCTTTCGATTATACGCGTTTCCTTCACTTTCGCAGGTGAACTCATGCAACTGGAAATCGAACAAAAATTCCCGGTGGACGATTTACAGAAGACGCGACACACTCTGGAGGCTCTCGGGACGACCTTCGAGCCCTCGATAAACCAGGTCGATCGTTACTTCCGACATCCTCAGCGGGACTTCGCCCAGACGGACGAAGCACTCCGTCTTCGGCAGGTCCACGACAAGAATTGCATCACCTATAAGGGCCCCAAAATCGACGCCCAAACCAAAACTCGCCGCGAATTGGAACTCGCCATCGAGCCGGGACAGCCAGCGTTTGAGTCCTGGTCCGAACTGCTGGAAGTTCTCGGTTTCACGCCAGTTAGGGAAGTTTCTAAAGACCGGCTTCCGGGGACAATCACCTGGGAGGGGGGCGAGATTCAGCTCGCGCTAGATCAGGTCGCCGGCCTGGGGATGTTCCTGGAATTGGAAGTCCTAGCTGGCGAAAATGAGCTGGACTCCGCCAAAAAGCGGCTCGCAAGCCTTGCCAGAGAGTTGGGTTTGCAGCAGTCCGAAAGGCGCGGATATTTGGACTTGTTGCTCCTAAAAGGGGAGACGTAAGCCACGCTGGGAACTAGACTTAAGGAAGTGATTGACCAGCTATTTACGGTTTGTAACGAAATTGCCAAGCACGAGCGAAACATGCTCCCCGCGGTGGTGTTGAATCCGTGGAAACCGGGCTGGATTGACCACTTTGAACTGCGACTTTGAATTATCACCCTGTTTCTGGAACAAGAGAGGCGGCTATGAAATCGATCTTGGGAGTCTTGGCGGCGGCTGTGGTCGTGGCCTTTGGGAATTTGGCGTTTGCTGAAGACTCGCCCAATCCCGAGCAACTTAAGAAGCAGTTGCTGGAAAAATTCGACGCCAACGGCGACGGTAATCTGACGGGACAAGAATTGCTGAATGCCCGCGAAGCCGCCCTGAAACAGTTCGGCGCTGCCGGGCCGGGTGGAATCAATCTGGAAGAAATCAAGAAGAAGTTCGATCGCGATGGCGACGGCAAGTTGAATCCTCAGGAACAGGCGGCAGCCATGGCCGCATTTCAAAAAGCACGTGCCTCAGGCGGCGGACCGGCGATTGGCGGGCTTCCCGGCGCTGGCAGCGTTCCAAACGGTGGTGGTTTCGTCGCTCCCGCGGCGAATGAAGGCGAAGGAGCCAAGCCCCGCGGCCGCGAGGCGATGATCAAGCGGTTCGACAAAAACGGCGACGGCAAACTGAGTGACGACGAAAAAGCGGAAGCTCAGAAGATCTTGAAAGGAAAAAAGGGTGAAGTTCGGCCTGCGGGCAAACTGACCGAAGCGATGAAAAAGCTGGATACCGATGGCGACGGCAAGGTCAGCGACGAGGAAAAGGCCGCTGCCAAGAAGGAATTGGCCGAGAAGCGGAAGGGCAAGAAGCCCGAATAATCAGTACAAGAGCAGCCCCCAAGTGTTGCCCGGCAGTGTGTGCGAATTCTGTTCGCCCGCTGCCGGGCATCTTTATTTCTTGTCAACGCCACTCGGCACCAGCTGAATCTGCCGTAAGTCCATGACGGCAACGCCCGGCTTTTTGAGTGGTTTCACGGTCACCGTATGACGGCCGGCCTTTTCTAGAGTCAACGAGCCAATAATGCGTGGAACAAAGTTTTGGAAGCCACCCGTTTCCTGAACGGTGAAAGTGAGCTTCTGTTCTCCAACAGCAACCTCTACCTCGCTACCGCCACTCCCATTTCCGCAGCCGACGAGCATTTCGACGTCGAACTTGCCTGAGGTAGCGACTTCGAATTCAAAGCTGGCCCAGTCGTCGGGCCGGACCCAATAACCGAGCGTGTTCTTGTGTGCCAGCGGCTCGAAGCGGAGCATAACGCCGTGGACCTGTGCGGTTCTGGCGTGCATCGTGATGATGCCCTCTTTGCCCTGGGGGTTCGGGTGGTAGTGGGGATTGGCGGACATCACCTGGGCATCGACCGACTTTCGCCAGGCGTCGAGCTTTTCAGCCAGCTCGCGGACCCTGTTCGGTTCTTTGTCCGAAAGGTTGGTTCCTTCCCGGGGATCGCTTGTCAGATTGAACAACTCGCGGCGGCCGTCTTCGTAGAACTCGATCAGCTTGTAATCGCCGGCGCGAATGGCCCCGCTGGGCTTCGCGGTCTGGTTCGAATAATGCGGATAGTGCCAGTAGAACGCGTCGCGAGTGACCGGGCCAGTTTGCTTGAGGAGTGGAACGAGAGACAGGCCGTCGTGCGCAGCCTTTCCTGACTCCACTCCGCACAGTTCCAGAATCGTCGGCAGATAATCGATGCTGCAGACGGGTGTTTCGCTCATTGAGCCCGGCTTGATATTCCCTGGCCAGCGGACGATCAACGGAACATGAATCCCCCCTTCGTACAGATGTCCCTTGCCGTCGCGGAGCGGCGAATTGATGGTGGACGGCGTGTTGGCCCCTTCTGCCGTTGCCAGTCCGCCGTTGTCCGAGGTAAACAAAATGATGGTCTTCTCCGCCAGCTTTAGGTCGCTCAGCTTTTGCAGAATCCGGCCGATGCCGTCGTCAGCGCTCTCCAGCATGGCGGCATAGATGGGGTTGCTCTGCTGGCCGGGCCGGTTCTTGCCCGCTTCGTATTTGGCGATGACGTCTTTCTTGGCTTGCAGGGGGGTGTGCACGGCGTAATGTGGCAGGTACAGGAAAAACGGGCGATCCTTGCTCTGCTCAATGAACTTTACCGCCTGGTCGCTCAGTAAATCGGTTAAATAGGCCCCGTCCGGAGCCTCCGCAATCCAATCTTCTTCCAGATCGAAGCCAAAGGGCAATTGCTGTCCCTTTCGGACCGTGAACGGCTTGAAATAGCCAGGAGGACTTCCAACCGCGCTGCCGGCCACGTTCACGTCAAAGCCCTGCTCGTGCGGGCCGAATCCCTTGCCTCCGAGATGCCACTTGCCGATGTGGGCGGTCGCGTAACCGGCTTTCTGAAGATGCTCGGCGAGCGTGACTTCCTCCAGCGGCAACTCCGTACGAAACTTGGGACGCTGGAGCATCTGGCCCGGCATATCATCTCGCCCCGGCAGCCAATCGGTGAGGTGCAGCCGGGCCGGCCATTTTCCGGTCATGATACTGGCCCGCGTCGGCGAGCAAACCGGGCAAGCGGCATAGGCCTGCGTGAACCGCATCCCCTCCGCGGCCAGGCGGTCGATGTGCGGCGATTTGTGATAGGTGCTGCCGTAGCAACCCAGGTCCGCCCAGCCAAGATCGTCCATGAGGATGAGAATGACGTTGGGGCGTGTCGGGGAATCGGCGGCGAACGAATTGGAGGGCTTGGCAAGAACGAAGGCGGCACCGAGCAGAACGAATACGCACCAAAGCTGCGGCCTGAACATAGGGAGGGCTCCAAGATCGGGAAGGGCATTTGACCCCCGCAGTTTCGCCGCTTTGTCGGGTAGTTGCCAGTAGCCGACATCGCGGCAAGGTAAACTAGGAGGAAGTTTTTCAACCAACGACGACAGACCTTATGACGATGAACCAGATGCTCAAGCCGGTATTTGTTGTCCTTCTGCTGATCGGTGCAGGAAGCGTTCTTTCCCAGGATGCGGCTCCCAAGCTTCCTCCTCCGGCCGATCGCACAGTGGATTTTCACCGCGATATTGTCCCCATCCTCCGCGGCAGTTGCCTCAAGTGCCATTCCGGTGAGCAGGCCAAGGGAAGTCTCCGAATGGAAACGCGGGAGCTGCTGCTGAAAGGGGGCGAGAGCAGTGCGGTCGTCGTGAGCGGGAAGAGCGGCGAGAGCGAGCTGGTGCGGCTGGTCGCGGGGTTGGAGAAGGAGCGGGTGATGCCGGCCCAAGGGCCGCGGCTGAAGGATGAGCAGATTGGGGTGCTGCGGGCGTGGATTGATCAGGGATTGAAGTGGGACGCAGGGTTTCGGTTCAAGTCCGTACAGCAAATGCCGCTGGAGCCGCGGAAGGTGGCGCTGCCGGCTCGAGCGGAAGGGCTGCTGTCGGTAAATCCGATTGACTTGTTGCTTGCGGACTACCTTCGACAGCACAAGATGGCATTCAGCGAATTCGCCAGCGACCGCGTCTTCGTCCGTCGCGTTTACCTGGACCTCGTCGGCAAGTTGCCGCCGCCGGATGCCGTGGACCAATTCGCCGCGATAAAGAGCGACCCGCTCAAGCGTCAAAAACTCGTTCGCCAGCTGCTCGGCGACAAAAAGGCCTATGCCGAACACTGGCTGACGTTTTGGAACGATCAGCTTCGCAACGCCTATCGCGGCACCGGCTTCATCGACGGTGGCCGCAGGCCAATCACCGATTGGCTCTACAAATCGCTGTACGACAACAAGTCGTACGACCAGTTCGTGCATGAGCTCATCAGCCCGGTGTCGGGGAGCGAGGGATTCACCGGCGGCATCACCTGGCGCGGCGTGGTAAACGCCAGCCAGCGGCGGGAGATGCAGGCGGCCCAGAACATCGGCCAGGTATTTCTCGGCACGAATCTCAAGTGTGCCTCCTGCCACGACAGTTTTGTGAACCACTGGAAGCTGACCGATTCCTACGGCCTGGCCGCGATTTTCGCCGACGGCCCGCTGGAAATGCATCGCTGCGACAAACCGACCGGCGAGATGGCGAAGGTCGCGTTCATCTATCCGCAACTCGGCAGCATCGATGCCAACGCCTCGAAGGCGGAGCGAATGAAGCAGCTCGCCGACCTGATGACCGGCCCCAAGAACGGCCGTTTGGCTCGGGTCATCGTCAACCGGCTCTGGGCTCAGCTTATGGGACAAGGGCTCGTCGAGCCTCTCGATGATCTGGATCAGCCGGCGTGGAACCAAGACTTGCTGGACTGGTTGGCCGTGGACCTCGTCGAGCACAAGTACGACCTAAAGCACACGCTGGAACTCATCTGCACTTCGGCGGCGTACCAGCGACCGAGCGTCGGTGCACCGAAGCAGGATGAAAGCGAGTTTGTCTTCCGCGGCCCAATTGTGAAGCGGATGTCGGCGGAGCAGTTCGTCGATGCGGTTTCCGTCTTAACAGGCACTCCGCCAGGACAACCGGCGGTGACTCTGCCGCCTGTGGAAAAGGGGGCGACAGCGGAAGTGAAACTGGCCGGCAAGTGGATTTGGAACGATGCCAACGCGGCGAAAGCAGCCAGTGGCGGCCGTATCTTTTTCCGCAAGAGCTTCGAGCTGACCGAGTTGCCGACGCGGGCGCTGGCCGTGATGACCTGTGACAACGAATTCATGCTCTTTGTGAACGGCCGGAAGGTGGTCGAGGGAAAGGAATGGTCGTCGCCAACCGCTATCAGTCTCCAGCCCTACTTGCAGAAGGGAATGAACGTCATCGCCGTTGAAGCGATCAATTGGCCGGACGCCGAAACCAAGAGGGGCCTTGAGAACAAGTCTCCCAATCCGGCTGGGCTGGCGTTCTCGCTGGCCTATCAACTAGAGAAGAGCGGCCCATGGGGAGCACTGGAGAGTGACGAAACTTGGCTCGCCCACGACAAGTATCTCGTCGGCTGGGGGAAGAACGACTTTGAGCCGCAGCGATGGAATCATGCCAAGGAGCTTGGCGGCTACGACATCGGCCCGTGGAACATCGCGGCCAAGTTCCAGTCCGCCCTCACCACCGCCAGCAGCACCATCCCTGGGGGCCATGTCCGGGCCTCGCTCGTCAACGACGACCCGCTGACTCGCGCCCTCGGCCGCCCCAACCGCGAACAAGTCGTCACCCGCCGCGACAGCCTCGCCACCACGCTGCAAGCCCTCGAGCTCACCAACGGCACCACCCTCGATGCGCTGCTGAAGCGCGGGGCCGAGCGTTTGCTTAAGACGCATGACGAAACTCCCCTTCCTCCCCAACAGCTTGTTTACATCATTTATTCCACCGCTCTCAGCCGCGAACCGACCGCTGCCGAGCTCACCGCTGCCCGCGAATTGCTCGGCGAAAAACTGACGAAGGAGAGCGTGGAAGATCTTCTCTGGATTGTGGCGATGCTGCCGGAGTTTCAGTTGGTACACTAATAATTGGAGTAGGCTTCCACTCTGCCCAGAAAATGCTTCTTGAAAAGTCCATGAATACCCCCACCTCCCGCCGCTCCTTCCTCCAAACCTCCGCCGCCACTCTCAGCGCCCTCGCTGCCGGCCCGGCAAGGCAAATCCTTGGCGATGATGCAACCGTTGCATCAGCAGCCAAGCCCAAAGCCACCGCCGACTCCGTCATCGTCCTTTGGATGGGGGGCGGCATGGCCCACACGGAAACCTTCGATCCGAAAAAGTACACGCCGTATGAAAAGGGAATGTCGCCCGACAGAGTCCTCAGCACATTCCCCGCCATCGACACCGCGGTCGACAACATCAAAATCTCGCAGGGGCTCGAAAACGTCGCCAAGGTCATGGACCGGGCCTGCCTCCTTCGCGGCTATACGGCTGGGGACCTCGGCTTCATTCTCCATTCGCGGCATCAATACCACTGGCACACTGGCTATGCTCCGCCGCAGACGGTGGCCGCGCCGCACCTTGGCTCGGTGATTGCCCGCACCCTCGGCCCGCGCGACCCGGCCATGCCCGCCTTCATCGACATCGGCCAGCGGTTCGACCTTGGCGAAGGGGAAGAGCTGAAAGCCTTCCACACCGCCGGCTTTCTCGGCAGCGAGCATGGCCCGTTCCTCATTCCCTATCCCGACCAGGCCCTCACCTCCGTCCAGCCGCCGGCCGGCATGAGCGTCGAGCGCTTCAAGGCCCGCTACAAAGCCTACAAGCAGCTTGCCGCGGAAAGCCCCATCGCCAAACTCGGCAGCGACTACCAGCGGGAATCGCTGGAGCGTTCGCTCGAAAACGCCTACCGCCTCCTCTCTTCGCCGGCCGCGAAAGCCTTCGACCTCTCGCAGGAATCCAAGCAAAAGTTCGACGCCTACAACACGGGCCGCTTCGGCCTCGGCTGTCTGCTCGCCCGCCGGCTCGTCGAATCGGGGGCCCGCTTCATCGAGCTCACGACCGAATACATCCCGTTCCTCAACTGGGACACGCACGACAACGGCCACACCCGCCTCGCCGACCTCAAAAAACTCATCGACCGCCCCATCGCCCAGCTCGTCCTCGACCTGGAGGAGCGCGGCCTCCTGGACCGCACCCTCATCGTCCTGGCCAGCGAATTCAGCCGCGACATGGTGATGGAAGGCCGCCCGGAGCAAGCGGTGCAGGACCAGGTGCAAGTCCCGGCCAAAATCGAGGAGCTGAAATTCTACGGCATGCACCGCCACTTCACCGGTGCCGGCTCCGTGCTGATGTTCGGTGGCGGCCTGAAAAAAGGGCACGTCCACGGCGTCACTGCGGACGAGCGCCCCGTCACCACCATCTCTGGCCGCTTCACCATCGAAGACCTCCACGCCACCATCTACCGCTCCCTCGGCATCAGCCCTTCCCTCGCCTACGAAATCGAATCCCGGCCGTTCTACGTCACGCGGGACGGGTTGGGGAAGCCGATCGAGTCGATCTTCGCCTGATTCATCTCCTCTCCCGCTGGGAGAGGCCGGGTGAGGGTCTGCCCCCACTAACCCGACGCGTCAGCGAGGGAGGACTAGTCGCAACTCCTATCCGCGCCCTGATTTACATAAAACTTTGAATCACTTCCTCCCGTTTTGATTCACATATTCTTCACTCGTTCACACAAAAACTTACGCTGATTCACCTCGCCACAAGCCCCGTCGCCGCATGGAGTTGCGCCGATCTCACTCGCCGTAAGTCTCTTAATCAACCCCTGAATCAGCCCTGTTTTGATTCATGCGCCAGCGACAACTCCTTGCCCCGAAACACCTTGCGCTATGAATCAAGCCGCACTTGTCCCCAGCCATGAATCAGACCAACCAGCAAAATGACGGCGCGATTCACAAGAAACACCGGTCCCCATTCGTCCCTTTGACGACCCATTTCTCGACAACCAAATTGCCAAAGATCATCGCCTCGCCCTCTGGGAGAGGCCGGGTGAGGGTCTTGCCCCCAATGGCGCCAGACCGCCACATAATGTACAAAAGGATATACACGCCAGTTGGCACATTCAAGATGCCAGGCAAAAAATGTCCAAAGTTTTTTTGGGCTGCCAGCGAGGGGGTTTTAACCGCAGAGATCGCAGGGAGCGCGGAGGAGGACGGAGAGATTGGGACTTTCATATTCCTAATCTCCTACCTCTGCTTCCTTCTCTGCGTCCCTCCGCGTTCTCCGCGGTTAACTTTCCTCTGCCGGCCGGCCAAGAACACCTGCAACCCCGCCACCGTCAACTACGCCAAGAAAAGTAGCCGCGTGTCCCCTCGCGCGCCCCAAGAGTTGACTTTCCATCTGCAAGGACTTTGAGCGGCGAAGGAGCGCCGCCTCGATTCTTCAACGCATCCCTTGTGCCAACTTGACTTGCCTGGTGAGTCGCTCGGTTCTGCAATTTGAACTCTGATGGCTCGCGAGAGGACTCGCGGCCTACTATGCATGCTATCCTGATAACTATGCAGAAACTCGGCCTCTCTGCTTTGCCGGTCGCGCTGTCCGCTCTGACCTCGGTCCTCATCGTCAAGGTCGCGCTGGGCGTACTTCTGGAGTATGGCAATTACTTCCCGCCCGATTTTCAGTCGGATTTCTTGCGTGGACGGGAGGCATATTTTTGGGGCGGGTATCAGTGGGCGTTCTATTTCCATCTGATCTCGGGGCCCGCCTCGCTCCTGCTCGGCACGATTCTTGTCAGCGACTGGTTTCGCAGCCGCGTTCCGATGTGGCACCGGCGGCTGGGACGCTTTCAAGTCGCCAACATCCTGCTGCTGGTGGCCCCCAGCGGTCTGTATATGTCCTGGTATGCGGATACCGGAGCCATTGCTGGGGCAGGGCTGGGAACGCTGGCGATTGCCACGGCAGCGTGCGCGGGTCTGGGATGGAGAGCGGCGGTAACGAGGCGATTTGCCATTCACCGCCGCTGGATGCTGCGGACGTTCATTCTGCTCTGCTCGGCCGTCGTGATTCGGATGATCGGAGGACTGGCGACGGTTCTGGAATTCGACGCCGTTTGGCTCTATCCGGCTTCGTGCTGGGTGAGCTGGCTCTTGCCGGTTTTGGTTTTCGAGTCGTGGCAATTCCTCGAACCGCGAAAGGGCGTCTCCAGCTCGCCAGTCCCAAAAGTGACCTAATCTGCGCCTTTGGCGGCTGGGTTGTCCTTGCCATCGATGGTGATGAGCGCGCGAAGAGTCTCGGGCTTCAGTCCGGTGCTCAAATAACGAACCTGGCCCGTCACAAAGTCGGCGTGAACACCTCGGTAGTGCGACAGATTGGCCCCGGATTTCTGATCCAGAAAGGCGAGATCAAGGGAGTCTGTCGGCGACATCCAGTGAACGGCCTGTTTGGCATCGACCTCCATCACCATCAGGGTCCAATTGTGGTCATCGGTGATCTCGGAGAACTTTCGCGGCTCGGTGGGCCGAAAGCAGCCGCCGGGGACCGCGACGGCCATATACGTGGTCTCGTTCTGTGTCGAAGTGGCCGAAGGGCAACTGTAGGCAGGTACGGAGCTGTCGAATGCCACCTTGTTGGCTGGATCGTCCCAGGGTTTGGAGAGATCGATCTTTTCGTAGAGAGGCTGCTGCTCCATCATCGGCAAAATCAACGTCCGCCAGCTATGGAGCGGCTTTCCGTCCGCATCGACCGTAAAAGCAGGGGGGAGAGCGCCGTACTCGTCGGCATACGTGTGCAGGGCAATGCCAATCTGCTTGAGGTTGTTGGCGCATTGCATGCGATGCGCAGCCGGCCGGGCACTGCGCCTCATGGGAAGAAGCAACGCAATGAGCACTCCAACGATGCCAATCACCGCCAGGCATCCCAGCAGGTTCGGACGCCACCCCGGAGTCCTCGTCTCTGCGGGCTGACCGCCGTGCAGAGTGCCTTGATAGGGGTTGTCTTCCATAGGGCTAACATGCTAAGACCGCGACGGCTTAGCGCTTGCCGCCGCCAAGACCACCACCGGCCCCACCTGGGCCGCCCGGGCCACCGCCGCCAACACCGCCCGCACCGCCACGACCTCCTCCTCCAGCGCCTCCAGCTCCACCGCCGCCGAAGCCGCCAGCGCCACCCTTGCCACCGGCACCAGGCTGTCCACCTGCTCCGCCTGGTCGGTCCTGGCCCAGATTGGGGATTTCGTTTTGGGTGATTTGGCCATCGCCGTTGGCATCGAGTTTCTTGATCATCGCGACAACGGCTTCAAACTCTTTGGCGGTGATGACGCCATCTTGATCCATGTCAAAGACGGCAAACAGCGGATTGGGGAGCCCATTACCCCCGGCTCCACCAGCTCCTCCCGCGCCGCCTCCGGCACCGCCAGCTCCACCAAAGCCGCCCGCACCGCCATTACCGCCTCCTCCTACACCGCCAAGGCCACCGGCTCCACCGCCCGCGCCGCCGTTACCGCCGGCTCCAGCCGCTCCTTTTTTCCCGGCGGCACCCTTACCGGGAGCACCGAGCGAAACGGCCACAAGCAGCCCCATGCCCATTGCCAACACCCAAGCCTGGTTCAAAAAAAATCGCTTCATTTCATGATCCTCTGTTCTGGGGTGCTGCCACGGCCCCTCATTCGTCGCGCAGCACCTGACCACTGCTTCATTGGAACCAACTTTGGCGCGCCTGGCAAGTGAAATCCGGCAGGGATCCGATCCTCTACTTTGCCTTGACCCCCGTCAAAGTCTTGACCGTCACGATGTGCCGCACCCGGACCTCCACTCCCTGTTTTTGCTGGTAACGGCCGGTGACGATAACCGGCTGCTGGTCGAGCTTCTGAGCCAATTCCTGCAGCTCCTTGCTCCCTCCCAGGTCAAGTTCCCAGGTGACCTTGCCCACCTTGATGATGGTTCCCGTCGTCTCCCCGCCAATCGCTTTGATTCCGGTCGCCAGCGTCCCTTTGATCTCCACGTTGATATACGACTCTTCCTCGGCCCCGAGGATCGTGGAACCCAGGAGCGGCAACAACACCAAAAACAATAGTAGCGCTTTCATTGTGGTTCTCCGGATGGAATGGTCCTACTTCTCGTCCTCTTCCTCTTCATCCTCGTCCAGCACCGCCCAGGCGGGATACGTGTCGTCTCGCCCGCGGGCGGCGTGCCAGAGGATGCGGTTGAGCGTGTTCTCGTCGGCTTCGTCGACGTCGTCGAGCGGGAGTTTCAGCGAGACCTCGGCCCAGTGCCGCTGCTGTTTGTTCTTGATGTCGGAGAGCTTGGGATTCAGTTGGTCGAGCGGGACGATGTTAGGAACCGATTTGTACGGCGCGAGATCGGCGATGTCGGTGAAACAACTGGCCATTGGCGTGGCGGAAGCGTCGAGCTGGTTCATGGGGGGCAGGCCGAGAATCAGCTCCATGGTCCGGACCATGCTGGTCTGGTTGTAGTTGGTGCTGTCGAGAGCCTTGCGCTTGGTGTAAGGACTTATGACGAGAGCCACGGTCCGGTGGCCGTCGACGTGGTCAAAGCCGGCTTGCGGATCGTCTTGCACCACGAAGATGCAGGTGTCTTTCCAGAATTTGCTGTGGCTGACCGCCTCGACAATTTGCCCCAGGGCCAGGTCGTTGTCTGCCACGCAAGCGGCCGGAGTCGGCGTATCGGGCCGAGTCCCCGAGGTGTGATCGTTGGGAAGCAGCATGATCATGAAATTGGGCAGCTCTCCCCTCGCTTCATACTCCTTTAACTCATTGATGAACTGCTCCGCCCGGTGCACGTCCGGCACGACGCTGGGAAAGCCGATGGCGGTGGGGCAGAGGTAGGGCTCCAGCGTCTTGATGGCGGCTGTGGCCTTGATGTCGATTTCCCCCTTTTTGTCCATGAAGTCGCGGTAACACTCGAGGAAATTCGGCCGTCCCTTGCGGCCGTCCTTCCATTTGATGGTTGCTTCCACGAATTCGCCGTAGACCCGCAGTGTTTTTTTGTGCTCCAGCACGTTGTCCCAGATGAAGCCGCTGCTGGCGTAGGCCATGGCGTCCCCTCCCCAGTACGGATAGCTCCGGGGAAAGCCGCCGAATGCTTTTTCGATGTAGCTGGTGACATAGGCCTCGTTGGTCCACTGGTGGCCGTCGGCCGAGAGGACGCCACTGCAATAGAAATTGTCGAGCAGCACAAACTCGTCCACTAGTTTGTGATGGTTGGGGGTCACGTCGCGGCCGTAAATGCAGAGATCTTCGTCCCCCTCACCTCGCTCGATGTCGCCAAAGACCTGGTCGTAGGTCCGGTTCTCCTTGATGATGTACAGCACATGCTTGAAGACCGACGGCTCTCCGTGCCGCTCGGGGACGGGGCGGGGCTTCGCATCGTTTCGCGGCGGAGCGAGAGCGCTAATGGACTCCGTGAGCCGATTGTTGGCGAGGACGATCTCGGTAGGCTTCTTGATCTCTTCCGAGTCTTTGGGCAGCGGAATGAGCGAGACCGTTCCCGAATGGTCGTGCGAGTTGTAGCCGGAAACGACCTTGCCGTTGACCTTGCGGGTCCCCTTCCAATCCGTGTTCCGCGAGCCTGTCCCTTTGACGTTGGCGACGTAGAGTTTTCCTCGCTTTTCATCGAGCGCCAGCCCTGCCGGATACCAGCCGGTGGGAATGCAGCCGAAGAGGTGGCTGCCGTGGAAAGTGTCGAAGGCGATGACTGCGACGGCATTGTTGGTACCGTTGGAGACATAAATGTTTTTGCCGGCTTCGTCGATGGCGAGAGCGTTGGGGGAACTGCCGAAGAGGAGTTTTTCCGCCGGGCGGGTCGAAATCGTCTCGATGACCTTATCCGAGTCCGCGGCGATGACAGAAAGCGTATCGCTGTTGGAATTGGCAACGATGACATGCTTGCCGTCGGGCGTCGCAACAATCGCGCAGGGATGCAGGCCGACGAGTACTTGCTTGAGCTCCTTGCCCGCCTTCAGATCGACGACGGAAACAGATCCTTCCGACGCAATGTTCCGTTTGGGATCGACGCGGACGGGAGTCCCCGAACCGCTGGGACCAGTAAGATCCTTGGCTCCCGGATGACGGCCAGCCCAGTTGCTGACGTAGGCCTTGTTGCCGACGAGAGCCACGCCGTAAGGGGCATTGCCGACGGCAATCTCTCGCAGGACTTTCCCTTCGGCCAGGTCAATCTGGGCGAGTGTGCTGCGAAGGTTGAGCACGGCCCACAGCGTTTTGCCGTCGGGATCGAGCGCGAGGCCGACCGGGAGAGCATTCTTGGCATCCGCGCCGGGAGGGTTGGCGGATTTGTTCGGGGATTGCGGGCCCGTTTCGCTGTTCGCTACATTTTCGCTGCGGGCGTTCTTGTTGAGTGGCAACTCGATGGGCTTAGCCGCCGTGAGCTTGCCGTCCGTGGCGACGTCGAAGACTCCGATCGTCCCTTTATTGCTCGACGCTAGGAGCCGCTGGCTATCCGCCGTGAACAGAATCCCCGCATAGCTGCCGCTGCCGTGACTCACTCGGCTGGCGATATCACCAGTCTCCGGATTGATGATGGCCACATGATTGCGGTCGAGAACTCCCAGCCACTTGCCATCGGGGCTCAGCGCCAGGTCCGTCGGCCGGCCGCTGAAGGAGACTTGTTTTCCAGCGGGCGAAAGAACCTGATTCGTCGGCACGATGATTCTGCCATCCGCTTCGCCGACGCGCTGTTTGTCGTAGTTGATTTCCTGACCGCGAGCGGAAACCGAGAGGCCAACCATTATGAAGCCGAGAAGGTAGGTTCGCATGTGTGTTCTGTCCCCTCTCCCTTTGGGAGTGGGATAGGGTGA
>SXOA01000029.1 GCA_005778405.1 Planctomycetaceae bacterium
AACCCTCTCCCAAGGGGAGAGGGGACAAAGACAGCAGGCCGGGCTAGGAAGCCCATCCTGCAGAACCGGCCAGCACACGGAGTGTACTGGCTACGAAAACGGACATACCACCGCCAAAGTGCGACTGGGACGAAGCTCTCGCTACCTCGAAGCTCGTCCCATCCCACAGGCGATACATCACGGAGGATGGAATGGTAACGGCTCTCACGGCTCCTGCCCCTGTCGCGCAACCAGCGCTCCTCGAAATCGACGAAGTCTGGCGGCGCTACAAAGCCGACCCCGAAAATCAAGACTATCGCAACCGGCTCGTCGAAAACTACCTGCCGCTCGTGAAGTACAACGGCGAACGGATCTGGGCTCGCCTTCCCGAAGGCGTGGAGCTCGACGACCTCGTCTCCGCCGGCATCTTCGGCCTGATGGACGCCATCGACGCCTTCGACATGACGCGCGGCGTCAAGTTTGAGACCTACTGTGTGCCGCGTATCCGAGGGGCCATGCTCGACGAGCTCCGCACCATGGACTGGGTCCCCCGCCTCGTCCGGAGCAAGGCCAGTAAGCTCAACGAAGCGACTAAAATCATGGAAGCCCGTCTCGGCCGCCATCCGACGGCCGTCGAACTGGCCACCCACATGGAAATCCCGGTCCCCGAGCTGGAGAAAATGCAGCTCGAGGCGAGCGCGGTCAACCTCATCAGCCTCAACAAGAAGTGGTACGAGACGGACAGCTACAAAGACGTCCGCGAGATCGACATCCTGGAAGACAAGAAGGGGGAAGACCCTACTCGCCGCGTCCAAAAGAACGACCTGATGCGGCTGGTCACCAAAGGGCTCAACCGAAACGAACGGCTGATCATCATCCTCTACTACTACGAAGAGCTGACCATGAAGGAGATCGGGGCCACGCTCGACCTCTCCGAAAGCCGCGTCAGCCAGATGCACAGCAGCATCGTCGCCCGGCTGCAATCGCAACTGTCCAAACGGCGGCCCGAGTTTGGGTTCTAGGAACCGTTGGATGGGACTCTAATCCCGTCCGTCCCGTCCCTGGGGTGGCACGTCCGCGGCTCTGCGTGGGCGTGTTGATCGCCATTCGCTGCTTGTTTTTTCCGTGGTGCAAAAGTCGGGACTGCCGTCGCCCTAAGTCTCAGTTTCTGCAAAGTTTGCGACGATAGCTTCCTCGACTTTTGCACCACCCCCCTCCTCGGTTGAGGGGTTTAACCGCGACTTCTTTTCGCAACACGCAGTGCCAGCGTAGTGTGCTCTCACCGCCTGGTCTTCCTAACGTTAGACCGTCGTCCAGCCACTTCGAAGTGATCCACTTTCGCCTAACGACCCCTTTGCAAAAGACCATACCCTCCTGGCTCACGCGCTCGACTCCGCCGCCGATTGCCATAGTATACATTTGTTCCATTGCCCAGGGCAAGCCCTCGGAGCGAAAAAAGTGGGAAATATTTAGGCAGAAAGTCCTGTACAATAGTGGGCGGCTCAGCCAGTCGAGCCGACGAGAACCCCACCATCCTGCAGACGCTCACCAATGGCGCGATAGCCAGTGCCTCCCGACCCTTACTGCGGTGGAGTGGGGAAATAGGTTGTCGTAGCCGACAAACTGGGAATTCGAAACTTCCCAATGACCACCGTAATGTTGTCCTTGCCCCCACGCTCCAAGGCCAGGGCAATCAGCGCTTCGCAGGCCGCCTGCGGGGTCGCTGCGGAGTTGACGGCGGCGACAATCTGCTCTTCGCGGACCAAGTCGGAGAGGCCATCGCTGCAGAGGAGCAGGCAATCGCCGTCTTGCAAGGCCACCTGATCCACGTCGAGCTGCATTTCCTTCCCTTCCGACAGGTAATTGGTCAGGATGTTCTTCACGCGGGCAGCTTCTTCGCGGGTGCGGCCGGCTGCGCGGTATTCTTCGGCGAGTGTGTGGTCCTGGGTCAACAGCGAAATCTCGGTGCCGCGAACGAGGTAGGCCCGCGAGTCGCCGGCGTGGCAGATAAAGGCCTCGCTGCCGACCACGTAGGCCACGGTGAGCGTGGTTCCCATGCCGGCCGTTTCCGGAACTTTGCGGGCCTGCTCCTGAAACGCCTGGTGCATCTGCGCGGCATAGGCCGCCGCCTTTTCCCGCACTTGCTCCAGGCTGATCGGCCCCGTGTTTTGAATCCAGGCATACTCGCGGGGTGCTACTTCCCAGCCGGCCGTCAGCGCCAGGCGGCTGGCGAGCTCGCCGAAGACCTCTCCTCCCATGCCGTCGGCGACGGTGAGCACAAACACCTCTTCCGACGTCGGTGCCGGAATCGGCGGTCGCAAGTTGGTCAGCAGCAACTCCCGCGTGCGGACACGGCGGACGACCGCATAGTGGTCCTCGTTGTTCTTGCGAACGAGTCCCACGTGGGACGCGGCCCCAAATTCAGCCGTCATCGGAATGGGTGAATCACCAAAGTGGCCGTCGGCCGACGAAGTCTGACTGTAGTCAACGGTTGTGTCACCGAGCATGGAGCACCTGGAAGGAAACTAATCGCAAACTGCGAGACGAAAAGAGACAGAATTCCGTGGAAAATAGGGGGGGAGCCATATCCTGTCAAGCATTTTTACTTCCCAAACTTCTGCACTCTCTTTCCATTGACCTCCGCCACATAGAGCGTGCCGCGGGAATCGAGAGCCATGAGGTGCGGAAGCTGGAGTGTGTCGGGTGTGCCCCAACTGGCGGTGATGCGGCCGTCTTTGAGGCCCATGTGAAAGATCTTGTGAATGTCTCCCTCGCTGGCGAGCAGTTCCTCGCCGACGATGACCATGCCAAAAGGGTTGCCAAAGCCGTCCCAGTTGGCGATGTGTTTTCCTTGAGTATCGAAGAGCTGGATTCGCTTGTTCCCCCGGTCCCCCACGTAGATGCGATTATTGGCGTCGATGGCCAGTGAATGGGCGGTGGCGAACTGTCCGCTCTTCTGCCCCTTGCTCCCCCACTGCATCAGGAATTTCCCCGCGGCGGTGAGTTTCACAATCCGGCCGTTGCCGCTATCGGCGACGTAGAGGTTGCCGAGCGAGTCGAAGACCAGGTCGTCCGGGGCGCGAAAAGCGGATTCACCGCCGCCGGGTTTGCCTTCCGTGCCCAGCGTTGCCAGCAACTTCCCCTCGCGGTTGAATTTTCGCAGGACATGATTGCCGTTGTCGGTCGTCCAAATGCTGCCATCTTTATCCACCCGCAAGCCATGCGGCACTTTGAACAAGCCTTCGCCCCAAGCCCGGATGAACATTCCGTCTTTATCAAACATGAGCAGCGGCACCTTCCCCCGCTGGAGCACGTAGACATTGTCCTCCTTATCTACTGCCACGGCCGAAACCGCTCCGACCACGATCTCCGCGGGGAATTTGACGAAACCCTCAGAGGTGAAGGGCTCTGCGGCGGCAGCACCGGCACAATACAGTGCAATAATCGTCATCGCCTTCAAGATCATTCGCATGTCATTCTCCGAACGAGGGCCAGACATTCACTCGCCCGCAGTCTATGCTGAAATCAAAGGGGAATGAAGCGATGAGACCGATCCAACAAATGGCTGTTGCTGGCAAATGGACCTGGTGGTTTGTGGGGCTGGTCTTCTTGTTGCAGGCGCAGGCAAGTGCGGAAGACAAGTACAAACCTGCCGGCCAACTCTTTCGCGAGGGCTTCGACGATTCGCAGCTATTGAAGCGGGAGTGGTACGACGGCGAGAAGTTCGCCATCGACAATCAGAACGCTAAGGATGGCGGGGGCTCTCTGTCATTTCATTTTCCTGCCAAAGCGACGACCGCCGACAATACGCGCGGCGCTCGCCGCCTCTTCGGACCGAGTGAGACGATCTATCTGAAGTTCTACATTCGTCTGTCCAAGGGCTTTGGCTGGTCGGGGCGGAATTATCATCCGCACCTGATCCAGTTCATGACGACCGAGAATGGTGTTTGGCACGGCCCCGCCGCCAGCCATCTAACCGTCTATGTCGAGCCCGTGAACGGCAAGCTCCGTCTGGCCGCCCAGGACATTCAGAACAAGGATCAGCCGCACGGACTAACGCAGGGAGAGTTGAAGGGAGGCTATAACGCCGAGCTGTATAACAGCCAAGAAGTGCTCTTCAACGATGACAGGTGGCATTTGGTGGAAGCCATGTTTCAGCTCAACAGTCTGGACTTGAAAAACGACAAGCCCAAGGCCGACGGCATTGTGCGGGGCTGGTTCGACGGGAAGCAGGTGATTGAGCGGACCGACGTGGTCCTTCGCTCCACGGACTTCCCCAAGATGAAGTTCAACCAACTGCTCGTCTTGCCCTACTTCGGCCCGGGCCTGCTGCCGCACAAGCAAACGTTGTGGCTGGATGAATTGGCCGTGGGAACCAAGCGGTTGGTAGATGAAGAAGCGACGGCGAAGCCATGATTCGGGTTATGGCCATCTGCCTTTTCCGCCAGAGTGACGAGATATTGGTGACGGAAGGGCTCGATACAACGAACAACCAGCGCTACGCACGACCGCTAGGTGGCGGAGTTGAACTGGGCGAGACTTCCGAACAAACCATCGTCCGGGAAATTCGCGAAGAGCTGGGCGCGGAGATACGGGAGCTGAAGTTGCTGGGGGTGCTGGAGAATCTGTTTGAATTGGAAGGCCAGCTGCGGCACGAAGTGGTTTTTGTGTATGACGGCCAGTTTGCTGACCAATCGCTCTATGAATTGGCGGAGATCAAGCTGCTCGATGGCGAATGGAGGACCGGAGCAATCTGGCGGCCGCTGGAATGGTTCGGCGACGAGTGCATGCTGGTGCCGGTGGGGATTGAGAAGTTACTACATTTGCCCGACGCGCCAGCGCGGGAAATCCGTGCGGCACCGCCCGCGTTCGGCGCGGGTCTCTGACTCCGCCGAAACATTCTGACCGTAGGTCTCCTCTCCGGCGTCCGGGAGACCTTCGGTCGGGACGAGGGCGGGGTCGGAGACCCGCGCCCAACCTCAAGCACAATTCTCTCGATTGGGCGTCGGGCTAGTGTTTTACCCTGCCGCCTTCTTGCTCCGCTTCCGAGCCCGTGCCTTGTTGAGGCTCTGGTGCTCGCCGCGGAGGATGCCGCAGACGATGAGATCTTCGTACTGGCCCCATTTGCAGCGATGGCGGCGAAGGATGCCTTCTTGCTTCATTCCGAGTTTGGACATCACGCGGCCAGAGGCGGGGTTGCGAGCGAAGTAGTTGGCGAATACTCGTTCTAACTCCAGCGTCTCGAAGGCGTAGCCCAGAATCGCGGCGGCGGCTTCGGTGCAGATGCCCTGGTTCCACCAGGCTTTGCCGATCCAGTAGCCAAGCTCGCCGTGATGGTCCACCTGGTTGAGTAAGAGCCCGATGGAGCCGATCAGCGGGCCGTCTTTCAGCGTGATCCCGAACGAGACCCCCTCCCCTTTCTCATACCGCGGCTGGAGCGAGGCGATCCAGGTTTCCGCCAGGCCGTCCGGATAGGGATGCGGGATAAGCCGCGTGGTGTCGGCGACTTCGCGATCGCCGGCGAGGAGCTGGATGGTGTTAGCATCCGCAAGCGCGAGCGGGCGCAACAAAAGGCGTTCGGTCGATAGAGTTGGTTGCGTGGTTTTGGCGGTCATGACGGAAAGGCAAGGATTTGAACAGAAGGGAACGAAGAAAGGCAGAGGGAGGAAGGAAGGTGAGCGAGATCGAGCGACTGCCAGAATCCAACTGACCCCAAGTAGATTTCTTGTCTATCTTCCCCTTTGTTACCTTCGTTTCCTTCTGTTCAAACTCGTTCTGACTCCTTGTGTAATTATTCGATTTCGACGATTTCCAGTTCCAGTTGGTTGAGCACCTGTGCCACCGACGCCATCGCGGCCAGTGACTCCGAGCCCTTCAGATTCGAGTCCCCCAGCTTGATGTGGTCGCAGCCGATGCCGCCGCGGCCGAGGGTGGCATCCATGGGGATCCAGCGGTCGCTCATCCAGACCTCCGTCCACATATGGTAGGCAAAGCCGCCGAGATGTGCGGAGTAAATGAGGCCGAAGGCGACTCGGGCGGGGATCTTGCGGGCCCGGCAGAGAGCAGCGAAAAGGACGGAATGCTCGGTGCAATCGCCGGCTTTGGTGCGGGCGACTTCCGCCGCCGTGGCGAGGGCGCTGCCAAAGTTTTTGTCCGTAATGGTTTCGTCGACGAATTTTTCCAGAGCGCAGGCGACTTTCCAAGAGTCCCTTTCTTCGGTCGCGATGGAATTGGCTAGGCGGATGATTTCGGCGTCGTCGCTCTGGATGTAGCTAGTGGGAAGCAGGTCGTCCGCCGCAGGCTTCGGGATGGCTTCTTTGAGCGTTTTCGGGACATCGGGGCGGACGCCGGTGATGATGAGCCGGGCGGAGTGCTTGTCGATTGCTTCTAGTTGCTGGCTCAAGCCGTTGGAACAAGACTTGGCGGGATCGCCTTCCTTCAGGCGGACGAGGTAAACGACGCGGTGGGCGGAGGATAGATCGGCAGCGATTTCAGCGGGAGTCCCTCGCTTGCGCTTCGGGTTAGTGGGCTTCACGACCGTGCTGCGGAGCAAGTCGACTTCTCCGATGGTCGCCAGGTTCGTGGCGATGGACTTTGTGGTGCGATAAGTTTCAAGGCCAAACGGCTGGCGGGTCTTCAGGATTTCGCCTTTGTCGGTCACCCACAATTCCGAATCGAGGGATTGCTCGCCCAGAGCAATCGAGGCTCGCACCTTGAGCAGCTTTTGCTCGCCCGTGAGGAGTTTGGTTATTTCGAAATCCTCCGCGGAAAGCTGAGTGGTTGTCGGGGAATTAAGCGGCGCGGTGAGAGCGACGATGGTCCGCTGTTCCTTGGGCCTGAGCGGCCGTTTGCGGAGCGATTCGTCGACCGCCACATAGCCGCCGTATTCCGGCAGCCAGTCGAACGATTGCCGTTGCGTTTTGCCAATCGTGAGCGTGCGGGTGCGGAGCTTGTTCCCTTCAATTTCTCCGCTGCCAAGTGTTTTGGAGCCGCCTCCTTCCATCTGGCTTTCGAACCGGACCAATTTGCCGTCCGCGGTCTGCCAGCAGGTGAAAGTCATCTTCTGTTCCGAAGACTGGCCGTCCCGCTTGAGATGCAGTTCCCCCGTTTGCCGGCAGCGAATGAGTGTGGCGTCTCCCTCGCGAACCTTGGCAATTTCAGTATTGGTAAAGCCGACCTTAACCCCCTGCAGGTAAGTCTCTTCCCAGATTTCCTGGATTACCTCGGCGGGAGTCTCAGCGGGGAGGTTTTCGACAGCCTCTTTGACCTCTCCCTTTTCAGCGACCAATCGCGGCTTGGGCTGCGTAGCAAATTCGGTAGCGGCCGGTGGCGAGCAGCCGCTGGCGAGGAAAACCGTCAGGCACACAGTCGTGAAGCGAAGAATGGGATGGACGGGCATGTTCGCAGTATAACAAAGTTGGGGAAAATCTCCTTTGGCAACAGCCGGCACAGATTGCCGCCTGCCAGCAAACTTTCGCTGATGCACGTGCGCGACAATCCCCAGCGATAAAGTGTGACTTCTAGAGAGCCAATTGACTGGCTCCCCGCTAGCAGGGTGCTACAGTTGGGCGGGAGTGTTTTGCGCTAGCAAGCCATTTCCAGGAACCAGGGATCCGGTCCACAGTTCTTCTCCCTTTCATGGGGAGCGGACTGACAGTTTGATGACCGGGTTCGCAGGGAAATCGCCGCCTGGTCACGTGTTGGCAGGTAATCCTGGAAAGGCAAGTGCGGTTGTAGGGGCTGGCGCGATAGTGCGGACCAGCGGACAGGGGACGCAAAATGAACGTCCCGCCGGCACTTGTCTCCGAGGAAACCTGCGAAAGCGTGACCTACCATTGGTGAGAACTCCTAGCAATTGACCCCGAAGAGTTTCACCGAAACAGATGTTTAGAGGTTAAGATGGGCTTCCTGAAGAAGTTCTTTCGTAGCGTGTTTCACGAAGGTGCGCCAACTGCCGTCAACGACAGCAGCTTTGAGCATCTAAGCGAGGATGAGTTGGAGACCCACCTCGGCGTTAATCGCTATGGCAAATTCATGCTGACTGAGGCCGTGCGCCCGTCGTACGACCTCAAGGTAGTGCCGAAGCAAGGCTTTCGCCACGACCATTACGTCGACGAAGAGACCAAAACCAAAGTCCCCGTCCTGATGGCCGCCGCCAGTCGCGAGCAGCTCTTCGACTTATTCGTCGAGTTGCTGGATCCGCTGGGGCATGAGGTGGATGTGGTGCTGGAAACCAGCCACAACCGAGATAGCGCAGGGCACACCGATCTGTACCGCGAGCACATCGACCTGCCGATTCTCAAGAGCATTCTCTACGACTTCGAGGAGCTGCTGCTCAACGACGGCTGCACGGGGATTGCCGTGCTCAACCCCAATATTCCACAGGAAGTGCAGTTCGACGAGCACAAGCTGCTCATCGTCTATGGCAACCCGCTGCAATCCTACGAAGACCTGTTGCGGCAATACAACGTCGGCTGCGACGACAAAATGAAGTTCGTCACCGAAGCCGAGCACGTCCACAGCAGCAGCGACAAGTATTTTGAGCAGTTCGAAGAGCTGAAGATGCGGCTGGGGATGGATAGCGGGTATTAAGTGGGGTAAGCTTCCAGCCTGCCCGGAAAAGTCGATTTCTTAACGCCGCCTCTTCACCGAGCGGCGTTTTTTCGTTTGTCGTAATCCGTTTCGGCGGGGTCAGGCTTTTCAATAACCGGCTGACGACGGTTTCGCAGCGAATCCATCACCTGACGATCACCTGAACGGCAGCCTCTGCTGTCCACCGCGAGACCTCTTCACTCTCCGTGCATCGCCCCCGAGTTCCTCAATGTCCCACGCCCCCGCATCTCCCCCCAGCGATCCGAAAGCCGTCACACTGACCGGGTGGCTCTTTAGCCAAGGATTTGTGCTGTCGTTCTGCGTCGTTCTGCCGGCGCTATTGACGGCGATAGCACCCGTTTCGTGGCTCACGCTGCGTCGCGAGGGGAATGAAGTCCACGCGCGGGGGGAAGTCTGCATTTTTTTCATCTTCCCGTTTCGCACGTATGAGCTCGCCAACGTGGACCAGGTTGGCAAGGATTTCGACCCCGGCAAGAAAATCCGCCGATCTCGCAGCGAACCCGCCAACAAGCCTGCACGCTACGAGGAAGATGAGGGCTTCTTGATTATTAATTCCGGCGAGCAATCGTTTACTCTCGCGACTTCCCCCTACAGCCTCGACCGCGTCGTCGGAGATGTGAGAGCCTTTCTCAGCGATCAGCACGCGGCTTCCACCACCCTCTTTCTCCCCGCCAATTGGAAATTCAGCGTTCTTTTTGGCGGTGCGTGTTCCCTCGCCACCATCATTTATGTCTGTGGTGTGACGCTTTGGACTATCAAGTGTTTGTGGCGGCTCGTAATGCCAAAACGGACGGTCACGTAGATCTGTAGACGGCACTTCGGACACAAAATCCCGAACAGAGCCAGTCTTGAGAGGGACCGTTTTGATCGCCGGCTGTTCGCAGCGGAAAGGAATCCGTTTTTGACGCTCCATGACGAATCGGCTACAATCAGCGGATGCAGCCACATCAGCTACTGCGTTACTCTTTAGCGTCATTGGCAGCTTTCCTTGCCGTGGCGTTGCCGTCCCATCTAGTTGCCGCCGACGAGCAGGGGGACGAATTCTTCGAAAAGCAGGTCCGGCCGATCCTGGTCACCCGCTGCTATAACTGCCACAGCCGCAAATTAGCCGACGGGGCGAAGGAACCGAAGGGAAACTTGCGGCTGGATTCTCTGGAGGCTGCAAAGAAGGGTGGTGATACAGGTCCGGCGGTGGTGCCAGGCAACCTCAAAGAAAGCCTGCTGGTCGATGCCATCAATTACGGCCAGCTCTACCAGATGCCTCCCAAGACAAAGCTCCCGCGTGAAGAAATCGCCACGCTGACCAAATGGGTGGAAATGGGCGCTCCTTGGCCAAAGGGGGCGGGCGAAAGCGTGGCCGCCAGCGACAAAGAATTCGACCTCGCCAAACGCAAAGCCGACCATTGGTGCTGGCAGCCAGTCAAGAAGGTCGCACCGCCGACGGTGAAGAACGAAGCCTGGCCCCGCCAGCCACTCGACCGGTTCATTTTGGCAAAGCTGGAAGAAAAGGGACTCGCTCCTAGCAGTCCCGCCGAGAAGAGGACGCTCATCCGCCGCGCCTACTTCGACCTGATTGGCCTGCCTCCGAAGCCGGAAGAGGTGGGAGCATTTCTCAAAAACGAATCGCCGCAGGCATTTGAAAAGGTCGTCGATGGCCTATTAAACTCGCCCCATTTCGGCGAACGCTGGGGGCGGCATTGGCTGGACCTGGTCCGCTACGCCGAATCTCGCGGCCATGAATTTGAGCCCAACATTCCCAACGCCTGGCAATACCGCGACTACGTCATCCGGGCTCTCAATGCCGACGTTCCTTTCGACCAATTCGTCACCGAGCACATCGCCGGCGACCTGGTCCAAAAACCAAGACTTCATTCGCAGTCTGGCTACAACGAATCGATTCTCGGCACCGGCTTTTGGTTCCTGGGGGAAGAGGTCCATTCCCCCGTCGATATTCGCAAGGATGAAACGGATCGGCTCGACAACCGGCTGGATGTGATGACCAAAACGTTTCTTGGCGTCACGGTCACTTGCGCCCGCTGTCACGACCACAAATTCGACGCCATCAGCCAGAAGGACTATTACGCTCTGATGGGCTTTCTCATTGGCAGCGGTTACCGGCAAGTTGGCTATGAGTCGCTGGAGCACAATCGGCAAATTGCGAGTGCTTTAGAATTGCTACGCACCGGGGCGAAAAAAGAACTGACTCAACTGGCAATCGCAGCCGCAGGAAAAGACCTGGATCGTGCCGGCGACTATCTGCTCGCGGCCCGCGAGGCAATTGTCGCGGGGAAAGTAAACGCGGAGGAGGCTGCCAAACGCGATCTGAGCGAACCATTACTCAAAAACTGGGTCGCGGAGCTGACCATGGCCAAGGGAGAGAAGACACACTTGCTCCACTCATTCGCCGTGGGGGACTTTGGTCCGCGGGAGCAAAAGGACAGGATCGCCGTTCCGCCAGAGCAGATTCTCGGCAGTTACCTGGATCCGCAAGCACCGTGGTTCCAGGACGGCTTCGCGTTTGGTCCACGGCCGGTGCACGCAGGCGAAGTGCGGCTGGGAAATGCACCTGATCAGCCTTTCGCCGGCGTGGCACAACTTGGCGCGGCCGAACTGGACTCCGCCTGGCCGCGGATGAAGGTTGCCGGCGGCAGTGACAAAGACCACGGCGGTTTGGGGAACTGGGACCGCAGCGGGCAAACTCTCCGCACTGCCGAAGTTACGCTCAAAACAGGCAACGTCTGGTATCTCGTCCGGGGTTCGGGTCGAGCCTACGCCGCTATCAATTCGCATCTGGTCATTGCCGGGCCGCTGCATGGAGCGATTCTGCGGGAGTGGGATGGAAATCCCGTAGCCGCAGGCGGCCCGCCTGCCGGCTGGCAATGGGTCAATCACAATCTCACGGCATACACCGGCCACCGCGTGCATTTCGAGTTCACCCCCAAAGGGGCCGACTTTGCAATCGCGATGGTCGTCGATTCTCCGCAGCAGCCGCCGCAGATATTGGAACAAGACAGCCCGCTAGCCGCCGTGACAAGTGCCGAGAAATTTGCCTCGCAACTGACGCGGGAGTGTTCGCTGGCACTTCAAGGTATGGCTCAGGGGAAGAACTCGGAATTCAATCCCCAGGTTGCCAATTGGCTGCTCACGCGACTCGATCTCTTCAGCCTTTCCGACAACGAGTTTCGCCAGAAGATGCGGACCACGATGGCGGCAGTCCTGAAGCAGCAAGAAGAACTGATCCGGCAGGTGAAAGTCGAATCCCACACCGCCCTCGCCATGCTTGACGGCAATTCCACCGACGAGTTGCTGCTGATCCGCGGCAACAGCAAAACTCCGGGCAAGGCCGTCGCGCATCGCTTTCTGGAAGCCATTGCGGGGCCGCAGCAACACTTTCCCACCCAGAGCAGCGGACGTTTGGAACTCGCGGGAAAGATTACTGATCCGGCCAACCCGCTGACTTCCCGCGTCCTCGTCAATCGTATCTGGCATCACCTCTTCGGCCGCGGCCTCGTCGCCAGCGTCGATAATTTCGGCGTCCTCGGCGAGCGGCCGACGCATCCCGAGCTGCTCGATCATTTGGCGGCAGAATTCGTGGCCGATGGCTGGAGTGTGAAGCGGGCGATCAAGCGGATGATGCTCTCGACGACGTATCAGCAGGGGTCAGGAGTCAGGGGTCAGGGGACAGGGAACAGGGGACAGGAGACAGACCCGCAGAATCTTCTGCTCCATCGCGCCAACGTCAAACGGCTGGAGGGGGAAGTCATCCGCGACAGTATTCTGGCGGTCTCTGGCCGGCTGGACCGCAAGCAGTTCGGCGTCAGCGTTCCCGTCCATCTCACGAACTTCATGCAAGGCCGTGGTCGGCCGGGCGTCAGTGGACCGCTCGACGGGGACGGCCGAAGAAGCATCTACATTTCCGTCCGCCGCAACTTCCTCTCCCCCATGATGCTCGCTTTCGACACGCCCATCCCCTTCAGCACCATCGGCCGCCGCAACGTCAGCAATGTCCCCGCCCAGGCCCTGATTCTGATGAACGATCCCTTCGTCAGCGAGCAAGCCAAGCTGTGGGCCAAACAAGTTCTCGCTGATACTTCGCTTAACTCGGAAACTCGCATCCGCCGCATGTATCTCGCCGCCTTCGCCCGCGAGCCTCTTGCCAGCGAAACGGAATCAGCTCTCTCTTTCCTCGATTCACAAGGACGCGAATATGGCCTTCCTCCCGAGCAGGCCAAGACCGACCCCCGCATTTGGGCGGATTTGGCCCATGTGGTATACAATGTGAAAGAGTTTGTATTCGTCGATTGACTCCTGCGAAGACGGATCTCAGCCATGTTGACCGTTCTCGGCAACCCCCGGCGGACGTGCGATGGACTGACGCGGCGCGAGCTGCTGCAAATTGGCGGCGCGGGAATGCTTGGGATGAGCCTGCCGCAGCTCCTTGCGGCCGAGAGCGCCGCCTCCCCGCTGGTCGCGAAAGCGAAGTCGATGATTTTCGTATTCCTGTACGGAGGGCCAAGCCAACTCGAAACATTCGACATGAAGCCGGACGCTCCCACGACGATTCGCGGGCCGTTCAAGCCGATTGCTTCGCGGACTCCCGGCCTGCGGATCTGCGAGCATCTGCCGATGCTTGCCGAGCGCTCGGACAAGTATTGCGTGGTCCGCACGGTCAATCATCCGCAAAACGACCACAACGGGACGCACTTCATTCAAACCGGCCGGCCGCTGCCGCCGGCCAACCGCGGAGCGGACAACGTCAATGCCGCGGATAATGACTGGCCCGCATTCGGTTCGGTCATTTCCTATCTGAATGCGCAAGGTGCCCGGGGAACTCCCCCCGCTTTTCCCAGCTACGTGTATCTCCCGCGGCTGCTGGGACACTTCGCCGGCTACGACATCAACGGTCAATACGCCGGCTGGTTGGGGAAGGCCTACAACCCGATGGCCACGCGGATTCAAAAACGGGATGCCGCCGACAACCCCTACTACCGCGATTGCACCGACGAAGAACTCGACTTTCGACTGAGTGGACTCGATCTGCTGCCGGGAATCACGCTCGACCGACTCGACCAGCGGCGGAATTTGCTGTCGCAACTCGCCGACGAGCGCCGCCGCTTCGGCGAGAATGCTGCCGCTCGCAATTACACGGACTTGCAGCAGCGGGTCATCTCGCTACTCTCCTCGCAAAAGATCGCCGAGGCCTTCGACATTCGCCGCGAGAAGCCGCAGCTCCGCGAACAGTACGGCCGCAACCTGTTCGGTCAGTCACTTCTGATGGGACGACGGATGATCGAAGCCGGGGCGCGGTTCGTGACGGTGGCTTGGGATCTGGCCGTCCGCGGGGATGTTTGCGGAAGCTGGGACATGCATTCCTGTCTGGAGCGCGTGATGAAGGGCCATCTGCTGCCGGGACTTGATCATGGGCTTTCCGCCTTGCTCGATGACCTGCGGGACCGCGGTTTGCTCGACGAGACACTGGTGTTCGTCGCCGGAGAAATGGGCCGCACGCCCAAGTTTCAAAATCGAGGCGCGCAAGACGGCCGCGACCATTGGACCTACTGTTTCCCTTGCCTGTTCGCCGGGGCGGGCGCGCGGGGTGGCAGCACTTATGGAGAGTCCGACAAAGACGCCGCTTACCCCGTTTCGCATCCGGTTTCTCCAGCCGACCTCGCGGCGACAATCTACGAGCGGCTGGGCATTTCTCCTGACTTACGCATTCCAGACGCACAAGGCCGGCCGGTTCCACTGGTCGAGGACGGTCACGCGCTACGAGGAATTTTCGGTTAGACGTGCCCCCAACGCATTCTCATTTTTCAGGGGATTTTTCGATGCCAATTTCTCTCATCCGTTTCCTTTCAGTTGCTCTCTTGCTCGCTTCCGGTTTCGCAACCGCTCTCGCCCAGGATGACAAAATCGACTGGACCCGGGCCAGGCAACTGCACGCTCGCGCCCAGCAAGGGGAAAAGCTCAATGCGGAGGATCAGGCGTATTACGAAAAAGCCAAGGCGGCGCTGGCCGCTGGGAAGGGACCGGCGGGTGAAGGTGGGAACACGCCAGCACTGGTCGATACTTCGAAACTGATTCCGCTGACCGAGCTGGGCGAAGAGAAATACAAAGGCGAAACTGGCGGGCTGTATGGCAATGGAATGAATGACCCGCCGGAGGCACACCTGGCGTCGGCCATCAAGGCCACAATGCGAATCACGCCACGGAGCGCCGAGGGCAAGCCGGACAAGAACGGCAAAGTGGTGTTGCTCTCGATTGGAATGTCCAACACGACGCAGGAGTTTTCGCGGTTTGTCGAGCTGGCCAAGTCGGAGCCAAAAAAGTCGCCGAATCTGGTCATCGTCGATGGGGCCCAAGGCGGGCAGGCGGCCATTCAGTGGGCCGATCCCAAGGCGGACGCGCGGCGGCCTGGGGGCGGAACGCCGTGGGACGTGGCGGAGCAGCGGATGAAATCCGCCGGAGTCACGCCCGAGCAGGTGCAGGTGGTCTGGATCAAGCAGGCTCTGATTCAGCAGGGACAATACGGCGAATATCCCAAGCACACCGATCGCTTCGCCGAGGAGCTGGTGAAAATCATCAGCCTGGCGAAAGACAAATACCCGAATCTGCGGGTCGCCTATCTCTCCAGCCGCATCTACGCCGGCTATGCCAAAACGCAGCTCAATCCGGAGCCGTACGCGTACGAAGGGGCGTTCGCGGTGCGGAAAGTCATCGCGGCTCAAATCGCGGGGGATAAGGAACTGGACTATAAGGACGCGCCGATATTGCTGTGGGGACCCTATCTGTGGGCCCAAGGTGAGAAACCGCGCAAGAGCGACGGCCTGACTTATGCGCCCGACGATCTGGCTGGCGACGGCACGCACCCCAGCGTTCCCGGCCGGCAGAAAGTGGCCCAGCTGCTGCTGGATTTTTTCACCAAGGATGAGCTAGCGAAGACGTGGTTTATGGCCGAGACGAAGTAGTGACGGAAAGACTATAATTGAGCTGCGTCACTTGCGTTACGTCTTAATATTCTCGTTTCCGGGACCATCCATGCGCCGCAACTATCCATTCTTAATCTTAATCCTACTCTTACTCTTAATCCTCTTCGGCTCTTCCTCAGCCAGTAACGCCGACGAGCCTGCCATATCCCCTATTGAAAAGAACTTCCTCTCCAACATCCGCCAGGTGACTAGCGGCATGGTGAAAGCGGGGGAAGGCTATTTCTCCCCTGACGGGAAGCAGATCATTTACCAAGCGGTGCCGCAGGAATATCCCTTCTATCAGATCTATACTCAGCCTCTCTCGGGCGGTAAGCCCAAGCTGGTTTCGACAGGCCGGGGCCGAACGACGTGCAGCAGTTTTTCACCGGACGGAAAGAAGATTCTCTTCGCGTCGAGCCACCTCGACCCGAGGATGGACGAGACCGAAGCCGCCGAGCGGAAGCAGCAGGAGGCAGATAAGGCGTCCGGCGTTCGCCGTCGCTATAAGTGGGACTTTGATCCTTACAGCGAAATCTTTGAAGCTGACCTGGACGGCCACATTCTTCGCCGTCTGACCGACGCCAAGGGGTATGACGCGGAAGGGGCCTGGTCGAAGGACGGCAAGGTGATTGCCTTCTGTTCCAGCCGCGATGGGGATGCGGACATCTATGTCATGAATGCCGACGGCGGCGAGGTACGGCAGCTTACGGATGCTCCCGGTTATGACGGTGGGCCCTTCACTTCGCCGGATGGAAAGTGGGTTGTCTTTCGCAGCGACCGGAAGAGTCCCGAGCACTTGCAGCTCTATGTGATCGGCATCGATGGCAAGAATGAACAGGCGTTGACGGACGACGATAAGAGCGTCCATTGGGGCCCCTACTGGCATCCCAGCCAGCCGTACATCATCTGGTCGGGGGCAGATCACTCGGATCCCAGTGCCCGGCCAAACTATGACCTCTGGCTGGCGAAGTATGAGATCAAGGATGGCAAGTTCACACTAGGCAAGCGGCATCGCGTGACCGATGCAGCAGGTGGCGACGTGCTCCCCGTCTTCTCCCCCGACGGCAAAAAACTGATGTGGACCAGCACTCGCACCGAGGACTACCAGAGCCAACTCTTCATCGCCGACTTCAGGCTGCCGGAGTAACCATGCGGCAGATCAAAGCCTGCGGTGTGCTGGTGGTGCGGGGCAATCCGGTCGAGTTCTTTCTGCTGATGAGGCACAAGGACCGCTGGGATTTGCCCAAGGGCCACATGGACGGCAATGAGACAGAGGAAGAGTGCGCCCGCCGCGAACTGCTCGAAGAGACAGGCATTACAGCAGCCGACATCGAACTTGTGCCGGGCTTCCGCTGGGCTACCAAATACGACGTCAACTCCCAGCGGTTTGGAGAGATGTGTCACAAGACGCTGGTCATCTTTCTTGGCCGGTTGAAACGGGACGTAAAAATCGCTCCGACAGAGCATCGCGATTTCCGCTGGTTCCCCTGGCAGCCGCCGCACCGGATTCAGGAGCAGACGATTGACGCCGTTTTGGCGGAGGCGGAGCGGTTTCTTGGCTTCCGGTGATTTGCTCCGAACCTTTTTCAAGGGTGCGAAGTCCATCTCGCGTGTATTTCGCTCGCGCTCTTACACCCTACAATAATGCCTATGTCCCGCATCGCCATCATTGACTACCAAATGGGGAACCTGCGCTCCGTGCAAAAGGGGTTCGAGAAGGTTGGGCATGAGGCGGTGATTACGAGCGATCCGGCGGAACTTGCGAAAGCGGAGAGAATCGTCCTGCCGGGAGTCGGAGCATTCGCCGACGCCATTGCGGAACTGCGGCGGCGGAAGCTGGTGGAGCCGATCAAGGAGGCAGTCGCCAGCGGCAAACCGTTCCTGGGGATTTGCCTCGGGTTGCAACTGCTGTTCGATGTGGGATATGAGAACGGCGAGTACGAGGGGCTCGGAATCCTCCGGGGCAAATGCGTCCGCTTCGATCTGCCGCACGAATTCAAAGTCCCCCACATGGGCTGGAACCGCGGCACCATCAAGCGGAAGGCCCCGATACTGAAGGAGACGGCCGACGGCACATTCTTTTACTTTGTCCATTCCTACTACGTCGTGCCGGAAGATACTAGCCTCGTCGCCATCGAAGCCGACTACGGCCACCCCTTCTGTGCCGCTGTCTGGAAAGACAATCTTTTCGCCACGCAGTTCCATCCGGAGAAGAGCCAGGCTGAAGGCTTGAAGCTGCTCAAGGCCTTTGCGGAACAATGAGTGCAAGGCGGAATGACGAAATTCGAATGGCGAATGAAAGGCAGGATGATCGAGCTGCTCACATTCGTCATTCGGAATTCGAATTTCGTCATTTCCCTCCCACCGTTGCTTTCCCCCCTCCCCTATGCCATATTGCCCGCTGGGGAAAGTCTTCATCGTTCCTGCCGTAAAAACTTGCAGAAAATGCAAATCTGGCCGGCAATCGACTTACGCGGCGGCAAGTGCGTCCGTCTCCGGCAGGGAGATTATGGCCGTGAAACCGTCTACGGCGACGACCCAGCCGCCATGGCCAAGAAGTTTGTTGTCGAGGGGGCGGAATACCTGCATCTCGTCGATCTCGATGGCGCTCGCGACGGCAGTAACGCCAATCTGGCGGCAGTGAAAGCGATTGTAAATGCGGCTGGAATTCCCTGCGAACTCGGCGGCGGCATTCGGGACGATGGGACGATTGAGAAGATGCTCTCGCTCGGCCTCTCTCGGCTCGTCGTTGGCACGCGGGCACTCAAAGAGCCCGATTGGTTCCGCACGGCCTGCCGGACTTTCCCCGGCATGCTCGCCCTCGGCATCGACGCCAAAAACGGCCACGTCGCCACCGACGGCTGGCTGGAAACCAGTGAAACGGCTGCCATTGACCTGGCCCGCCTGTTCGCGGGTGAACCGCTGGCCGCCATTATCTACACCGACATTTCCCGCGACGGCATGCTGGAGGGGCCCAACCTCTCCGCCATGGCAGAAATGAAAGCCGCGGTGGACATTCCCGTCATCGCTTCGGGCGGAGTGACGACCGCCAAAGACGTACGCGACCTCGCTGTGATCGGCCTCGATGGCTGCATCATCGGCCGGGCCCTTTATGAAGGAACACTGACCCTTAAAGAAGCGCTGGCTGCAGCCGTGGGGTAGGCATCCTGCCTGCCCAAAGCCGCCGCCCGTGTGAACCAACTTTTTTCGGTTTAGCACGCCAGGCGTGCTCCAGCAGCAAGGAACCTCTCATGGCGAAGACCAACGTAGGAGATATCCGCAATATTGTTCTCTGCGGGCACGGCGGCTCGGGAAAGACGACGCTCGGCGACACGCTGCTGATCAAAACCGGCGCGGTCACCGGCGACCACAGCGTCGATCACGGCAACAGCGTCCTCGACTTCGACGCGGAAGAAAAGGTCCACAAGCGGACCATCGAGTCCAGCCTGGCCCACTTCACTCACGCCGGCAAACGCTTCAACATCATCGACACGCCCGGCTACGGCGACTTCATCGGCCAGACCATCGGGGCCATGCGCGGCGTGGACACAGCCGCCATCTGCATCAACGCCCATAGCGGCATCGAAGTGAACACCCGCCGCGTCTTCAAGGAGGCCGAGAAGGCCGGCATCGGACGCGTGATCATCATCACCAAGATGGACACCGACAACATCGAATTCCCCGCTCTCATCGAGAACATCCGGGAGACCTTCGGCAACGCCTGCGTCCCCTTCAACGTCCCCATCGGCCACGGGCCGAATTTTCAAGGGGTCGTGAATACGCTGCAAAAACCCAATGCCAATCCCAACACTCTGTTGAATGCCGTCGAAATCCACACGCAGCTTATCGAGTCGATCATCGAAGTCGACGAGCAGTTGATGGAGAAATACTTTGAAGGAGAAGAGCCTTCGCCCGAGCAGGTGACCGATCTGATTCACCAGGCGGTCGCCCACGGCACGCTGATTCCCATCCTCTGTGTCTCCGCCAAGACGGGTGTCGGCCTCCCCGAATTGCTCGACGGCCTGATCACTTGCGCCCCGCCCCCTACCGATGTGGCTCGCAAAGCCAGCAAGGACGGTGCGGAGGTTGATCTCAAAACCGATGGCCCACTCGTCGCCCAGGTCTTCAAGACCCGCATCGACCCGTTCGTGCAAAAACTCTCCTTTATCCGCGTCTATTCCGGCTCGCTGAAGAAGGACGATACGGTCCACACCACGACCGCCCGCAAAGGGGTTAAGCTCGGCCCAATTCTCGAGGTCCAAGGAGGCGAAACCAAGCCCACCGACTCTGCTTCGGCGGGAGACATCATCGCTATCGCCAAAATGGAAGATCTGCACACCGGCGATACGCTCGGCGACCTGACGATGGAGAAAATCAAGTTCCCGACGCCGATGGTCGGCCAGGCGGTCACCCCCAAAAGCCGCAACGACGAAGCCAAACTCTCCTCGTCGCTCCACAAACTCCTGGAAGAAGATTCGACGCTCCGCCTGGACCGGGACGCGCAGACCAAGGAACTGGTCATCACCGGCATGAGCGACCTGCACTTGCAAATGATTCGCGAGCGACTCCATCGCCGTGACAAACTGGATGTGGATACGAAGGTCCCTAAAATCCCCTTCCGCGAAACCATCCAGTCGACGGCCGAAGGGAGCTACCGCCATAAGAAGCAGTCCGGCGGACGCGGGCAATTCGGCGAAGTGCATATTCGCATGTATCCGTTTCCGCGCGGCACCAAGGCGGAAGAGTACTGCACCAAGGCTCGCTTCCCGCACTATAAGGAACACCATTACAACGAGCATCACAACTTCCTGTGGGTCAATTCGGTGGTCGGGGGCACCATTCCGGGCAACTTCCTCCCCGCCATTGAAAAAGGGTTCATGGAACGGCTGGAAAAGGGGGTCATTGCCGGCCAGATGGTGCAGGACGTGGCGGTGGAAGTCCATTTCGGCAAGCATCACGACGTCGATTCCAGCGAAGCGGCCTTCAAAATCGCCGGCTCGATGGCGTTCCGCAACGTCTTCCAGCAGGCCAAGCCCGCGCTGCTGGAGCCGGTGGTGAAGATGGAAATCACGGTCCCTGAATCCAACGTCGGCGACATCTATAGCGACATGTCCGGCCGTGGCGGCCGCGTGCAAGGGAGCGACAACGCCGGCGGGGCCTTCACCACGGTTCACGCCGAAGTCCCTCTGCGCGAAGTCACCACATACGCCCGCACGCTCAGCAGCGTGACCGGCGGCCAGGGAAGCTTCTCCATGGAATTCAGCCACTACGACGTCATGCCGGGCAACGTGCAACAAGAGATCATCAGCAAGGCGACAATGCACGAGGAGGAAGAGGAGTAGGCGAAGCGGCAAGCAGCGAAAATGTAGGCCGTCTTTCCAAGACGGCTGGGAAGGTGCGTGGCGCTCGGTAAGCAGTCGTTTCGCGAAAAAACGTTCCTCAAGATTCGACGACCACTCCTGGCCGTCTCGGAGAGACGCCCTACTTATCCCACCGTCCACGTCTCGCCGCTGTTGTAGAGGGCGTTGAGGTCTCCTTCCCCCTTCTTCTCCCGGGCGGCAGTGATCTGGCGATTGAGCTCGACGTCGTACTTGGGGCCGTCCACATCGCGGAACACGCCGATCGGCTCGGGGAATTCCGGATGCCGCATGCGGCTGAGGAGGTAGGCCAGAGTGGGCTCAGGGGCTTTCTCGTCATGGAAGAGGAGGTCATCCTCGGAGATTCCTTTGCCCAGCTCAACGACTTCGGGATGAGTGCCGTTGAGGCGGATTCCCTTGTTCTTGGCCTTGCCAAAGATGAGGGGCTTGCCATGCTCAAGCTCCAGGACGTTGTCGTGCTTGGTCTCTTTGCTGGTGGCGTAATCCCAGGCTCCGTCGTTGAAGACGTTGCAGTTCTGGTAAATCTCGATGAAGGCGGTTCCCTTGTGCTCGGCGGCCCGCTTCATCACTTCGCCCAGATGCTTGATGTTCACGTCGATGGAGCGGGCGACGAAAGTCGCTTCGCAGCCGATGGCGACGGAAAGAGGATTGAGAGGGTTATCGATCGCCCCCATCGGCGTACTGACAGAGACTTTGCCCAGCGGGGAAGTAGGTGAATACTGCCCCTTGGTCAGGCCATAGATGCGGTTGTTGAAGAGCATGATCTTGAGATCCACGTTGCGGCGAATCAGATGCATGAAATGGTTGCCGCCAATGGAGAGACCATCCCCGTCACCGGTAACGACCCACACCTGCAAATCCTGGCGGCTCGATTTCAGACCCGTGGCGAAAGCCGGGGCCCGCCCGTGGATGCTGTGCAGGCCGTACGTGTTCATGTAGTAAGGAAACCGGCTGGAGCAGCCGATGCCAGAGATGAAGACGACGTTCTCGCGGGCAACGCCGAGCTGCGGCATCACCTTCTTCATCTGGGCGAGAATCGCATAGTCCCCGCAGCCGGGGCACCAGCGGACATCCTGGTCGGAAGCAAAATCGGCGGGAGTCAGGGTCGGGAGTTCAGTGGGCATGGTGAGTTTTCAGTTTTCAGTGTTCAGTGTTCAGATTTCATTCGTCATTCGAATTTCGTCATTAGCCACCGGCGTCTCCACTCCCGGCAATTCCCGACACGGCGGCGGTTGCCGTCGGCTTCGACCCGTTCGCGCTGGCCAGGCCAAGCTGTCCGCGGATGGCGGCGACGACTTCCTGGACGAAGAACGGGCGTCCCTGGATCTTGTTGAGCCCCTGGGCATCGACCAGGTACTTGGAGCGGATGATCATCCGGAGCTGTCCCTTGTTGAGCTCGGGGACGAGAACTTTCTTGTATCGCTTGAGGACGTCTCCCAGGTTTCGCGGGAACGGGTTGAGCCACCGCAGGTGCGCGTGAGCGACCTTGATCCCTTGCTCCTGGCATTGCTCCACGGCGGTCTTGCAGGCACCGTAAGTGCCACCCCAACTGAGCACGAGCAAGTCGCCGGTCTCCGGCCCTTCCACTTCCTGCAAGCCGATAAGCTGGGCGACGTTATCGACCTTCTTTGCTCGAGTGTGGACCATGTGCTCGTGGTTCTCGGGCTCGTAGTTCACGTTTCCGGTCACGTCCTGCTTTTCCAGACCGCCGAGACGATGCATGAGTCCCTTGATGCCCGGGATGCCCCAGGGACGAGCCAACAATTCGTCCCGCTGATAGGGCTTGAATTTCTCGCCGTTTTCGCTCGGAACGGGATGGTGAATCGGGATTTTTTCCAGCTTGTTGTAATCGGGAATTAGCCACGGTTCGCTGCCGTTGGCAATGTAGCCGTCAGACAGGACCATCACCGGCACCATCATGCGGCTGGAGATCCGCCAGGCTTCGATAGCCGCGTCAAAACAGTCGCCAGGGCTGCGAGCGGCGATGACGGGCATCGGCGACTCACCATTGCGGCCGAGAATCGCCTGGAATAGGTCAGCTTGCTCGGTTTTTGTGGGAAGTCCAGTGCTCGGTCCGCCGCGCTGAATATTAATGACGAGGAGAGGCAGCTCCAGCATGATGGCCAGGCCAATTCCCTCCCCCTTGAGGGCGATGCCGGGACCGCTGGAAGTGGTGATGCCCATAGCGCCGCCGTAGGCCGCGCCGATGGCCGAACAGACAGCGGCGATTTCGTCTTCCGCCTGGAAAGTTCGCACGCCGAAGTTTTTGAACTTGGAAAGCTCGTGCAAAATGTCGCTGGCCGGAGTAATCGGATACGAGCCGAGGAACAACTCCTTGCCGCTCAGCTTGGCCGCGGTCATCAAGCCCCACGCCATCGCGGTATTCCCCTTCATGTTCTTGTACTTGCCCGGGGGGAGTTGGGCAGGCTCCACCTTGTAGCTGCTGGTAAAAGCGTCGGTCGTTTCGCCATAATTCCAGCCCGCCCGCATGGCCTTGGTGTTTGCGGCAATGATCTCCGGCTTATTGGAGAACTTCGACTGTAAATAGCGAAGGGTCGGCTCCTGGTCCCGTCCGTAGAGCCAATAGACCAATCCCAGCGCGAAGAAGTTCTTGCAGCGGTCAACCTCCTTGGTTCCCAGACCGGTGTCTTTCAGGGCTTCTCGCGTGATCTTCGTCATCTGCACTTTGAAGAGCTGGTACTGATCCTCCAGAACCTGGCTATCGAGCGGGTTGACATCGTAGCCCGCCAGATCCAGGTCGCTCTTCTGAAAGTTGTCGCTGTTGCAAATGAGGATGCCACCCTTCCGCAAGTCGCGCAGGTTCGTCTTGAGAGCGGCCGGGTTCATCACGACAAGCGCGTCGAGAGTATCTCCGGGCGTGAAAATGTCTTCGCTGGAAAAATGGACTTGAAAACCGGAGACACCGGCCAGCGTGCCGCGGGGAGCACGAATCTCAGCCGGGTAATCAGGGAAAGTGGCCACGTCGTTCCCCAGCAGGGCGGACGTGCTGGTGAACTGGTCCCCAGTGATTTGCATGCCGTCCCCGGAGTCGCCACAAAAGCGGATCGTCGCGCTGGGGACCGGATTGACTGTCTTGGGATTTGCTACTTCTGGCTCAGCCGTAGTGGTGGTCATGACTGGCAATCTGCCCTTTTGAAATCAGTGTTCGCGTGAATTTTAGTTTTATCGGCGGCCGCTCGTAGGGCGGCGGAATGTCTCTTGGCAAAGGCCCGGCAAACGGGTCAATCAGTATCGGACTTTCTGAATAATAACTCTATTTGGAATGTACGGCCCGAAAAACGGACCGATTTGTAACGAAAATGAGGGCTGTTTATCCCCCGTCCCGTTCTTCCATCTTGTGGTGTGGCGAGGGGGGCAAAGTGTAAATAATCCGGGGAAAATGCTCGACCAGAAAGCGGAGCACCCCAGCCACCCCCACCACCCCGGTTACATGCCCCTGACCGTCCACAATCGGAACCTGGCGGAACTTGCCGCTGGACATCAAGGAAATCGCCTTTCCCACGCTTTCGCTCATCCGCATGGAGACCGGCTGACGGACCATGGCGGTGGAAACGGGCACATCCAGGTCGCTGCCGTCCGCTAATTGCTTGAGCGCGTCCCGCTCGGTAAAAATGCCTTCCAGCTTCCCTTCGCGGCAGACCATTGCAGCGCTCGTGGCGCTCGATTTGAGCACGCGCATGACATGGCGAATGCTGTCACTGGGCAGTACACAGACCGGCTTGGTCGGATGAGCCTGCTCGACCGACTCGGTCTCAAGATGAAGCTGAAAATCCACGGAAAAAACCTGGGTGGCTAAAACACAGCGCAGCCCGCTGACAAAAACACAGCGCCACGGTGCGGGTCACGAATACGGCGGGAGTTGAGGCGGGAAGGGTAGATCCTTTGCCACTAGCCGCATGCAATTGACGCTACACACTACCCAAAGCGTACCAATCACCACGGGGTGGGGCAAGGTATGGCCCATTACAGCCGAACCCGTAAGCCAGGGAGTCGCGTCCCATTCGCTGGCTCACACGTCGGGCCAGAATCGGTGAAACCTTTAGGGCGGAACCTTACCGCGCGGAGGAATCTGTGGAAAGAGAAGTCGCAAAACGTTGTGACGCTTAACCCCAAGATGTCCGCGGCTAGTCACGCATGCCCTCAGGAAGTAGGCTGTGACTCATTGCTTGTCTTGAGATTGTTCGCCTGCCGCGAAACTTTTTTCGCTGTAAAACATGACTACCAAACGGTTTATCCTCAATTCTTCCCGGAGTTCGCAGCAAGGAGCGTTGATCAACGTGGGGAAGGAATCGCCAGAGTATTTGGCGCTGACCAATTCGATGACGATGGCCCAAAAGGACATGGCGGAAATCGGTCTGGCGGAGGGTCAGATGGCGATGGTTCGCACCGAGTTTGGCGAAGCACCTTTCAAGTGTGAGTCCGGGAAAGTGCCTGAAGGGATGATTTTTGTTCCCTACGGTCCCCCCACGTGTAAACTGATGGGTGGAGACACGGGCGGCACCGGAATGCCAACCTCCAAGGGTTGGGAAGTCGAAGTCGTTCCCTTATAATTGCAGCCGCTCGGCTGTCACGGACGATTTTTGGAATTATGGATTCGTGGTGGTCCGCAGAGGATTCTCAGCATGCTTCAAAAACCAGTTCTCGAGTCACCGGCCGGATCGGACGGACCTCATTTTTCCTTTGCGGAAGAGGGGGCAAGCGTAGCGGGCTGGACCGAGATCGAAGCGGGTCGATTCATGCCTCGCCGCGTGCGCGGCAGCTATCAGGGACGGGCACTGGGCTGAGTGTTTACCGTTCCCTCGTCCGGTTCGGACGACACACAGTGCCAAGAGAAGCAATAACAACAACAGCGATTTTGAGGAAAGGTAATCACGCCGCAGACCGGGTAAACTGCCGGCAACTAACTGTTGCCCACCGGAATGCGATCGTGAAGCCTACGATCATGAACCATCTCCATGGAACTTCAGGTAATCAATAACGCCACGTGCACGTTTTGCGGCTGCGTTTGCGACGACATTCAACTCCATCATGACGACGTTCGCATCCACAAGGCGAACAAAGCCTGCGTGCTGGGAACCGCCTGGTTTCTGAACCACACGGCAGAAAAAAAATATCCCGACGCCCTGATTGATGGCCGGGAAGCGACTCTGGACGAGGCGATTGAAGCAGCCGCCAATTTCCTCTACGAAGCCGACATGCCGCTGGTCTACGGCATGAGCAACACGACCTGTGAGGCTCAAAAGGAATGTGTCGCCCTGGCGGACCAGCTCGGGGGGCTGCTCGACAGCCACACTTCGTTGTGACACGGTCCCACCGAGATCGCCGCCCAGTTGGGCGGCAAAGTTACTTGTACGCTGGGCGAAGTCAAACAACGAGCCGATTTCATCATCTACTGGGGAGGGAATCCCGCGGAGTGCCATCCACGGCATTTCACCAAGTACACCATCATGCAGAAGAGCAAGTTTCTGCCCCGCGGCCGCAAGGACCGCACGATGGTGCTGGTCGATATCCGCGAAACCAAGAGCGCCAAAGCCGCCGACATTTTTCTGCAGGTGCGGCCCGGCAAGGACTTCGAGTTGATCACCATCCTCCGGGCTCTCATTAAGGATCGGCAGGTCAGCGACCAGGCGATTGCGGAGACGGGCCTGACGCGGGAGGTGATCGACGACCTGATCCGGCGGATGAAGGGGGCCAAGTTCGGCTGCGTATTTTTTGGGATGGGGCTGTCCATGACGCGCGGCAAGCACATGAACAGCGCCGCGCTGCTCACGCTGGCCGCGGAAATGAACGCCTTCACCAAGTTCGTGGCCATGCCCATGCGAGGCCACGGCAATGTCACAGGTGCCGACGTCATCATGCGGTGGCAGACCGGCTATCCCTTCGGAATTTCCTTTAGCCGCGGCTATCCGCGCTATAATCCCGGCGAGTTCTCCACCGTGGACGTGCTGGTTCGCGGCGACTGCGACGCAGCTTTCATCATTGGAGCCGATCCCGGCGCGACAATGCCCCAGCCGGCGATTGACCACCTGAAGCGGATTCCGACCATTGTGCTGGACCCGCACGTCACGCACACCAGTAAGCTGTCGCGGGTCCACATCACCACGGCTCCACAGGGAATCGCCGCACCGGGAACGGCTTATCGGATGGACGAGCTTCCCATGCCATTGAAACCCGCCCTGAAATCCCCGTACCCTTCCGATGAAGAAGTCGTCCGCCGGATTAACGAGGCGATTGCCAAAAAGCCGTTCTGGCTCCCCGACGGAAGTCAGCCCCAGATGCTCAACGCACAGGTATAATCCCACTCCATGCTTCGCATCACGGGCGGAAAAGTCTACGACCCAGCCAACGGCATCGACGGCGTCGTCAAGGATCTGTGCATCGACGACCAGGGCCTGTTCGTTCCCGCGGTGGAAGGTGGCCGAACGATCGACGCGACAGGAATGATTGTCTTTCCCGGCGGCGTGGACGTTCACACGCACGTGGCCGGCGGCGCGATCAATTTCGCCCGAGCCATGACGCCGGAGGATCATCGCCGCACCCAGGCGTTCATTCGCACCAAGTCGCGCCGCAGTGGATTGGGCGGCATGGCCCCCACCACCTTCGCCACCGGCTATCTCTATGCCGGCATGGGCTGGACAACGGTCAACGAAGCGGCTGTGCCGGTCCTATCCGCCCGGCACACGCACGAAGAGCTGGCCGATATTCCAATTGTGGATAAAGCTTCGCTGACGCTGATGGCGAACAACGAGATCCTGCTCGATCAGCTCGAAAAGGGAGAATTCGAGCGTGCCAAGCAGGTTCTCGCCTGGTATCTCTGGTCGGCCAAGTCCTACGGCATCAAGGCGGTCAATCCGGGCGGAGTCGCGGCTTGGAAATATGGCCACGACGCCAAGCAGCTCACGTCACCCATTGATGGCTACAGCAAGCTGACCCCCGGCGTGATTGTGACTCACCTCGCCCGGATTTGCGATGAGCTTGGCCTGCCGCATCCGGTCCATTTGCACTGCAACAATCTCGGCGCTCCCGGCAACATCTCGACGACAATCGACACTCTAAAGCACCTAGAAGGGCACCGGGCCCACATTGCCCATTCTCAGTACCACGCCTACGGCGGCGATGGCTGGGACACCATGTGCTCGGAAACGGCTCAGCTTGCCGAATACTTCAACGCCCATCCGAGCATCACGACCGATGCGGGAGCCGTCTTGTTCGGCGACACGGTGACCATTACCGCTGACGGACCATGGCAGCACCTGCTGTACAAGCTGACCGGGCGGAAATGGGGGAACCTGGACGTCGAAAACGAAACGGGCTGCGGCATCGTCCCCTACACCTACCGCCCCAGCAACCTCGTCAACGCGGTGCAATGGGCGGCTGGGCTGGAGCTGCTGCTGCTCATCAAGAATCCGTGGCAAGTATTTCTCTCCACCGACCACCCCAACGGCGGCTGCTTTTGGCGGTATCCGGAGATTATCGAGTTGCTGATGCGGGCGGATGTTCGCAAAGAATCCCTTCTGAAACTCCCCGACGGCATCAAGGGAAAAATCACGCTGCCGGAGATTGACCGCGAGTATTCGCTCTATGAAGTCGCCATCTCCATGTCAGCCGGCCCGGCGCGGGCGCTGGGGCTGTTCCAAAAGGGCAACCTTGGCCTGGGCTGCGATGGCGATGTGGTGATTTATGAAGAAGACGAAAACGTGCGGAAAATGTTCGGCCATCCGCGCTATGTCATCAAAGGAGGGGAGATCGTGCTGGAAGACGGCGAGATTCGTGAAGCGCCGTCAGGACGCGAGTTCATCGTGAAACCGCCATGCGACCCCGGCATCGACGATTTCATGAGGCCGCTGTTCGAGGACTGCTACACCATGTCGTTTGAGAACTATCCGGTGGAAATGGAGCGCATCCACAACCCCAGGATGCAAGACTGCATCGAAGTGCCACGCTAACTGTGCTTGCCGGGAAGTCAGGAATGCCCATCACCTTTCACCTCAAACGCCAGCCCTCGGTTCCCCTGGAGTCCGAGGTCTTCTCGCCGGATGTCATGGCGGAGCTGACCAATACCGAAATCCGTGCACTCACCATCTATCACGGCAAACGGCAGCTCCCCATCAGCGACTTTTTTGACGTCGAAGGGGAACGGAGCGAAGACCTGGTGATGCATGGCGCGATGCACAAGGTCCGCTGGATTGGCCGGGCCATGTCCAGGGGGAGCATCACCGTGCATGGCACGGTCGGGATGCACCTGGGAGCCTACATGAAGGGGGGCCGCATCGAGGTCCACGGCAACGCCAGCGACTGGATCGGAGCCGAAATGAAGAATGGCTTCATCCACGTCCACGGCAATGCCGGCGGGCAGATTGGCGCCGCTTACCGCGGCTCGATGCAGGGGATGAAAAACGGCACCATCATCATCGACGGTTCAGCAGGGCTCGAAGTCGGCATGCGGATGCGTCGGGGAACGATCATCGTCGGCGGCCCCGCCAAGGACTTCACCGGCCTGCAAATGAAAGGGGGGACCATTGTCCTGATGAGCGGCGCCGAAATCCGCACTGGCGCCTGGATGAACCGCGGCACCATTATCTCCCTCAAGCCGCTGCAACTGATGCCCACCTTCGTCCGCTCGGTGGACGCCAGCCCCATGTTTGTGAACGTCCTGGCCAAGAATCTCAAATCGCTTGGAATCAACTTGCCCCACAAGGCCAGCGAGGGGACTTACCGGCAGTTCGCGGGGGACCTGAGTGTTTCTGATAAGGGGGAAATCCTGGTCTGGCAACCCGTTGCATAGGCCGATTCTGGGAAGCAGAAACGCTGAGCGCTGTCCAACGTAAAAGAACTGTAATACGCGATGGCCAAAGATCAGTGGCAATGTTTTAAGCCCCAACGACGTGCGGGTTGCGGCTAAGGTATTTTCACACCTTCGCCCCCGTCGATGGATATGAGACCGCGCAGCAGCTCGGGGAAAGTCGCGTCGGCCGGAAGAAAGTGAACTGCAGCATCTGCCGTCACGACCTGAGCACCATTCTTATGAGTGCTCGATATTCCTTGTCCGGACTTCGCGCTGATAACAGGGGTCGTTTGCAAAACGTGAAGGTCTCGCGGCTCCATCCAGTGAATGCCGGAATGATGCACCTCTACCACCATCAACGTACTCGCTGGACCATCTTTGATGTCCTGCATGGAAACGCAAGTCTCTCCTGGAAATGCCGTGTGCGGGCCAATGACCGCCACGTAGCTCGTTTCTCCGACAAGTCCGCCTGGCGCTTGAGCCGGGCATGAGAAGACATCAAAATCCTTCGCTAGCGCCGCGACCTTTCGATTGTTGGGGCCATCCCAGGGTTCGTCAAAGCGGTACAGACGATATAGCGGCTCCTGTTCCAAAAACGGAAGCAGCAAAACTCGCCAACTACGAAGAGGCTTGCCATCCTTGTCAGCAACATAGGCCGGCGGAAAGCACCCAAACGCGTCGTGATACGTGTGGAGTGCGATTCCAATTTGTTTGAGATTGTTGGCGCAGAGCATTCTCCGGCTAGGCGGTCCGCTTCCGACCGCCGGAAGCAGTAGCGCAACTGCGAGAAGGATGATTGACCCAATAACAAATAGGGACGCATCGCGGCGAACGAAACTGAAAATCACCAGGCAAATGAAGGCTACAACAATGAGAAAACCGCCGTCCAAACCCCATTGAGCAATCGCTGCAACGATGACCGCCAGCACCGTCATCACAATGAACAAGTGCAGTAGCCGGTACTGAAACGGTTTCTCGGATAAGCCGGTCGGATTTGGGATAGGATTTTCCCTTGGCATAAGCGCCTACGGCGGAAGATGACCAATTGCCCATCTTCAGCCTACCACCCAGCGGCGCGCATTACCCCGTCATGCCGCCGTCAATCGTCAAAACCTGGCCAGTGATGTAGCAGGCGGCGGGGCTGGCGAGGAAGAGGACGCCGGTGGCGATGTCTTCGGGAAGGCCGACCCGCTGGATGGGAATCCGCTTTTTCACTTCGTCCATCATGGCGTCCCCCAGGGCCTTGGTCATGTCGCTCTCGATGAAGCCGGGGCAGACGGCGTTGATGGTCACTTTCCGTTTGGCCAGTTCCTTGCTGAGGCTCCGCGTGAAGCCGATGAGGCCGGCCTTGGAGGCGGAGTAGTTGGTCTGGCCGGCGTTTCCCATGATGCCGCTGACGCTGGCGATATTGATGATCCGCCCATAGCGGGCTCGCATCATGTGGCGGGAAGCGGCCCGGGCAAACAGGAACGCCCCGCGGAGGTTGGTGTCGATGACCTCGTCCCATTGCTCGTCCGACATCACCGGCAACAGCGTGTCGCGGGTGACGCCGGCGTTGTTGACCAGGATGTCAATCTTGCCCCACTTCTCCGCCAGGTCGTTCATGAGCTTGTCGACCGCGGCCCCGTCCTTCACGTCCGAGGCGAACGCTTCCGCCTGCCCGCCAGCGGCCGTGATGACTCTCACGGTCTCCGCCAGCTTAGCTTCGTTACGAGCAAGACAAGCGACTTTTGCCCCCGCATTGCCGAGCGCGATGGCGATTGCCTTGCCCAGCCCCTGCGAAGCACCGGTGACAACGGCAGTTTGGCCGGAGAGATCGACTTTGAGACTATCGTAAGGAGAGGGCATGGGGGGCGCTCGGGATGGTGAGTTGTTTGAGAAAAAATAAGTGACGAAGCCCGAATGACGAATGACGAATGACGAATTCCGAATGACGAATTGAAGAGTCAGTTGTCCGCCTTACATTCGTCATTCGTCATTCGGATTTCGTCATTACATTAGCACTCAACTCCCTCCGCCGCCGCTTTCCGCTCAATCCGCTTCAGCAATCCTCGCAGCACACGGCCTGGTCCAATTTCCCAGTGCGGGCCGTAGCCTTCCTTGAGCAGGTAGCGCTGCGAATCTTCCCAGCGGACGGGAGCGACGAGTTGTTTGACGAGAAGGGAGCGTATTTCTTCGGGATCGTTATGCACCACGGCATCGACGTTGCTGACGACGGGAATCCGCGGGCTGTTCATTTTCACGCCCGCCAATGCCGCCGCCAGCTTCTCGACGGCAGGCTGCATGATGGGTGTGTGGAACGCGCCGGCGACGGCTAACGGAATGGTTTTCATCGCGCCGGCTGCGGTGGCGAGCTCGGCGATCTTGAGGCAGGCGGCCTTATGTCCCGAGACAACGATGTTGCCGGGGCAAAGGTAGTTGGCGATTTGCATGATTTCGCCGGGGCCGCGAGCCTGGCTGCAAAGCTCTTCGATTTTGGCTGCTTCCAATCCGAGAATACTGACCATGCCGCTGGGCACGGCATCAGCCGCATCCTGCATCGCCCGGCCGCGCTGCTGCACGACCTTCAGGCCATCTTCAAAGCTCATCACGCCGGCAAAAACGAGAGCCGTATATTCACCCAGGCTCAGTCCCGCGGTCGCCGCAGCGGAGGCAACGACCTCCGGCTGATTGGCCTTCAGGATCTCCAGTCCCGCCAGGCTGGTGACAAAAAGGGCCGGCTGGCTGTGAACGGTCGAATTGAGCTCGTCTGCCGGGCCCTCAAAACAGAGCTTCGCCAGGTCGTACCCCAGAATCTGATTCGCCTGGTCATACAATGCCCGCGCCGCCGGCAGCGACTCTGCAAGCTGCTTGCCCATGCCAACCGCTTGCGCCCCCTGCCCCGGAAAAAGAAACGCTGGCCGGTTCAAAGGAGATCTCCGCAGGTAGTTTAGTAGGTCAGGCTATGCCTGACAGTTTTGGCAGGCACAGCCTGCCCTACTATGCCGTCTCTTCCATTTCCACCATCGTCCGCCCCATGTAGTACCCGCAATTGGGGCAAACCACGTGCTGCGGCACCGCGGTGCTGCATTTGGGGCAGTACGAAAGCTGCTTGGCCTTTTTGGCGTCGTGGGCCCGGCGCTTATTGGTGCGGGAATTGGACGAGCGGCGTTTGGGTACGGCCATGGCAAACTCACTTCTGAAGGGCACCTGGCCCAAACCGGAATTGCATTGGGGAAACGCACCATCCTAAAAGTCCGGGAAAAACCTGTCAAGGAACCCTTTTTCGCCAGTGATTGACATTTGCCGCCGAGGCTGCGATACCAACGGGGTACTTCTCCGGCTGATTTTTGCAATTGTGCCATACCGAACAACCCGGACAAAGGGATTGCCATGCACGGACTTCTGGCTCAAGGGGGCAACGGCCCAGGCCTTGGAACCATCATCTTTCTGGTCGTCGTCGGCATCGGCCTGATCATCTTTTTGATCATCGCCGCCATCATGGCCAATTACTTCCGGCTGTGGGTTCAGTCCTGGCTGACGGGCGCGAACATCACCATCTTCGACCTCATCGGCATGACGTTTCGCAAAGTCAACAAGGACGTCATCGTCAAGACCAAGATCATGTCGGTGCAGGCTGGCCTGACTGATCCGGAAATCACGAGCAAGGCCCTGGAAGCTCATTATCTGGCCGGCGGCAATGTGCCCCTCGTCATTCGCTCGCTGATCGCCGCCAACAAAGCGAAAACGATCAAACTCTCCTTCCGCGAGGCGACCGCGATTGATCTCGCCGGGCGCAATGTGCTGGAAGCGGTGCAGACCAGCGTCTATCCCAAAGTCATTGACTGTCCCGCCAGGAACGCCGGCAAGGACACGCTGGAAGCGATTGCCCGCAACGGCATTCAGCTCAAGGTGAAGGCCCGCGTGACGGTGCGGGCGAACCTGCAGCAGCTCATCGGCGGTGCGGGGGAAGAAACGATCATCGCTCGCGTTGGCGAAGGGATTGTCAGCGCCATTGGCTCGTCCGACGATCACATGGAAGTGCTGGAGAATCCTGATCGCATCAGCAAAGCCGTGCTCGCTCGCCGCTTAGACTCACAGACGGCGTTCGAGATTGTCTCGATTGACATTGCCGATATTGACGTCGGAGAAAACGTCGGCGCTCGCTTGCGGGCCGATCAGGCCGAGGCGGATACGCGCGTCGCTCGCGCCAAGGCCGAAGGCCGTCGCGCCATGGCCGTCGCTGCTGAGCAGGAGCAAACCGCCAAGATTGAGGAAAGCCGTGCATTGCTGGTTGCCGCGGAAGCGGAAGTTCCTCGGGCCATGGCCGACGCCTTCGGTTCCGGCAAACTCGGAATTATGGACTATTACAAGATGCGCAACGTGCAGTCCGATACCGATATGCGGCGGGCGATCGCCGCGTCGAGTTCTGGGTCGGCCCAGCTCAAGGCATAACTGTAGGTCAGGCTTTGCCTGACAGATTCGTTGATGCAGGCATGCGGAGCCTGCCCTACAAGTTGAGGCAGCCATGAACAACGAAGTCGAAGAATTCCTGAGGCGGGCAGCAGCGCGGCGAGCGCAAGTGGAAGCCCAAATGCGAGCCCAGGCGGAAGCTCGCGCCCGCGGCCAGCAGATGCCTCCTCCTCAGCAGCAACAGATTCCCGTCGCCTATTCGCCCCAGCAGCCTCCCGTTGCCTACGGCCAGGCCCGCCCCACTCCCCCGCGAATGACGGCAGCCCCGCAGGCCCTTTCGCAGCAACAGGCGTATAACAATCCGTCGATGGCCCAAACGGTGGTCGCGGCCGAGCTGGCCGAGAGCACCGACCGGGTGGCAGCTTCCGTGGCGTCCCACCTCCGAGGCGCTCAGCAAATCAGCGAACACACGGCTCATCTTTCCGGCCGCGTGGATTTGGCTGACGACGAGATGGATGCCCGATTGCACCAGACGTTCGACCACCAGGTAGGACGGCTCAAGCAGACCACCTTGGCCACGGAGTCCGTTTCCCGCAGCGACTCCAACGCCACGGCTGCCGTCGTCGCCAAGGCCACGGTCCTGGGCATCGCCCACATGCTGCAATCGCCCGAGAACATCCGCAGCGCGATCATCTTGAACGAAGTTTTCAACCGGCCGCTCGACCGTTGGTAGTCGGTGCCACTGGTTGTTTTTTCTTCCCTTCTCAAATCTCAGATTTCAAATCTGCTTGCCACACCATGAGCATCTCCAAGATTTCCCCCGGCTCCACTCGCATCGGCTGGATCGGCACCGGCGTCATGGGGCACAGCATGGCCGGCCACCTGATGGCTAAGGGCTTTGCCGCCACCGTCTATAGCCGCACCAAGTCCAAAACTCAGCCGCTGCTCGACAAAGGTGCCTCCTGGGGCGCGACACCCAAAGAAGTCGCCCAAAACAGCGACGTCGTCTTCGCCATCGTCGGCTTTCCCAAGGATGTGCGGGAGGTTTTTCTAGGAACTGACGGCGCACTGGCCGGCGCGAAGGCCGGCAGCGTCCTCGTGGACATGACCACCAGCGAGCCGTCACTGGCCGTCGAAATCTATGAAGCCGCTAAAAAGAAGGGCGTTCATGCGGTCGATGCCCCGGTTTCCGGCGGCGACGTGGGGGCAAAGGAAGCCCGCCTTTCGATCATGATCGGCGGCGACAAGGATGTAGTGGACGCATTGCAACCCTGCTGGGAAGCGATGGGCAAGACCATCATTCACCAGGGGGGCCCCGGCTCCGGCCAGCACACCAAAGCGGTCAACCAAACGCTCATCGCCAGCAACATGATCGGCGTCTGCGAGGCCCTCCTCTACGCCTACAAAGCGGGCCTCGACCTCCCCACCGTGCTGCAATCGGTCGCCCCCGGCGCCGCCGGCAGTTGGTCCCTCTCCAACCTCGGCCCCCGCATCATCGCCGGCAATTTCGACCCCGGCTTCTTCGTGGAGCATTTCATCAAGGACATGGGAATCGTCCTCAGCGAAGCCCAACGCATGAACCTCGCCCTCCCCGGCATCGCCCTCGCCCGCCAACTCTACATCGCCCTCGCCGCCCAAGGCCACGCCCGCAGCGGCACGCATGCCCTGCTGCTGGCCCTGGCGAGCTTGTCGGGGGTGGAGTGGAAGAAGAAGTAAGTTATGAATTCACGTCTTTGCCCTCATTGCGGCGCATCCTTGAGAGGTTCTGCGCAGCAATGCTGGATGTGCAATGCAAGAACTAGCGCGTCGCGAACCAAATCGCCTAACAGCAGCAAAAGTACTCAAGAATCACTTGTCCGCACGGGCACTGCGATTGCAGTGACAGTTCTCATTCTGGCAGCCCTCTTTATCGCGCTATGCATCACGTGCGTGATTTTTCCACCGAGCTTTAGGTAGTTTTGTCGCCATGTAAGCGACCCGAAATCATTGGACTTGTTCGTCTAACGAAACAATTCCGCCACCGCACACCGAAATCCCGGCAGCACTTTCTCATCCTGGAGCACGTCGTTCTCGCTGAAGGTGCGAGAAAGGCCGTCGGGGGTGAAGGCGACGACTTCGCGGCTGCGGGGGTAAACGTTCCAGACGAGAGCGCTGCCCGCGTGGAGATATTCCAGCGTCTTGCCGCGGATTTCTACGGCGGTTTCGTCGGGCGAGATGATTTCAATCGCCAGGTCCGGTGCGAGATTCCAGAAAGCTTCGGGGATGCCCGACGCGGGAATGCGAGCCCGAGAGATAAAGTAAACGTCCGGTCCACGGACGAGGTCGGGATCGCGGTCGAGAATGAAGCCCGATTCGGTCCCCGCCTCACCGTGATTTCCCGCGGATGCCCAAGCGTCAAGTCGTGACGCAAGGCGAATCGCCACAATTCCGTGAATTCCACCTGGGGGCATAGAAATCACTACCTCTCCTGCCACGAGCTCGCGGCGTCTGCCGTTTTCCGGCGAATGCCAGAATTCCTCGGCAGTCATCAGTTTGGGGGCGACAGTGTTCATACCTTGAATTGTAGCTGACGCGGCTACGGCTGGCAAAAGCGGAATGAAGCGGTCGTCGCTATACTCTCAGCATGACCGCCGAGGACATCAACACCGCAGAGGCTTCGCCGCTGGAATCGCCGCCGCGGCTTCTGTCGATAGGCGGCCTGTTCGCGGGGCCGCTGCTGGCGGTGGGGGTTTATTTTCTGCTGCTGTGGCAAGCGCCGGATTTGGCTCATGCGCCACGCGCGACGGCGGCGATTGCCGTGCTGATGGCGATGTGGTGGATGAGCGAGGCGATTCCGCTGGAGGCGACTTCGCTCTTGCCGCTGGTGCTGCTGCCGCTCTTGGGGGCGGCGAAGAACTTTCAGGCGGCGGCGACGCCCTTTGCCGATAAGGCCATTTTTCTCTATCTGGGCGGCTTCATCTTGGCACTAGCGGTGGAGAAGTGGGGGCTGCACCGGCGGCTGGCGCTGCTGACGCTACTGGCAGCGGGGACGCGGCCGTCGTGGCTCATTGGCGGGTTCATGCTGGCGACGGCGGGGATCAGCCTGTGGATCAGCAACACGGCCACAGCGGTGATGATGCTCCCCATCGGCATCAGCGTGGTGCAACTCGCCGAGAAACGGATGGCGGGAGGCTCACCAAGGGACTCCGCGAATTTTGCCACGGCTTTGCTCATCTCCATCGCCTATGCCTCGAGCCTCGGCGGAATGGGGACGCTTATCGGCACGCCGCCGAACGTGTTCTTCCGGGCCTTTATGGGTGAGAAAGGGATTGAAATTAACTTCGGACAGTGGATGCTGTTCGCCATTCCCGTCGTTGGCGTGTTCATGGTGCTCTGCTGGTTGCTGCTCACGAAATTGCTGTTCCCCGTCTCGCTGAAGGAGATTCCCGGCGGCCGGGAATTGATTCGCAGCGAGCTGGCGAGTCTGGGGCCAGTTTCGCGCGGCGAGTGGACAGTGGCCATCGTCTTTCTCGTTACCGCGCTTGCCTGGGTTTTCCGCGACAGCCTGACCCAGTGGGAATGGCTCGCCACGAACCTGCCTGTCATCAGCTCCATCGACGACTCCGTCATCGCCATGACCGCCGCGGTGCTCCTCTTTCTGCTGCCGGTCAGCTTCAGCCGCGGCATTTTCGCCATGGACTGGAAATCAGCATCTCGGCTCCCGTGGGGCGTGCTGCTGCTCTTCGGCGGAGGCCTGAGCCTTTCGAAAGCGATGGAAGAAACGAAGCTAGCGGACTGGATTGGGGCCAACGTATCGCAGCTCGGCGTGCTTCCGACACCAATTCTAATTATCCTGGTCGTCGCCGGCGTCGTTTTTTTCTCCGAACTCGCCAGCAACCTGGCGACTGCCACGGCCCTGCTGCCCGTTCTGTATCAAGTCGCCATCGGGCTCGAACTCGATCCGAAACTCCTTTGCGTTCCCGCTATCCTCGCCGCCAGTTGCGGGTTCATGCTTCCGGTCGCTACGCCTCCCAACGCCATCGTCTTCGGCACCGGCCGCATCGGCATCCGCCAAATGATGAAAGCCGGCCTCTGGCTGGATCTGGCCGGGATTGGTCTGATTACGCTGGCCACCTACACGCTGGGTTGGGTACTGGGGGTCAAGCTGTAAGCGACGAAGTGCTTGCAAATCGCTCAAACGGATTTTAGAATGACGCCGATGAAGCCCACGCTCCTGCAAGCCGCTTTGGCCGAAGTCCTGGGGACTTTCCTGCTCATTCTGTTCGGCTGCGGGGCTGTGCATGCGGCGGTGCTGACCGGTGCCCAGAGCGGCCTGTGGCAGGTGGCGATCGTCTGGGGAGTCGCCATCATGCTGGCCGCCTATGTCTGTGGCGGCATCAGCGGGGCACACATCAACCCGGCCATCACGATTGCTTTGGCCCTCTGGGGCCGCTTCGATTGGAATCGCGTGCCGGTTTACATTGTCGCGCAACTGGGCGGAGCGATGCTCGCCGCTGCCGTTTTGTTCGTTCTGTATGGTCCGCTGTTGGCGAAAAAGGAGCAGGACAAAAATGTGCTTCGCGGCGAGCTCGGGAGCATCCTCACCGCCACGTGCTACGGAGAGTATTATCCGGCTCCTGGTGGTCTCGCTGCCGGAGAACAGGACTTCCAAAAGGACGAATGGACGATGCTTGCGAGCACGGTTCCCTTCCACGTCGCCTTTATCGCGGAAATCCTGGGAACCGCTATGCTTGCCCTCGTCGTTTTCGCTGTCACCGACCCCCGCAACACGTCCGGCCCGCCGCCGGCTCTTGCGCCGGTGTTCATTGGGCTCTGTGTGGCGATCCTGATTTCCATCATTGCCCCGCTCACGCAAGCCTGCTTCAATCCGGCCCGCGACTTCGGCCCGCGACTCTTTGCGTATTTCGCCGGCTGGGGGGAAGCAGCCATTCCCGGTCCCAATGGACATGGATTTTTCACCGTTTACATCCTCGCTCCCATCATCGGTGCAGCCGCGGGGGGAGGACTCTATGAGCGGGTGCTGCGGAACTTTCTGCCGAGAACCAATCAGCAATTATGAACAACCAGGTTCTCATCCGTGTTCGTTCGTGTTTCATCCGTGGCCTCTGCCTCGGCTTGATTCTGATTGCCGGTAAAGCCAGTGCCCAGCAACTATCCCAAAACGGCGCATCGACCATTCTCGATCCCGCTCAGCCGTACCGAGCGGAGAAGCTGAACCCGATCAGCTATGCGGCCGATTGCTCGGTGATTGTCACGCCGCCGTATAAAGCGAAAGTGCTCAGGGTCTGGATTCCGATTCCGCCGTCGAGCGGAGGGCAGATCGTCCGCGCCAGTGAATTTTCGACATTCCCTGTCGACGTGCAGCCGAAGATCGGCACTGAAAGGACTTTCGGCAACCAGTTCGCCTACTTTGAATTCAAAGACCCTCAAGGGGCGCAGGTCATTCGTCACAAGTTTCAGGTCCAAACCTTTGAGCTCCGCTGGAACATTCAGCCAGAACAGGTGACCGCGGTGAAGAAGTGGCCGACTGGTTTCGATGTGTTTCGCCGAAGTGAATCCCAGGCGGTCGTAGTGGATGACCGGTTTCAAAAGCTGCTGAAGGAGATTTCCCCGGACCGAAAGAGCCCCCTAGCGGATCTGTCACTGGTTATGACCTGGGTAGGAGAGAACTTTACTTACGACCATCACGACGCCTCTCTCGCCGCGGATTCCGTCAAGGCCTTTGAGTCTCACCGCGGCCACTGCAGCGACTACCACGGTTTTTGTGCGGCGATGGGCCGGGCCATGGGCTATCCCACGCGGGTCACTTACGGCATCAACACCTTCTCCAAAAACTCGCCGTCCCACTGCAAGTTGGAAGCCTTTCTGCCCCCCTACGGCTGGGTGAGCTTCGACGTTTCGGAAACGCAGAAGCTCGTGGCCGCCATCAAGAAGGACGGCAAGCTCGCGGAAAAGGAAAAGGCCGAACTCATCACCGCCGCCAGTCAGCGGCTTACGTTGGGCTTCCGTGACAACACCTGGTTCCTGCAAACCGTCGGCACCGATTACGACTTGGAGCCGCCGGCTAAAAAACGGGTCCCCGTCGTCCGCACCGCCTACATCGAGGCCGACGGCGTGGCCCTCCCTGACCCCGACCCCGCCGACCCGCTCAAGCGAGAGTTCGCCTGGATGACAGCTTATGAGTTCAAGTCGGAAGGGAAGGTCGTTAATCCGTTTGCGGAATATGGCAGTCTGACGAAATGACGAAATGACGAAATGACGAAATTCGAATGGCGAATGGCGAATGAAAGGCAGGAAGAATCAATAGGTCTTCAATTCGCCATTCGAATTTCGTCATTGCCTTTCCCATATATCTTTCCATCATCTCAAGAGACTACCCACATGCCTCCAATTCGCTTTATCATGCTCGGCGGGTTTCTCGGCGCCGGAAAAACGACCACCATCGCCCGTCTGGCTCGGCACTACCAGAACCAAGGCAAGAGAATCGGCATCGTCACCAACGACCAGGCGACAGACCTTGTCGATACGAACAGCCTCCGCTCGCAAGGGTTTGAAGTCGGCGAGGTTCCCGGTTCTTGCTTCTGCTGCAATTTCAACGCCCTGACCGCCACGGTCGAAAGCCTGAGTGCTGATGAACGGCCGGACATTGTCATTGCCGAGCCAGTCGGAAGTTGCACCGATCTGGTTGCGACCGTCGTTCGCCCGCTGCAAAAACAGTACGGCGGCAGCTTTGACGTCGCCCCCTACGGCGTCCTTCTGAAACCGGGCCACGGCAGCCGCATCTTGCGCGGCGAGAAGAAAGGAGGCTTTTCGCCACAAGCCGCTTACATTTTCAAAAAGCAGCTCGAAGAAGCCGACTTTGTCGTGATCAATCGGATGGACGAATTGACTCCGCCCGAAGCCGACGAGCTCACGCGGCTCTTGGGGGAGCAGTTTCCCGGCATTCCCGTCCTGCGGCAAAGCGCCAAATCCGGGGCGGGTTTTGACGCTCTGGTCGAATTTCTGGAGCAGCGCGGCAGCTTTGGCCGCCGCCTGATGGACCTCGATTACGACGTTTATGCCGAAGGGGAAGCAGAACTCGGCTGGCTCAACAGTAGCCTCACCGTCACGGCGGAGCGGGAATTAGACCTCGATGATCTGCTCCTGTCGATCATCACGCGGCTGCGCGATTCGCTGGCGGGAATCGATGCCGAGACGGCGCACCTCAAGGCAATCGGCATGGCCGAAGGGCTGTACGGCGTAGCCAACCTCGTCAGTAGCTCCGCCTCGCCGGAACTTTCGCTGCCATCGAATGGGCGCGTGAAAGAGGCCCAACTCGTCGTCAACGCCCGCGTCGCCACCGCGCCGGAAACTCTCATCGAGCAAGTCACGTCCGCGGTTGCTGCCGCCTGCTCCGCCGCCGATGCCCGGCCCACCTTCCACCAGACCCAAAGCTTCCGTCCCGGCCGCCCGCAGCCGACACACCGGATTCTGGAGACGGTAGGGTAGGAAGGCGGAAAAATCGAAATTCGAAATTCGAATGGCGAATGTAAACAGCACATCACACTCTCTTCCATTCGTCATTCGAGTTTCCCCATGTCCGCCTCCCTCATCCTCCTCGAACGCACTTCCCGCTGGGCCGCTGCATTCCGCCGGGAAATGCGCAAGGCCGCGCCCAGTCGGCAGCGACGGGGTCGGGAGTCTTTGGCGTCAAACTCTGTTCTTTTGGCAAAAACTTTTGACGCCAAAGACTCCCGACCCCTTGCCCTTCAAGAAGTCCGCAGCATCCCACATTGCCAGCGCGAGCTGGAGGCAGCTCCCTATTCCGTTGTCGCAGTGGAGGTGTTGCCGCAAAACCTGGTTGCCGCGGCAAAGGCTCTCGGCGACTGGAGCCACCGCTTCCCCCAGGCTCGCTTTCTCGTGCTCGCGGCCCGCGGATTGGAGCCTTACGAGCTGCTGCTGCGGGAAGCCGGCGCACTCCATGTTGTTTTCTCCCCGCGCTCGCTCGACCCGCTGCTCCGCCTCATCCGCCGACACCTGGCCAGAGCGCCGCAGCCTGAGTTGACGCTGGAAGAGTCTGTTTGGGCGGGGCTGCCGTGGGGCTGAGCAGCGCCAAAAGAAGTCAGCTTCTTTCGAGTTCCTGCGGGGAGTAAGATAACCCCGCACAAGTGCCGCTGGGGAATCATACCGCAACGAGGATCGTTCCCATGTTCAAAACCATCGCGATCATAACGTCGTCGATCTTCTTCACGATTCTGGGGATCATCGCCGGACTGGTGATTGTCCTCAATCGCCCGGCTGACTTTCAAGACCGCGAAGGGTTCATTACAATTCTGATGGTCTTGCTGCCAACTGCTGGCGGATTGTTGGCGGGAATCGTGGTGGGCGTCCTGGCGGCAGTGATGGGAGGATCGACGACGCGGTCAGGTTAGTTTTGCCGATCGGGCTGCGGCACCTGGGGCCGCTTTGCATCGTCCCCCTCGTCTCCTTTGTCCCCCCAGCGCTCAAACAGCCGCTGGCGGAAATATTGTTCGGACTCCGTAGTGCGGCGGAGCAATCTGGTAGTGCGAACATGGTCCCACCCCCAACCGGCGGCCAGCCCGGCAATCAAAAGGAGAGCTGCCAGTTTGGGTCTTGAAAAACTAAACATCCGCTCTCCTGTCCTTTGCTCTTGACGACGAAGAATAAACCCAGCTTGGGCGGCAAGGTTTCGACGAAGCGCACGAGGATGCCAGCCATCGGGCCATTGTGCCTATACGAATCCTGGCCTGGGGCGCTATAATCAATAAGACACGATGCGAATCGTTTTTCGCCCCGTTTTCACCGCAAAGCGGCCCGTAGTCCCACCTTGGCCGCTCCCCTCCCTGGGCCTCCCGGCCCTTTTTCTGTTATGGCTGAAACCTTACCCAAAACGTCCCTCCTCCGTTGGGGGGTGCGGCTCGGCACTTGGGCGTTCATGTTTTTGGTCTGCCTGGGGCTGCACTTTGGGCTTTCCTGGGCTCAGAACATCATTTCGCCCGCCGCCCGCAAGAAGGAAGCCATCGCCGTTTATTCCGTCCAGCGCCCCAAGCAGCGCGTGCTGGGAGCAATCGCCATCGCCCGCCCCTACGGCTGGTTTTTCAAGGTCTCCGGGCCGGATGAAGTGGTCGCTCCCCAGAAAGAGGCCATCGAGACGTTTCTGAAATCGCTGAAGCTCAGTTCGCGGCCGGGAGAAGACCCGACTTGGACGCTACCGGAAAACTGGAAGCAGGAGGCCGGCAACCAGAATCGGTTTGCCACGATTCAGATGGGTTCCAGCGATGCTCCGCTCGAAATGTCCGTCACCAGGCTGGCGATGCGCGGCGGCGATGAAACCGAATATCGTCTCAGCAACGTGAATCGCTGGCGAGGAGAGGTCGGGCTAAAGCCGCTCGCTGCGGCGGACCTGGACAAGCAGACGACCAAGCTCTCCGCGGGTCCGCTCGACATTACGCTTGTTGACCTGTCGGCCTATCTCGACGGCACTCCCAGCCAGGGAGATGTGTATACCCGGACCATGGAGGAGCTCGAAGAAATTGCCCGCATGCGGGGCGAAGAGCCGGAACCTCCGCAAATTAGGTTCACGCTGCCAAAGGGCTGGAAAGAGACGCCTCCGGGACAGTTCCAAGTTTCGCGATTTGTCGTCGGCGACCCCGATGATCCCGTGGAGATATCGATCAGTTCCGCCGGCGGCGATTTAGCGGCCAACGTGAATCGCTGGCGAGGCCAGGTCGGCCTGGAGCTTGTCGACGAGCAGGAAATTGCCACCGCACTTTCCCCCACGGAAGTGTTTGACATGAAGGCCGGTCAGATAGAAATCATCGGCCCACCAGGGGAAAAGCAGCAGGCCATCCTCGGCGTGATTGCCCCCGCCGGCCGCACCAACTGGTTCATCAAGCTCAAAGGCCCGGTCCAGCCGGCCCTGGAGCAGAAGAAGAATTTCGAAGAGTTTGTGAAATCGCTGAAAATGGAATAGTAGTCCGCCCACTCCATGAGCGGACAGCTTGCACACGGAGTGTGCAGGCTACTAAGAAACCTCGGAGCCGGAAATGTCCGTTACCGCGTTACCCACCGATCAGGCAATCCCCCGCACCGCCCAGCGGCGAACGGAAGCCGTCACCGCAACTAAAGTCTTCTCCTGGATTCTCCAGGATTTTGCCTCTTTGCAGCTCACGGTGATTCTGTTTCTGCTGGGCATCTTCGTGATTTGGGTGGGGACGACGGCTCAGGCGGATGCGGACATCTGGCTGGTCGTGGACCGGTATTTCCGCTCGTTCTTCATGAAGGCTGAATACAAGTATATTTTCCCAGCGCAGTTCTTTCCCTCGTGGCTGCATAATCTATCCGTCCCTCTCACTTACTTGGCAGATAATTCTCCACGGCGCCTTGGCCGCTTGATTGGCCTCGTCAAGGACGGATTTCCCGCTCCAGGAGGCATGTGCGTCGGGCTGTTGATGATGATGAACTTGCTGGCCGCTCACCTGTGGCGGTTCAAGATTCAGGCCTCGGGCACGCGTCTGCTCCTCGGGCTGGGCATGACGTCGCTCGGAGTGCTCATCACGTTTCTGGTCATCGCCAGCGGCCACAATTCGCAGGGGTTGCAAGGAGTGCCGTTCTTCTCCTGGGGCCAGATGTGGATTGGCCTGCTCTTTCTGTACATGGTGGGCGTCATTGGCGGCGGAGCGGCGCTTGCCAACTGGGCCCCCGTGGTCTCGGACCGGGAGCGCGGCACGCCGCAGCAGCGGATCGTTTTCGGCCTCTGTGCGGGCGCACTGGCGACTCTGGCGGGTCTGTGGTGCTTCCTGATTTACACCGGCATTCGCGTTCCCGATGAGGGCCTCCGCATCGTTTGGCAACTCATGATGGGCATTCTGGGGACCATTCCCCTGCTCGTCGGCTGCATCCTGGTCTTCAAGCAGCGGGGCGGCATTGTGGTGATTCATGCCGGCATCGCACTGATGATGTTCGGCGAGCTGTTTGTCTCGCTCTACGCGGTCGAGAACCAGGCGCGCATGGCCGAAGGGCAGATTACCAATTACGTCTACGACGTCCGCAACACGGAGCTCGCCATCACGCGCAAGCTGGAGGGCGGCCAGGAAGAAGTCTTTGCCATCCCCCGCTCCCAGCTGCTCCAGAGCGCGGCCTCGGGAACGCCCATTCAAGACGCGAGTCTGCCGCTGGAAGTGCAAGTGATCGAGTACTTTCCCAATGCCACGCTGCGCCGTGCCAAGACCAAGGACAAACTCCCATACACCAAGGGGGCCGCCTTTGACAGCAAGATTGCCCTAGCCGAAATTCCCGCTTCCAAAGGGACCGATAGCGATGCCGCGGTCGATGAAGGGGCCATGTACGTGAAGTTCCTGGAAAAGGGGAGCGGCAAAGATCTGGGGACGTATGCCCTCTCGCAGAAGGTGACCAGCTCGTTCGAAGAGCCGTTTGAGGACGAAGTGACTGTCGGAAAGAAGACGTATGGCGTCTCGCTCCGCTTTCAGCGGGGCTATCGGCCCTATTCTCTCCGCTTGATCGACGCCCGCGGCGACAAGTTTGCCGCCAGCCAGATTACCAAAAACTTTTCCTCCGACGTGCATTTGGTGGACCCAACTCGCAACACCAGCCGCTCGGTCCACATCTGGATGAACAACCCGCTCCGCTTCGCCGGCGAGACGTTCTATCAGAGCGGCTTTGGGTCGCTCAGTTCGAGCAAGGACTACACCATCCTCAGCGTTGTGACCAACACGGGCTGGATGATTCCGTACGTGGCCTGCATGATCGTGGCGATTGGACTGGTGGGGCATTTTCTGGGAACGCTGGCGAGGTTTTTGCGCAAGACGCTGGATAGCGACCGTGAGACGATCATGGCGGAAGCCGTCCTGCGAGCCGCTCCTGAGTTAGCGGCCGGGAAACGAGGGAGAATTGAACCATCTCCTGCTGCGCAGATGGCGCAAGTCGCTCCCTACTCGGGAACTATGAACATCATTCTCAGTGGTGTCGCCGTCCTCGCTGCTTCGCTGCTGTTTGTTATGTGGCTGATGTACTGGATTTCGCCCCCGAAGTTCAAGAGCGCGGAGATGAACCTTGCCGGATTCGCCCGCTTGCCCGTGCTGGATGATGGCCGCGTCAAGCCGATGGATTCACTGGCCCGCAACAACGCGCGGTCGATGTCCGGCAGTTTTTACGAGCGGGTGAAGGACGAGAAGGGCAAGCGGACTCATCCCGTGGAGTGGCTGCTGGATACCATCACCGCTTCCCCCCCGGCCAAACACTACAAGCTCTTCAAAATCGAGAGCCGCGAAGTGGTCGAAACGCTCGGCCTGGAGGCCCGGCCCAGCGACTGGTGCTATTCGATCGACGAAATCGGCGGCCGGCCGCTGGCGGTGCTGTTCCGCCTGGAGGATCCACCGGAAGACTTCCAAGCCCTCACCAAGGAATTCGAGGGGAGCCAGTACTATGCCTTCGTCAAAGAGGCCGAGGCGGCGGCCGCTCTCCGCCGCAAGAGCGAGCCCGTTACCGACTATCAGTCCCAGCTTCTCAAGCTGGCGGACCGGCTGGAGAATTACCGCAAGCTGGTGCATTCGTTCGAAGTGGTTTCCCTGCCGCCGCTCCCCACGGAAGAGGAAGCGGCTCGCGACCCGTCCATTGGCGATCGCTGGCAGGCCGTTGTCCAGCGCATCACCGAGCGAATCGAAGCCATCAAGGACGAAAAGCCAGTTTACGCCGTCGCGATGGCACCGAGTGATTCCGGCAAGGAACGCTGGCAGCCTTATCCCATTGCCATGCGAGAAGCTCAGCAAGCGGATATCTTTGCCGAGCTCAAAAAACGGCACCCGGAAATGGGCATTCCCGCCCAAGAGGCCGACGAGCCGACCACGCATTTCTATCGCATGCTGACAAGTTACCGGTTGGGAGATGCAACCGAATTCAACAATTCTCTGAAGAAGTATCAGGCCGAATTGAACCGGCATCCGCCTGAGGACTATTCCGCGTTTAAGGTCAACCTGGAATCTCGCTTCAACGGCGTTTCGCCGTTTTACATGGGAATGTTCCCCTATGCCCTGGCGTTCATGATTGCAGTCGTCGCCATTCCGGTCTGGATTCTGATCCCCCGACTGCGGATGCCACTCAACTGGACCGCATTCACGCTGGTGGTGCTGACCCTCTCGGTGCACACGCTGGCGCTCGTCCTGCGGATGTACATTTCCGGTCGTCCGCCGGTGACCACGCTCTACTCGTCCGCCATTTTCATCGGCTGGGCGGGAGTGATTTTCGGCGTGGTGATTGAGCTGATTTTCCGGCTGGGGATCGGTAATATCCTGTCAGGGTTACTGGGGTATACCTCGCTATTCGTCGCCTACTTGCTGGCGCAGGACGGCGAGACCATGCCGCAGCTCGCCGCGGTGCTGGATACGCAGTTCTGGCTCGCGACTCACGTCGTTTGCATCACGCTGGGCTACGCGGCCACTTTTGTGGCCGGATTCGCTGCCATTTTCTATGTGATTGCCGAATTAGGCTGCTTTGGTTTCGCCTTCGTGCGCAATGCCGCCACTGCCTCCGGCCAGCCTGGCCAGCAGGTTCCGCGGATGCAGCGGCCCGATTGGTTGTTCAAGTCCATGGGAATGATTGTGTACGGCATTGTCTGTTTCGCCATTCTGTTCAGCTTTGTGGGGACGGTGCTGGGGGGACTGTGGGCGGATGATTCGTGGGGCCGCTTCTGGGGCTGGGATCCCAAGGAGAACGGGGCCCTGATCATCGTGCTCTGGAACGCCGTGGTGCTGCATGCCCGCTGGGGAGGCCTGGTGAAGGACCGCGGCCTGGCCATCCTGGCGATTGGCGGAAACATCGTTACCGCCTGGTCCTGGTTCGGCGTCAATCAGCTCGGCATCGGCCTCCACAGTTATGGCTTCAGCAAGGAGCTGGTGCAAATCCTGTGCGGGGTCGTCCTGCTTAACCTGGCCATCATGCTGTTCGGCGGGCTGGGGCTCTTGCTGACAAAGTGGTGGTGGAGCTATGCTGCCGGGGAAGAACGAGAGAAAGCCGTCGCGTAAGCTGCCAGCTTGCGAACTTTCCGTCCCCAACAAACCACCGACCGCGGAGCCCGTCATGCCCTATACCCTTCCCGCTCTCCCCTACGCCACCAACGCCCTGGAGCCGCACATCGACACCCGGACGATGGAAATCCATCATGGCAAGCACCACCAGGCGTATATCACCAACGTCAACAACGCCATCGCGGGGACTGAGTTCGACAACCTGCCGGTCGAGAAGCTGATTGCCGACCTTTCCAAAGTGCCGGAGAACATCCGCCCAGTCGTCCGCAACAACGGCGGCGGGCATGCCAACCACACCCTCTTCTGGGCCGTCATGGGCCCCGGCTGCGGCGGGACACCCACCGGCGACCTGGCCGCGGCGATTAACGCCGCCTGTGGCGGTTTTGACCAGTTCAAGGAGCAGTTCGCCAAAGCAGGTGCGACCCGCTTCGGCAGCGGCTGGGCCTGGCTTTCGTTCTCGGGCGGCAAGCTCATTGTGGAGAGCACGCCGAACCAGGACAGCCCGCTGATGGAAGGGCGCACACCGGTTCTCGGCCTGGACGTTTGGGAGCACGCCTACTACCTCAATTACCAGAACCGCCGCCCCGACTACATCTCCGCCTTCTGGAGCGTCGTCAACTGGAACGAAGTCGCCCGCCGCTTCGCGGAAGCGAAGAAGTAGGGCAGGCTCAGCCTGCCGTTACCGCATCACCCACCCGCCATCGACGTTCATCGTCTGAGCGGTGATATTTGCCGCCCGCTCGCTGGCCAGAAACACCGCGAGCGCGGCGATATCTTGGGGCGTCTGCCATTTGCCGAGCGGGCACATGGCCTTCACCTTGCTGGTTGCCCACTCTTCATAGCTCAGCCGAGCCTCCACCGGCTGCTGGTCGTGCCAGGCTTGCCAGACGCTCTTGTTGAGCGGCGTTTGCACCATGCCGGGGCAAATCGTGTTCACGCGGACGTTGTGTCTGGCCAAGTCCTTAGCCGCGCACTGGGCGAAGTTGATGAGTCCGGCCTTGGCCGCGCTATACGGCGGATCGGTCTGCGAACCGATCTGTCCCGCGACCGAAGAGATGAACAGCATTGATCCCGCCTTCGCCTCCGCGAGCAGCGGTCCTACCGCATGAGCCGCGTTCACTGCCCCAATCAGGTTGACTTCAATCACCCGCTGCCAGTCCGCGGGCTCCAGGTTCCAAAACGGAAACCCAAACTTGCCGCTTCCCATCCCCGCCGCATAGACCATGTGCCGTGGCGGTCCAAGCTGTTTGTAGATGCTCGCCACCGCGCTTTGGACCTGCACATAGTCCGTGACATCGCAAACGAGGCCAATCACCAGAGCCCCAGTCTCCTCGCCAATATCCGCCGCTGCCTGCTCGGTGGCGCTGCTCCTGTCCAGAATCGCCACGTTTGCCCCTTCTGCCGCAAACTCCCGTGCGATTGCTCTGCCGATACCGCTGGCTCCGCCAAAAGTGAGGGCGACGTGGTTATTAAGGTGCAAGTCCAAGTCAAATTCCTCCGAAATGGTTCTCGCATTCTAGCGAAGAGGGAGGAATCTCACACAGAGACACGGAGGCACAAAGAGAAGAGAAATCGGATGGGCCAGCGAAGGCGATATCAACACTTTCCTTGCCATCTCTGTCCCTCCGTGCCTCTGGGTGAGATTCCCTTCCAGATACAAGAAACGAAAAGAGCGTGGGCCGCAAGTTGGCTCTCGCCCCCCGCGGCCCACGCTATGAACAAAAACCTTGGAAAGTAGACCGCCTAGGGACTACTTGTCTTTCTTCTTCTTTCCGCCGCCGAGGCCCGCCTTCTCGCGCTGCTCAGGAGTGAGAACTTCGGAAATGGCCTTGTTCAAGGCTTGGGAGGCTTCCTGCTGGGCCTTGTTGGCTTCGTCAAAAGCCTTCTTCTGATCATCGGTCAGCTTCATCGCAGCCAGGGCCTCGTCATTGGCCTCTTTTCCCTTTTTGCCGGCGGCCTTGGCGGACTTCTGGGCTTCGCCGCGGGCTTTCCGCTGTTCATTGGTCAGGCTGGCGGCGACTTTCTCGGCGGCGGCCTTTACTTTGGCACCTTGGTCCGCAAATATCTTCTCGATTTTTTCCTTCTGCTCGGCAGACAGATCCAAGGACTCTAGCTTGGCCTTGACTCCTGCCGTGGGATCCCCCTTGGCTCCCTTTTTGCCTTTCTTCTGCTCCTGGGCGCCGAAGGCGACGCCAATCAGGGCCACAAGGCCAATCGCAAAAAACAATCTGGTCACGTTCTTCATACAAGCTACTCCGGAGAGATGTGAATAGTTCCGCGGGGTGTGAAAAGTATTGGTCCCCGCGCTAGATGCCAATACTTCGATGCGCATCCCTGCGGATTATTGGAAAAAACAGGTCCCGCTTGTGCAGCGGGACCTGAAGAAACCGTTTGAGAAAACACTTTGCTACTTACGAGAACAACTTGGGAATCACATTGCCGTCCCGGACGATCATAATCGGCCGGCCGGTGTTGCTGTGATATTCCTTCGTGTGATCAATGCCGAGTGCCTGATAGAACGAGGCCGCCACGTCGGCGGGCGAGAAGCCTTCATTCTTGGGCATTGTCGCCTTGTCGTCGCTCTCGCCCAGAACCTGGCCACCCTTCACGCCGCCACCCGCCATGACCATGAACATGCAGCGCGGGTAGTGGTCGCGGCCACCTTCCGCGGAGCGCTGGTTGATCTTCGGCGTACGGCCAAATTCGCCGGTGACGAAGACGACCGTGCTCTCCAGAAGGCCTTTCTGGGACAAGCCGTTGAGCAGTGCCGACAGGCCGGTATCCAGCGTCGGGCAAAGCCGCGTCTTGAGCGTGGTGAAGTTCGTGCCGTGCGTGTCCCAGCCACCCAGCGAAATCGAGCAGAAGCGGACCCCCGATTCAATCAGCCGTGTCGCCAAGAGGCAGCTTTGGCCGAAGCCTTCCGCGCCGAAGGGTTCGGCGAATTTTGGGTTTTCCTTGCTGACGTCAAAGGCCTCACGGGCCCGGCGGCTGGTGATGATGGCGTGGGCCTGTTCGCTAAAGCGGTCCAAACCAGTCAAGAGCTGGCTTTCTTTCTCCACGCCGGCAAAGGTCTTATCGAGATCGGCCAGCAGATTCTGCCGCCGTTCGACTTCTTCGATCGTCACCCCGCCGGAAAGCGAGATGCCGCGGACGTTAAATGGCTGGCCTGGGCGGGGCGTGCTACCGGTGTTGAGCGGAGCATATTGCACTCCCAGAAAGCCGGCCCGCTGGCTGCTGTTGGGGATCGCGACAAACGGCGGCAGATCCTTGGGAGCCGTGTCCTGGTTCTCTTTGGTGAACACCACGCCGTAACCGGGATATTCCAGGGACGGAATCGGCCGGTTGCCGGAATTGACATATTCGGTGCCGAGCTCGTGAGCCCCGAGCGTGTGGGTCACGCCGCGGAGCAGCGCGAACTTGTCGCCGCACTGGGCCAGCTTAGGAAGATGCTCGCTGATTTCCATGCCGGGGACGTTCGTCTTGATCGGATTGAACGCTCCGCGGAATTCCGCGGGAGCATCCGGTTTAAGATCGAACGTGTCCATATGCGACGGACCACCGTTCAGATTGATGAAAATGGCCGAAGTCGCCTTCGCTCCCTTCACCTCTCCGGCCGAAGCCATGCGGAGAAAGCCGGACAGGGAAAGGCCCGCGCCGACCGCGCCAACTTTGAGGAAATCGCGGCGGGTCGCACCGTCACACGTGAGGGAAATCGCCATCGTAAACTCCTTGAATCAGAAAAATACAGGTTAATTTGAGGGAGGTTGCATATGCACAAGGGGACGGGCTTGGAAGCCCATCCCAATACGTCGTTTAATGGTTGACGATGAACTCCTTGGTATTGATGAGCGTCCACAGGAGTCCCTTGGCCCCTTCGAGCGGGCTCGAAGCAGAAGCGAGGTAGTCCGTGCACCGCTTCATCTCGTCGGGCGAGGGATAGCGGCTGAGGGTCCGGAGATAGACCTGCTTCACCAATCCAGGAGCATCTTCCATCGGCTCAGCCTCGGGAGCAGTCAGGTCGTCCAGGCTCTTAGTCAATTCCGCGAGCCGACCTTGCAGCCGTTCCAGTTGCTCCTTGTTTTCGTCCTTGGTCACCCGCTCGATACGAACCTGCAACTTGGCGACCTCGCGGCCGATGTTGGTGACTTCCTGGGCTTTGTTGTTGGGATCCAGCTTAGGACGGAACTTCTTCGAGAGATCCTCGGCAAAAGTGTCGCGCCCCCCGGAAATCTGTGAAAGAACCTGGTTGTCATTCTGAAGGAAGACGGTTTGCAGCAAGCTGGCTTCCATCGAACGGTCGCAATCGCAATTGCTTTCGCGAATGCTCCGTCCAAAGACCGTCAGGGCAAAGCCGGCGTTGCCTGCCCGGTTCCCTTGGTTCTGGGCGCTGGCCCCAGCAATCGCGATGGCCCGATTCTTCAGGTCGGACCGCATCGTGGCGGCTTTGGCATCGGAAGCCGTGGCCATCTGCACGGCATCATAGGCCACTTCCGCCGGCAAGCGCCGGGGGACTGCCCGGCTGAAATTCCGCTCGTCCTTGGCGTTCGTGGCGTTGGGCTGCCAGGTGAGCTGATACGTCCGGCTGTTCAAAATCTCGCGGTGCAGCCACTTCATGTCGAAGTTGTGCTCGATGAACCCGGCCGCCAGGTGATCGAGCAGTGCTTTGTTGCTCGGCGGATTCGCCAGGCTCATGTCGTCCGGCGGTTGCACAATGCCGACATTGAAATAGCTCGCCCAGACGCGGTTGGCAAAGGCCTTGGCAAAGTAGGGATTGTCCTTATTCCGCAGCCAATCCATTAAAGGAGTGCGGGCATCGGCCACGTCATTGAGGTTCATATCCTCGCCACCGAGAATCCGTGCTTTGGCCTGAGCGGCCGGCGGACGATTGCGGTTTTGGTTTCCGTTGTTGTTGGGACGACGGTTCTGGGGAGCCGGAGCCATGACAAACAGCTCGCCGAAGGGGACCGTCATTTTCTGCTTGAGCTTTTCCGGCAAGGCCCGGCGAATGTCGTTACCTCCCATTCTCGCGTCGACGGGGATTTCCAGCTTGGCCAGGATTTCCTTGTACTGGTCCTGTGTCTCTTTATCACGAGCCCCATTCTGGCTGAATTGCACTCGAGAGAAGAACCCCTTGAAGGCGTCAAAATCATCCTTCGACCATTGGTCGAACGGATGCTTGTGGCACTGGGCGCACTGGATGCGAATTCCCAGGAACGTGTAAGCAAAGCCAATCGCCCGTTCTTCCGGCTGGCGGAGGTTGTTGCGGGCCCAATAGAAGGGCATGTTGTCGCGGTCGGCGAACTTTTTCTCCGAGTCGGGATGATAAATCTCGCTCATCTCCTGGCAATATTCGGCATAGGTCTGCCCTTCCTTGCGGCTCTTGGCAAGGACGATCCCTTCCACGATTTTGTCATAGGGAGTGTTGTCCGCCATCCGCTTGTAAATCCAGTCGTACCAGATCTGGGATGAGCTTCCCTGCACGGGCATGGTGTTGTTGAGAGCGCGGTCGTTGTTGCCCGTATAATCGCAGAGCTTGGTCGTCCACCAGGCGGCGTAAGCAGGGCTGGCGAGCAGCTCGTCGATCTTGGCGGCCCGTTTTTGCGAGGAGGGATCGGCCAGGAATGCTTCCACCTCGGTAGGCGTCGGCAAAGTTCCCGTCAGATCCAAGCTGACTCGGCGAAAGAATTCAGCATCGCTGGCGACTTCGGACGGGATCATGCCCAGTTTGCGGAGCTTTTCAATGACCAGCTCGTCCACTTTGTTGAACGTGGCAACCTGGGGATACTTTTCGCCGAACTTGTCGGAAACAGGGCGAATGACCGGCACTGGGACGACGGCATTGTCGTACGAGATGACGATGTGGGTATCTCCCGGCTCCGTCGCGGTGACGAGGCCCAGTTCGGTGATCTTGCTGACTTGGTCGCTGTTGGACTGGAAACGGCACAGAGGCGTGACATCCTCGCGAGTGCCGTCCGGCCAAACGGCAACGGCTTTCATTTGCACGGTCTCGCCGGACTTGGAAAACAGAATTTCGCTGGGGGTCACTTCCAGGCGGACTAGCTTTTGCATGTCCTTGGCGGCGTCAAATTTCGCCCCCGCTTCCACCCAGCGGCGGAAGACGTTGTATTCCCAACTCTCCTTCTTGTACCTCTCGCCTCCTTCATGGAGCTCTTCATTCGTTGGCTTCACCAGGATGAGACTGTCGAGCGGGCTATCGACGCTCACACGCGGCTTGTCCCCTTTGGCCAGGGATTCATGATCGGCTTTGAAGTCATAGCCAAAGAGGGAGAGCCGAAAGCCGCCGCGCCCCTGAAACGAGCCGTGGCAGGCGCGGCCGTTGCAACCCAGCCGCCCAAAGAGCGGGCTGACATGCCGCTGGAACGAGGGTTCTTCGGCGACATCGCTGGGGACGAACCGCTGGCTAACGGGTAAAAGCTCCTGGGGAGCCGCCGCTTGATCGTCTCCGCGCGCGGAGTTATCGCGAGCAGTGGCGAGTAAGCAGGCGGCCCCCAGGCCGCCAAGTGTCAGAAGGAGTGTGCGAATCGACATAAGATTTCCTTACTTGTCTGGCTGATTCACGGTCCCTTTAGGAGGCTTTTTGGCCGCCGGTTTGGGACCGTTCTTCGTGACCTTCACTTTGTTCTTCGAGTCCGCCGCGGACTTCGTCAGAATTTGCAACTGGTTCTCCAGAATCTTCTGCCGCTCGTTTTCGAGGCGGCTGATTTCTTGATCAAGTTTTGCGAGCCGCTGGGTGGCTCGTTCTCGCTCGCGCTTGGCAACCGCCATGCGAACGTCCATCTGCTCGTTCAGCAGGGTCTTGAGCTGGCTGCGGATTTCTTCCTTGTCTCCCATCACCAACTGCGCGGTGAGAAGTTGAATCCGAGACTTGATGGTCCAGGCCTTCAGTTCCAGGTCGTACTGCGCGTTGTCGCGCCCTTTGAGCTGGCCGATTCGTTCCGCATCGCGGGCCAACTCGCGAATCGCTCGCTCGTAATCCTTGCGACGATTCTCGCGCAGATGGGTCAGCAGCTCTTTGAGTTCTGCGTGATTCTGCTGCACGAAGGCCATAACAGCCGTTTCCCGCTCCGCAGTGATCGGCAGGTCGGTTTTGGCTTTTGAGGCGGCTTGATTCTTGAGAGCGAGGGGATTGGCGGGGTCATTCTGGGCGCGCGCCACCCCCAGGAAAAGCAGGCTCAGCAGCGAGATTGTACAACGCAACTTCACGAACTAGTTCTCCATTACTTCATCATCCCAGGCTTCATCGGGCTTGCCGTCGCCATCGTCATCTTCCACTTTGCCGCCGCTCAGGCTGATGACCCCAGCCGTCATCCAAGAGGGGGCAATTTCTGGCTCGGCATCGAGCACCAGCCCAGTTTCTGCGGGCTCGTCGATGATGAGTGCCGCTGGCGCATCCGCACGAGTCTCGTTCCAGGCTTCCGCCAGATCCGAGGTTCCCGATTTTGGCCCCTGCATGTTCCACCACACCGCACCTGCAACCGATGCCGCCACGGCCCCGGCACTAATCCAGCCAATACCATAAACCCAGGACTTGCGGCGAGCAATCCTCGAAGCTGATTCGACCAGATCAACCTCATGCGATTCGGCCATGGCAATCGTCTGGCTCAAATCAACAGCGCGGGCCACCGTTTCCCGGGCGAGTTGGCTGGTTTCAAATTCCGCTTCGAAAGCGGCTGTCTCTGCGCCGGTCAATTCACCGGCAATGTAGCGAAACGCGAGCCACTCGCGGTCGGCTGCGGATAGTCTTTCAAAGTCAATCACGGCTTATCGTCCAGTTTGGTTCTGAGCTTCATTAAGGCCGTCCTCATTCGTCCGAGGGCGGTGCCGAGGGGAATTTTCAACTCGGCGGCAATTACTACAAAAGTCTTTTCCTCGTATATCCGCATCCGCACAATCTCGCGTTCCTCCGGTCGAAGCTCGCCCAGCGCGGCTTTCACCGCATCGACCGCTTCGAGCCCCATGGCCCGCTCTTCCGCAGAGGGAGGGACCGCGGCACCCTGCCAGGCAACCTGGCGGAACACCTTGTCACCCACGGCCGCCCGGCGGCGAAAGGCCAGCGCCTCGTGAAAGGCGACCCGGAACAACCAGGCCTTGCGAGTTTCCTCTCGGCTTTCGTGACCCCTCTGGACCAACTTGGTAAAAGTGGCCTGCAGGCAATCAGCCGCGAGGGAGGCATCCCGCAACACTCCCTGCAAAAACCGCCGCAATTCCTCGCCATGCTCGGCATAGAGCGCCGCAACCACCTCGGACGATAGCTGCTCGCTGGATGCGTTAGGCTTCTCCGTCGATGACAACGTCGCACTCCCTGCCGCAACCGGCGGCATGTGGCGGCTTTCAGGAACTAGATGCGCTAGGGCAACCGATTATTGGCGAGAGCGTCGCGGCGCACAAGAATAGGGAGAATCGACGCAAGTCTTTGATGCAAAAAGGCTTGCGCTCAAACAATTGGGAATTCAGGCAATGGTAAAAGTGAAATGCTCAAGGGTAATTGCTAAATGTAAGAGCAACACGCACCACTTTTAGCATTTCATCCGACTTTGCCGTCGCCTGCCGTCGCCGCACTCACTCCGATATAATTCCCCCTTTGCTTCGCCGCAAGTCGCCCAGTTGCCGTCAGCCGCCGTACATCAGGCATCATTCCTCAATCTGCAATCTGAAACCCCTGATGTTCATTGGCCCCATCTTCTCTCGCGAGCTTGCCATCGCTCCCCGCCGCGCGGCGCATTACATCTATCGGACGGCCTATCCGTTGGTGCTGTTTGTCTTGATGTATACCGCCTGGCTCCGGATGGTGGGGACGCAGAACGTCCGGAATGTGGGCGACATCGCCCGCTTCGGCTCGATGCTCTTTTGGATCCTCGCCCTGCTCCAACTCGCCCTCCTCTCCTTTCTCGCCGCCCAGTCAGCCGTCAGCGGTGTAGCTCAGGAAAAAGACAAGCGGACCATGCTCTTGCTGCTGATGACGCGGCTTTCCAACCATGAATTGGTGCTGGGAAAGCTTTTCGCCAGCCTCCTCGACGTCTTTGTGATGCTCCTCGCCGCTCTCCCTGTGTTCATGCTCATGACTTTGTTCGGCGGCGTTTCGGTGGAACAGGTGCTGCGCGTATTTGCGGTGACGCTGGCCACCGTTCTAGCGGCCGGCAGTTTGGGTTCGACGGTCGCGCTGGGACGTGAGAAGACCTTTCAATCACTTGCTATCACCGTTCTAACTTTGGTGATGTGGCTGGGCGTTTGGGAAGTCATTGCCGTTCTGTTTGGCGACCAGCAAATCGCGGGGCTTAGCGTCGAAACGCTTGTTACTGCCGCCAGTCCGCTCCGGGCCATCCTCGCGGCTGTGCATCCTTTCAAGGGTGCCGCTGCCGGGCTGCTGGCCGGGGAGAATCTGTTCGTCCTGTTTGCCACGAGCGCTGCGGCGGCGCTCAACTTGGTTGGCATTTTGATGCTTCGGGTCTGGAACCCTGGCCGCGAAGTCCATCTTGGCCAGTCGGAAGAGACCGCCGCCGGCATCTTCAGCGCCGATCATGACATCAAGGAACTGGAAGCCCGCCAGGCGGCTGGAAGCGTCACCAAGGAAGTTGCCGATGCTGCCCGCTCCGCCCATGTCGACGCCCGCATCCGCAACGTCAGCCATAAGAGCCGCGAGGTTTGGGACAACCCGGTCCTGTGGCGGGAAATGTGCACCTGGGCCTATGGCCGAAAAGTGCTGTTCATCCGCCTGGGTTATCTGCTCCTGTTCATCATGGCGGCGGCGGCAATTCATTCGCAAACAGTCAGCGGGGCGGCTTTGGAGAGGAACGATAGCGGGGCTATCATTCCGGCAGCCGTAGCTCCTCTCGCGCCGTTCTTTCTCGTGAGCTTGGTGATCGTCAATGCCCTCGCGGTCACCAGCATCACCAACGAACGGGACGGCGGAGCGCTCGATCTGCTCCTCGTGACTGACCTCTCCCCCAAAGAATTCATCTTCGGCAAGATGCTCGGCGTGGCCTATGTCACCAAAGAGATGATTCTGCTGCCGCTGGCGCTCTGCGTTTATCTCTGGTGGGCCGGCGGGCTTTCACTGGAAAACTTGTTCTATCTACTTGTCGGCCAAGGAGTCATGAACTTCTTCGTCATCATGCTCGGCGTGCATTGCGGGCTAACTTATGCCAACAGCCGCTCGGCGATTGGCGTCAGCCTGGGGAACGTCTTTTTTCTGTTCCTCGGCGTCGTAACGCTCATTTTGCTGATGATTTCCTTCAGCGGCTCGTTCCAGACGCAGCTGGGGCCGTTCCTGACGTTTATCGTCGGCGGATTCGTCGGACTGCTGGTGACGCTGGGCATTCGCAACCCCTCAGCCGCCATCGCCACGGCCTCCATCATTCTCCCCTTCGCGACGTTCTTCGCCGTCACCAGCTTCCTGGCCGGCCACTGGTCCCAAGTCTTCCTCGTCTCCACCTTCGCCTATGGCTTCACCACCGCCGCCATGCTCATTCCGGCCCTTTCGCAGTTTGATGTGGCGATGGGGAGGACGAAGGGGGGGGCGGAAGAGTAGTCAGCAGTGCGAGGCTCAAGGTTGAACTGGCGCGACTAGCGTTTGCCCTTGCGGCCGTTCTTCGTCCCGCGCGGCTTTCGAAACGCAAATATCTCGCGGACTGGCAGTGCAAATCCGGGCAGCACCTTGCCGCCATCCAATGTTCCGTCCAGTGGCACCACCTTGCTGCGAGACTGCGAAGTATAGACTGTGACCACTTTGGCAACTGGATCGACATACCAGACCAGCCGTACCCCAGCTTCAAAATACTCCCGCAGCTTGCGGGACATTTCGCCGGTCGAGTTGCTCGCACTCAACACTTCCACAGCGAGGTCGGGAACAATTTCTGGCACTGGGTCGTCAGGAATCTCGCCGTCGGGAAATCGGTTCCAGCCCGCGAATGCGATATCTGGGATTAGGACCTGATTGCGCGGAAATAGAATCATCCCACCTTCGCCAGTGACCACGCCTAAATCGTGTTTTCTGACAAACTGAACCAAAGCCGCCGCCAACAGGACGGCAATCTCCGACTCGAAGTATCCCATAGTCTTCTCCACCAGCACGCCATCCACCAACTCGCAAAAGCGATCTTCGTGCGCTTCGATTTCCACCACGTCTTCCACAGTCGCGGTCCCTGGCGGTGGATTCATGCGAATGCGGTCCAGCGGTACCCCCCCCAGCCGGTCAATGAGCTCGGCAAGATTGCGAAACTTCGGGATGGGTGTGGCGACAGTCACGAGTAACTCTTGGAGCGATTGGCTTCCCATGGGTTAGAAGGGATTCGGCGATCCCTCATAATTCTATCACATTGGGACAGAATCAGTTTCGCAAAACTCACCGCCATTCTACAATAAACCACGGAACAGAGAATGAAGTGACGGGCGGAGCGGCTTTGGAACGGCTGCACTGCACACGAGGCACCTCGATGAATGCGTCTCGCATTGGACCCTTTGCGCTCGAAGAGAAGCTGGGTAGCCAGCAGTCCAGCGTGTATCGCGCCATCCACTTGCAGCAGCGGCGACAGGTGGCGCTGAAAATCTTTTCCATTCCGCTCGCCGCCAATCAGCATGTTCGCAATGAATTCTCGGACGAGATGGCCCTGCTCAAGCGCTTGCAGGAACCGCAGGCGGTAAAGTGCTTTGGCGGCAATCTTGACAAGAGCCACGGTTACATCGCGATGGAAATTGTCGACGGCGAAACGCTGTCGGCCGTGGTCAGCCGGCGGACTCGCTTATCCTGGGAACAGGCAGTCGATTTCGCCGAAGAGATTGCCACGGCCCTCCGAGCGGCTCACGAATTGGATTTGATGCATCACGACCTGGTCCCCGACAAAATTCTGGTGACGCCCGAACAGCGAATCAAGGTGCTCGACTTTCGCAAGGGCCGCGAGAAAAACCTGTTCTGCCTCTCGTCGCAAATGCGAACCAAGGACCGCCTGTCTTTTCAGTCACCCGAACAGATTCGGGGCGATGCCGCCGGGCCCAAGGCCGACCTGTATGCTCTCGGATGTCTGCTGTTTTACATGCTTACGGGACAGCCGCCGTTTGCCGGAAGCGTGGAAGAAATTGCCCAGAAACAGCAGAACGAGATTCCGCCCCGGGTTTCCACGCTCGTTCTCGATTGCTCTATCTGGCTGGACCCGCTGGTGGCTCAGCTTCTGGAGAAAGACCCCGCCAAGCGCCCTTATTCCGCCGACGCGGTCCTGCTCGCTTTGCAGGAAACCAGGCGGAAAGCAGCAGCCGGCGGCGGTGTCACGCAGCATGCCCTCGGGGGCATTAGCTCGCTGAAGATGGAAGTCGATAAGGACGAGGTTCGCCGCCTTGTGGGTCGCAAGGCAGCCGCGGCCGCCGGTCATGAAGTAGCCCGAAACGAAACGCCACTCTACGAGCGACCCTGGATCATCGCCACCGCTCTGTCCGTTGTGCTCGTGGCCCTGCTCTCCGTCCTGACCTGGTCGCTTTGGCCGTTAAGCCCCGACAAAATGATTGCCGAGGCGGACCGCCTGATGGCCGCGAACGACCCCACCATGCAGCGGGAAGCGGAGCTGGCCTATCTCCGCCCACTCGTCGAGCAACACCCAGGAACCGAGGCTGCCCGCCGGGCTAAGGTGCATCTCGATACCATTGACATGCGACTCGCCGAGAACCGGCTGAAGAAGCTCCACAAGCTCGGCCGCGAACCTACCACCGAAGCCGCCCGACTCTATCTGGAGGCCTCCAAGTTCGAGGAATTCGGCGACAGGGTCACGGCTTACGATAAGTATCAGAGCATTGTTGACCTGATCAAGCCTGCCGGAGAAGACCGGCTGTATGTGCTGCTCGCCCAGCGGGAGCTCAATCGGCTTAAAAACGACCAATCAGCCGTCGCGGACGAGCGGGGCAAGTTTATCGACGAAAAACTGGCCCAGGCGGTGCAGTTGCAAAAGGATGGCAAGATCCTGGAGGCCCGCAAAATCCTGACTGGCATCGTTTCTCTCTACGGCGATAACGCGGAATTCGCCTCGAATGTCGCCAAAGTCCAAAAACGGCTGGCGGAGCTATCGGCACAGGAAAGTGGGGTAGGCTTCCAGCCTGCCCGAAAGTGAATTCTGCTTGACATCCCTACCACACTACGTTGCAATAAAGGTTGGCCCAGTGCTCATCTTCTTGGGCCCGGCCAGGAACAGAACAGGAGAGAGGATATGAGGACGTGCCCCAAGGGTCTACGTATGCGCAGTGTCATTGACAGCGGGCTGCGCCTTCGGTCCCCCCACGGCTTCACGCTCGTGGAGCTGCTCATCGCGATGGCTCTCACACTGATGCTGGTCTACGCGGTCGCGCAGTTTTATGCCTACGTGGGCGAAACCGTTCGCGATGGCCGCGCCCAGATTGAAATGGGCAACAGCCTGCGCCAAGCCGCTAGCCGCCTGCAACAGGACTTCGCCGAATTGACCGTCCGCGTCGGCGGTCGGATTGATTCGGGATCCGGAGGGGGAGTGCTGGAAATTGTGGAGGGGATTGCTTCAGACAGCGACCCCACGGGAAGCCTGGCCGTCAATGCGCAGGGGATTCCCACAGCAAGCATTGCCGACGTCAATGGTGATGGCAAGCCAGACGGCGCTATGATGGGTGACATGGACGATATTCTGGTCATGACCATCCGATCCCAAGGTGATCCTTTCGTCGGACGATGGTGGGGACCGATTCCTGGCACCAATCCCGTGCAATACACATATCACAACGTTCGCTCGGATTTGGCCGAAGTGATCTGGTTCACAACCTTCAAAGACACCAACGGGAATGGTTCCTGGAGTGCCGACGAGCCGCGATATCTGGTCCGGCGCCAGTTGCTAATTCGTCCCGATCTGGCGGTCAGTTGGCCCAATGCTCCCACCGCATTGCCGGGCCACGAAAGCATCTATCACCACAACGATGTTTCCTGCCATGTTGTCTTAAACAGCATGGGGGTATTTTCCGGCTACGTGGCAAATTCATTGAATGACCTGTCGCAACGAGAGAACCGCTGTATCCACCAGAATTTGAACAACCTCGACTTGAATGGACTGCGTCTCGCACAACAGTTCATGCCCAATACGCTGCAATTGGATGTTGCGTCGACGAAGATTCCTTCGAATCCGATTCCCCCTCCCGGTTCCGTCTCGCTTTACTCTTTGGACGGCATTCTTCAGTTTCATGGCGAAGACAAGATGCTCTCGAATCTGATGGCCTTCGACGTCCGCGTCTATGATCCCTATGCTCCATTGTGGGCGGACAATCTCAACACGAATGCGAACAACACCGCGCTGGGAGTGCTATCGCCTGGCGACCCCGGATACGCTTTTGCCGTGTTCAATGCCATTAGCAACAATGTGAATAACAATATGGGAAGCGGGGCTTACGTGGACCTCTGGTACAACCGAGGCTTCGCCAATCTCCCTCCTGCGATGAAGAGCATCGTGCTAAGGAACTCGAATTCCGCCTACTCCTGGGCACCTCAGGCCCGCAACTTTCCCGGCGCTACTGTCGCGGTTTGGGAGACTTGGACCACCTCCTATGAAAAGGACGGGCTTGATCAGTTCGGGGACAGCCAAACTGACTTGATGGTTGACGGTCTGGATAATCCCCCCGGCAACGGCGGAGTTGACGACCCTTCGGAAGCCGAGACGACACCTCCTTACCCGGTCTATATTGGTAACAATGGGCGGGATGATGATGGTCAAAATGGCGTTGACGATCCGACGGAACGCGATACCAACATCTATCCCATTCCCATCCCCACGATGCTCCGCGGCATCGAAGTTCGCATCCGCATGTACGAACCGGGTACGCGGCAAACGCGGCAAGTGACCGTGGCCACCGATTTCATTCCGGAGTAGGTCGTCTTTCCAAGACGAGCCAGGATTGAACGTCGCACCTCGCGGGCAGTCCGTTCGCGAAATCACTTTGAAAGAGCTGCCCAGCTCACTCCTGACCGTCACGGAGTGACGGCCTACTATGCACTCCATCCGACTTCGCGGCCCTTGGGAACTCTATTTGCCGGGAAACGAAGTGCCGCGGCGGGTGGTGATGCCGGCCACCTGGCAGACGTTGCTTGCGGATGGTCCCCTCCCCTCCCCTACCCGACTCCTCCGCCGCTTCGGCTTGCCGACCGGAATCACTCCGACCGACCGGCTGCACCTTGTCATCGAATCCGCCGCAGCCGCCTGCCAGGTGGAGCTCAATGGCCAAATGCTGGGTAACATCGAACCATCCCAGCAGTCCAGCTCGTGGCAGGTGACGAAGCTCCTGCTGGCTCGCAACGAGCTCGTGTTAGTGCTGGAGATTCCGCCGCGCGAGTTCGCGCCGCCGGAGTCAAGTTGTCCCGTGAACGACGTGCGACTAGAGATCGTCGCGGTCTAGTCCAGAGTCAAACTGGCGCTTGCGATTTCGTGGCGAATCGGTTAAGCATAAATGAACGTTGGTGGTATTACGGATCGTTCCCCTACTTCTCCCTGGAGCGTGAAATGTCGCACACTAACCCATTGGTCTGCCCCGAATGTTCGGAACCGGTCGCTCCGTCCTTCCGCCTGGGTCGGCGAGATTTTATCCGTGTAGCGGCCGGTGGGACGGCAGGAGTGCTGGGAGGTTCGTCGCTGCTCTCCGCCGCGGTGGCCATCGCGGCTCCCGAGGAAAAGGGGACCGCGGCAAAGCCGGCGGAAGGGCTCGTCCGGGAGCTGTTTGCCACGCTGACACCCGAGCAGAAAAAGGCGATGGTGCTGCCGTGGGATCATGGTGCCGAAAAGGGGGGAGCACCGACCCGTCTCAAGACGCACAACGCTGCCCCGCTGGGCAAGCGGCTCGGCGAACAATTCACGCAGCCGCAGCAGGATTTGATCCGGGCCACATTCAAGGCGATTCTTTCCGGCGACGAAGCCTACGAGCGGATCACGCGCCATGGGAAATGGGACAGCTCTGGCTCGTTCGAAGGAAACGGCGTCGCCATTTTCGGCGATCCGTCAGGCAAAGATCCGTTCTCCTGGGTCTTCGCCGGGCATCACCTGACGCTCCGCTGCGACGGCAACTCCCAGCCGAACGCGGCGTTCGGCGGACCGATGTATTACGGCCACGCGGCCAATGGTCACAGCGACACCAACGTCTACAACTATCAAACCAAGCAGGTGATGAGCGTGTTCGACATGCTCAACGAGGAGCAGAGAAAGCTGGCGGTGGTCGTCGGCAATCCTGGTGACGGCGCGGGGGCTCTCAAGCCCCAGCTTGTCGAAAAGGCTGGGGTCGGCGTCGGCTACGCTGGGCTCGATGAGTCGCAGCAAAAACTGGTGACCGGGGTCATGCGAACGCTCATCGATCCGTTCCGCAAGGAAGACGGAGACGAGGTGATGCAGCTCATCAAGAAGAACGGCGGTATGGAGCAAGTCCGTCTCGCGTTCTACAAGGAAAACGCCGAGAAGGGGAATGATCGCTGGGATTACTGGCGGCTGGAAGGCCCCGGATTTGTCTGGAACTATCGAGTTTTGCCGCATGTGCACTGCTTCGTGAACGTCATCGGCCAGGCGTAGTTCCACCATGCTGCCGATCCGTGTTCGTGCTTTCCTCGGTGGGATAATGATCTGCGGTCTGGCAGCGGACCACGCCTGCGCGGACGACAAGCCGCTGAAGGCTGTGGACTTCGAGAAGGATGTGCTGCCCATCTTTGAAACCAAGTGCATTCGCTGCCACGGCGCTAAGCGCCGTGGCGGCAAGCTGGATATGCGGTCTCTGGATGCGCTGCGAGCGGGGGGAGTGTCTGGGCCCGCGATCAAGGCTGGAAACTCCCGAAAAAGCCTGCTGATCGAACTGATCCATTTCAACGAGATGCCCCCCAAGAAGGAGAATCCTCGCGTCACGAAAGAGGAGCTCGAATTGCTGCGAAAATGGATCGACGCTCTGGTGGAATAGCATAATTCTTCTTCGCCCGAAGCCGCCGCCGCATGGTAAACTTGAAGTTCCCGCCGGCCCGCCGTTTTCCCCCTGCCCCGCGAGCCTTTGATGAAGGTCTGGATCTCACAACTTTCGCTCCTTCTGCTGCTGGCGTGTGCGTTAGCTGCTCAGGCGGAACCACTCTCAGCCGAGCAAATCGAATTCTTTGAAAAGAAGGTCCGGCCGCTCCTCGTGGCAAAGTGCTTTGAGTGCCATAGTGACCAGAGTGAGGAAAGCGAACTCCGAGTCGATTCGCTGGCCGAACTGCTGGCGGGCGGAACGCGGGGGCCGGCGATTGTGCCCGGCAAGCCGGCGGATAGCCTTTTGGTGCGGGCGATCGGCCACGGCGAAACCTTGCAGATGCCTCCCAAGAAGAAACTCGCCGCTGTGGAGATTGCCGATTTGACGAAGTGGATCAAAGACGGGGCAGTCTGGCCGGGGGAGAGCGCGAAACCGCCGGCGGCTGTCGGCGCGAATAGCAGGGGGATGGTTTTTTCAGAGGCACAGAAGAATCACTGGGCGTTTCAACCAGTTCGCGACCCGAGCATTCCCGATGTTCGCGACAATCTCTGGTCCCAGTCTCCGATCGACCGGTTCTTGTTAACACGAATCGAACAATCGAATCTCCAGCCCGCAGTGCCGGCCGATAGACGGGTGCTACTCCGCCGGGCAACGTTTGATTTGACAGGGCTGCCGCCGACGCTGGACGAGGTGCGGGCGTTCCTGACGGATGAAGCGCCGGATGCCTTCGCGCGAGTGGTCGACCGCCTCCTAGCTTCACCCCATTACGGCGAAAAGTATGGCCGGCACTGGCTGGATTTGGCACGTTACGCGGACAGCAATGGGCTGGATGAAAATCTGGCGTACGCCAACGCTTTCCGGTATCGCGACTGGGTGATTGCCGCCTTTAACAAGGACAAGCCCTATGACCGCATGGTGCAGGAGCAGCTTGCCGGCGATTTGCTCAACGGTAGCGAGGAAGACCGAATTGAAGGGACGGCGGCGACGGGATTTCTTTGCATTGGGGCCAAGATGCTGGCGGAGGATGACCCGGTGAAGATGCAGATGGACATCATCGACGAGCAGGTCGATACACTGGGCAAAGTATTTTTGGGAATGACGCTCGGCTGTGCGCGGTGTCACGACCACAAGTTCGACCCGCTGCCGACGCGGGACTATTATTCGCTGGCCGGCATCTTCAAGAGCACCAAGACGATGGAGAACCACTCCGTCGTCGCCGTCTGGCAGGAGCGGCCGCTGGCGGATAGCGCCACAGTTGCCAGGCGGGAAGAGCACCGGAAGAAGGTCGAAGCCAAACGGGCTGAGAGTGCCGGCCAGGTCAATTCGGCCACCGAAGAGTTCGTGACGATCGAACGCCTGCGTGTGGGGGAGTATCTGCTGGCTGCCTGGCGAAAGACGCAGCTCGGCGAATTGCTCGCCAAAGCGAAGCCGCTTGGTGGCTTGTCGGAAAAGGAGCGGAAGAAGATTGCCGGCCTGCAACTGATCGAGATGGAGAATTTTGCTCGCGGGAACGTGGCAAAGTACACGACCGGCTATGGCGAGGGTATCGGGGTGCTGGTGAACCAGGGACAACTGCCGAATTTCGCCGAGTACGAAGTAACCATCGAGAAAGCTGGAACCTACCAATTGGAACTGCGCTACGCCGCAGCCGGATCACGGCCGTGCAAGGTGCTGGCCAACGGGATGCTGGTCATCGATGGAGCCGCGGGCAAAGTAACTGGAAGCTGGAATCCGGATACGCAGACGTGGTTCATCGAAGGGTTTGTGGCGCTTCAAATTGGGCAGAACACGATTCGCATCGAGCGGGCCGATGCATTTCCACATTTGGACAAATTACTCCTCGCGCCGGCGACGGGAGATTTGGCCATAGCGGTTAAGAATGAAGGTCCCTCGTTGAACACCGAACTTGTCGAGCAATGGGCCAGGTATCTCGACAAAACGAAGAACGAGACGGACAACATTTTCGCACCCTGGCATGCTGTTATCTCGGGAAAGGAACCGAACGGCACATTGCTCGGAGAGCCGTTGCCAAAAACTCCCGGCGAACTTGCCGCTGCCTACGGAAAGGCGTTTGGAATCGTCGAAGAAGCCTGGCAGAAACTCAAGGCTCATTCCGAAGGGAAAAGTGCGACGAAGCTGCCAGACGAGATGCAGGAGAAGCTCCGCCTGGTACTCTTCCATAACGAAGGGCCGTTTGCTCCCCCCAAGGGAATCGAGAACTCGTTCACGCCGGAGCTTCGCGATTCGCTCAAAAAGCAGCGAGAGGAAATGGCCGCCCTCGAAGCCGCTATGCCCAAGCTCCCCGAGGCGATGGCTGTCTCCGAAGCCAAGCCAGAGAATCTGCGAGTTCACATCCGCGGCAGTCATTTGACGTTGGGGGAAGAGACGCCGAGGCAGTTCCCGAAAATTTTGGCGGGCGAATCGCAAACGCCGCTTTCCGGTGAAGGAAGTGGACGCTCGGACCTGGCGCAGTGGATGACGCGGGCCGAAAACCCGCTCACGTCGCGGGTCATGGTGAACCGGATCTGGCAATGGCATTTCGGCGAAGGGCTCGTCCGCTCTTGCGACAACTTTGGCCTGCTCGGCGAGAAGCCGACGCATCCAGAGCTGCTGGATTATCTGGCGAAACATTTTGTGGACAACGGATGGAGCATCAAGACCATGCACCGGCGGCTGATGCTGAGTGCGGCGTATCAAAGGAACGGGGCGGGGTCGGGAGACCCGCGCCCAACAACGGAGTCAAACGCAGCAGTTGATCCCGAGAATCGCCTTCTCTCCCACTTCCCCCGCCGCCGACTGGAGGCGGAAGAAATCCGAGACTCACTCTTGGCCGTTTCGGACGCACTCGACTGCCGCATGGGCGGCACGCAACTCGGCATTGAGAATCGCAAGTATGTCACCAGCACAGCAAATGTCGATCCGGTCGTCTACACCGGCAACCGCCGCAGCGTCTATCTGCCGGTCGTGCGGAGTGCCCTCTACGACGTCTTTCAGGCCTTCGACTTCGCCGATCCCAGCGTCGCCATCGGTAAACGGGACAGCACCACCGTCGCCCCCCAGGCCCTCTTCATGATGAACAGTCAGATTGCCTCCGCCCAAAGCCGGACCCTCTCCGAATTGATTTCGCAGGCGACAGCCGACGAAAAGGCTCGCATCCTCCTCCTCTACGAGCGAGCCTATTCCCGCCCCCCAACCGACGCCGAAATCAGCCGCGGCCTGGCGTTTTTGAATCGTTACGCATCCGCTTCGACTGCCGCTGGCAACTCCGCCGAAGCGGCCCGTTTGCAAGCCTGGCAGGTGTTTTGCCGAGCGGTGCTGGCGGCGAATGAGTTTGTGTATGTGGAGTAAATCGATGCTTCGTCCCTGCTGCCAATTCACTCCCGTCGTCTCTCGCCGCGAGATGCTCCGCATTAGCGGCGCTGGTTTCGGCGGCATGGCGCTGGCGGCAATCCTTGGACAGCAATCAATTGCTGACTCGCAGAAGCCCAATCCTCTCGCCTCCAAGCCGCCGCATTTCGCCCCCAAAGCCAAGCGAGTGATTTTTCTGTTTATGCACGGCGGGCCGAGTCAGGTCGATACGTTTGATTACAAGCCGCTGCTGACGCGGGATAACGGCAAGCCGCTACCGTTTGATAAGCCGCGGGTGGTGTCGAGCCAGACGGGGAATCTGCTGGCGTCGCCGTGGAAGTTCCAGCAGTACGGCCAGAGCGGAGCCTGGGTAAGCGATCTCTTTCCGCACGTCGGCCGCTGCGCCGATGACCTGTGCATTATCAACGGGCTGTGGGGATCCAACTCGCGGCACGGGGCGGCCCTGCTGGAGTTGCATACCGGCAGCGACACGTTTGTGCGGCCGAGCATGGGGTCGTGGATCAACTACGGGCTGGGGACGGAGAATGAAAATCTGCCGGGATTCATCACGGTTTGTCCCACGCTGACCCATGGCGGCGTGAATGCCTATTCCTCTGCATTTCTTCCCGCGATTTACCAAGGGACACCGCTGGGGAACGCCAGCATTCCGGCGGACAAGGCGGCCATTCCATTCATCAAGAACGCCGACAACTTGCCGCGCAACCTACAGCGGATGGAGTTGGACCTCGTCCGTGAGTTGAATCAGGACCATCTCTCCAAAAGCGGAGCCGATTCCGCTCTCGAAGCCCGCATCAACTCCTTTGAACTTGCCTTCCAGATGCAAGCCGCCGCCCCGGAGCTTCAGAACATCGACGGCGAAAGTGCCGCCACGCTGAAGGCTTATGGCATCGATGGCGGGCCGACGCAAAACTTCGGCCGCCAGTGTCTGATGGCCCGTCGCTTCGCCGAAAGGGGCGTCCGCTTCGTGCAAGTCTCGCACAGCTATAAATGGGACCAGCACGGCAACCTGAAAGCCGAACATGGCCGCAACGCCCTGGAAGTGGACCAACCGATCGCCGCCCTGCTGACGGACCTCAAGCAGCGGGGCCTGCTGGAGGAGACGCTCGTCCTGTGGGGAGGCGAGTTTGGCCGCACGCCGGTGGCTCAAGGTGGCGACGGTCGCGACCACAATCCGCAGGGATACACCATGTGGCTCGCTGGCGGCGGCATTAAAGGGGGCATCCGCTGGGGAGCCACCGACGACTACGGCTACTATGCGGTGGAGGACAAGGTCCACCTGCACGATCTCCACGCCACCATGCTTCACTTGCTTGGCCTCGACCATTTGCGATTGACGTACAAATATGCCGGGCGGGATTTCCGGCTGACCGATGTGGCCGGGGAAGTGGTGACGGGAATTCTGGCGTAGCCATGCTCCGCATCGATATCTCCAACGAGCATGATTTTCCGCTGGATGAAGCCCGGCTGAAGAAAGCCGTCCGCGCGGTGCTCAAGGATGCCGGATTTGAAGACGGCGAAATCAGTATTGCCGTCGTGGACGATGCCGAGATGCACGTCCTCAATCGCAAGTACCTGGACCACGATTATCCCACCGACGTCCTCAGCTTCGTGCTCGACGAAGACGACGGCCGGCTCGATGGCGAAATCATCGTCAGCAGCGACTACGCCGCGCGGGAAGCGGAGATTTACGGCTGGACAGCGGACGACGAGATTCTGCTGTACGTCATCCACGGGGTGCTGCATCTGGTAGGGCACGACGACTTGGATGAGTCAGCCAAAAAAGTGATGAGAACCGCGGAGCGAAAGTACCTGGAGCCCTTTGGACTAATCCCCCGCTTCGAGGAATGACTCGTGGAGTTTGTCTACGACCTCGCCTGCGGTGGTCCCTGGCTACTGCCGAACACTCCCCCCAGCCAGGCGCACGGCAAAGGGATGATCATGATCGCCAGGGCGTACCAAAGGGGCCCAAGCTCCTCCATGCGTCCCCAATTGGCAACCAGACCCGCGGTCCCCGCCGCCATGCCGATAAACCCCAGGACCATCGCGTGCGTCAGCGGGCGATACGGCGCTAGGCGAGCCGTGACGTAGCTCCCCAGAACTCCGTACGCGAATCGATAGATCGTGGGAATCACGAACAACCAGTCGTCCAGCCGCTTCCCCGCGGGAAAAATCCCCAGGGCAAACATCGCCCCGTCCGTAGCGATGGAAAGAACCACGTTCACCAGCACTCCCGCCATGGCCGCGCCAATGCTCTGGAGAATTCGATAGGGGGCTCTACCCCCAGCGGGCGGTTCGTTTGGCATGTCACAGCTCCCGCGAGAACGCAGCACAAACCAAAGGGAGATCATACCCCAAGATTGTGATTCCGCAGCAGGTCGGTTACTATCGAGTAACCGAATTCCCCTCCTGCCTCATCCGCCCTCCTGAGGAAAGTTGTCATGCTTCGCATGTCTCTTTTGTCGCTCGCTGGCTTCCTGGTCGCCTGTGTGTCCGTCTCCGCCCAGGAATGGACCCGCTTCCGCGGTCCCAACGGCAGCGGCGAGAGCGAGGCCACGACGATTCCGGCTCAGTGGACCGAGAAAGACATCAACTGGAAAACCAGCCTCCCCGGCGTCGGCCATTCTTCGCCCGTCCTCTGGGGAGACAAGATCTTTCTTCTCAGCGCGGATACCGACAAAGGGCCAAATCCCGCCAAGCGGTACGTGCTCTGCGTCAATGCAAACGACGGCCAACTCATCTGGAAGCGCGAGTTCCAGGGAGTCCCCCATAAACTGCACAACCTCAGCAGCTATGCCTCCTGCACGCCGGCCGTGGATGACAAGCGAATCTACTTCGCCTGGTCCGACCCCGAGCACACGCTCCTGATGGCGATGGACCATTCCGGCAACGACCTCTGGACTCAGGACTTCGGTCCTTGGATCAGCATGCACGGCTTCGGTACCTCCCCCATGCTCATCGACGACTTGGTGGTCATCACCGGGTCGCAAGAACCGTCGTCCAAAGCGCCCGATTCCCCGCGGCCCAAAGAGAGCTACGTCGTCGCCGTGGACAAAGAAAATGGAAACATCCGTTGGAAGATCCCCCGCAAAGTCGATACCGCCTCCTTCTCCGTCCCCTGCATCCACAGGACCGCGGATGGCAAGACGGAGCTCCTTTGCTGCACGACCGCGGAAGGCATCTTCAGCCTTGATCCCAAGACCGGCAAGGAAAACTGGTCCGAGCCGGTTTTCAAGCTCCGCACCGTCAGCTCGCCGGTGCTGGTCAGCGGACTGGTCATCGCCACGACGGGCCAAGGGGGGGGAGCCGGTAACTCGCTGGTCGCCCTCAAGCCCGGCCCTAAGCCGGAGATTGCCTATGAAGTCCGCAAGAGCGCCCCGTACGTTCCCACGCCAGTCGCCAGGGGAAATCTTCTCTTCCTCTGGTCGGACGCCGGCGTCGTCAGTTGCGTAAAGGCGGATAGCGGCGAAACGCTTTGGCTCGAACGAGTCGGCAGCAAGTGTTACGGCTCGCCGGTCCGGGTCGGCGACAAACTGTTCTGCGTGGAGGACGACGGCAAGGTCTACTGCCTCTCCGCCAGCGAGAAATTCCAACGGCTAGGCATGTACGATCTCAAAGAAGAGAGCCGCACCGTCCCCGCCGTCGCCGGCGGCAAGATGTATGTGCGGACCTTTTCGAATCTGTATTCGATTGGCGGGAAGAAATAACTTCAGCTATAGACCAGTCAGCGCCATTTCCTCGCGCATCGTCAGCCAAGCGGAAGGAAGCCCATCATCTCCAACCGCAAGGGCGAGAATTCCGCCGACGATCGCACAGTTGGTGTCAATGTCACCCCCGACGTGGACGGTCGCCCAGAGCCCTTCGGTGAAGTCACCCATGTTTCCCGCCGCCACCCAGAGGCAGAAAGGAACGGTGTCTGCCGAAGTAATTCGGGACCCGTCGCCGAGCCGAGTGGCGGCATCGTGTGACCACATCTCCTCTGGCAATGATGCCGCCGTCTCGATGCCGCTTCGCGTTTCACCCGCCGGAGTTCGTGCGATAATCTCGGCAAAGAACTCGCTACGTGAAAAAGACGCCCCGCTTTGGCCGGTTTGCCAGGCCAGAGCGGCGGCGATAGCGACGGCGACGGCCCCGGCGATTCCATCGGGATGCATATGGGTCACTTCGGCAGAGAACCGCGCCTGAGCGGCTGCGAGATCTAGGTCGTCCGCGAACCAGCCGCCGAGCGGCGCGACTCGCATCGCAGCACCGTTCCCCATCGACCCCTGGCCATCAAAGAGTTGGCTGGAAGCGGTTCGCCAAGGTGTTCCGCGGCTGATCGCGGTGAGAACGTCGTGCGCTCCCGAACCGTACCCGCGATGCGGATTTTCCGAATGACGTCTGGAGAAAACTCTTGCGAGCACATCTTGCTCTACGGCTCCGTGTTCTAAGAGCACTTCAGCAATGGCGAGGGCCATCTCGGTGTCGTCCGTGTATTTCCACGGAGCGGGTGGGATAGCACGGCTGGCACGGGCGGTGCCCCAAGATTGGCGATAGAAGAACTGCTGACCGAAAGCGTCTCCCAAAGAAAGACCATTCAGTGAAGCTCTCAGCCTTTGCCGACGTGCGAGTGTAGAGGCGACTGTTGACATCTTCTCATCCCAGCAGCTTCGCCCCAAACTTCGCCGCACATGCGGCAACCACCGCGTCGCGCGTCTGGTCCGCTTCTTCGCTGGTAAGCGTGCGGCTCTGGGCGCGGAGGGTGAGGGAGAAGAGGAGCCGCTTCTTGCCGGGGCCGTCCTTGGCGGTGTCCCGGTAGGTGTCCAGATACTCGGCCGCGTCGAGGAATTCCCCAGCGCTGGCCCGGACGACTGATTCCAGTTCCGACCAGCGGAGCGGCTCATCGACGATGAGGTTGAGGTCGCGGCTGATGGTGGGGAAGGCGCTGACGGGGGCGAACTTGGGAATCAGCACCGCCTGCGGCACGAGGGAACCGAGATCGATTTCCAGGATGGCCGTTTCCTTGCGGAGGCCAAATTGCTTGAGGCCGGCGAAAGTAACATTTCCTAAGAAGCCCAGTCGTTTTCCAGCGACCTGCAACTCGGATACTTCGATCACCGGCGAGCGGCCAGCGTGATCTGGCCGGTGATCCTGCACTTCAAGCTTCAGTTTCGGATTGATGGCCGACAGCAGCGTCTCGACGACTCCCTTGAGATGCAAAAAACCTTCGCCGCTCACTGCCGTCAGCGTCCACTGCTCATGCGGCAAACTCTCTCCTTGTGGCAGATAGATGCGGGCCGTTTCGAACAGCTCTGCGGATGCATTGCCAACCGATTCATTATGTCGGCGAGCGCCGAGCAGGCTGGGGACCAGGCTCCGGCGGATACGATCTTCACCTTTGACCATCGGCGTATTGGCGATGAGCGGCTCGGCGGCTGTCCAGGGGCTGAAAGCCGTGGACCACTCTTCGCTGACGACGCTGCGGGTCATCGCTTCGTTGAAACCCGCAGCGGTTAGCACCTGCCGAGTGCGGGCCAGCACCCGGTCGGCGTCGGTGCGGTGCGAAGCCGCCATAGGCACCGCAGCATCTTCCGGAATGGCGTCGTAGCCATGGATGCGGGCCGATTCTTCGATCAGGTCGATTTCCCGCGTCAAATCCCGCCGCCAAGTTGGCGGGATCGTTGTGATTTTCGTCGCATCGGCAGCTATTTCGCAACAGCCAAGCGCGGTCAGTATTTGCCGCACTCTTTCGGCGGGAATCTTTATGCCCAGAATTCTCTCGACCTGGGCCAGCCGCAGCACTACCGGCTCCCGCGAGGTCGGTTTCTGACCAACGTCGGTCGCACCTTCAACGAGCGTCCCGCCCGCCAGTTCCAAAATGAGCTGACAGCAGCGGCGGCTGGCCCAATCGACCCCTTCCGGATCGGTGCCGCGTTCAAAGCGATACGAAGAATCGCTGGACAGGCGCAGAGCCCGCGAAGCGGTGCGAATCGACAGCGGCGCGAACTGAGCCGATTCGATCAGCACGTCCACGGTCCCCGGCGTGATCTCCGTTTCCGCTCCCCCCATCACACCGCCGAGTGCCACCGGCCGTTGAGCGTCGGCAATCACGCACATGTTCTCGTCGAGGGCGTACGTCTTGTGGTCAATGGCCACGAACGGTTCATTCTTCTTCGCCCGGCGGACGATGATTTGCTCCCCCATTAGCTTCTTCAGGTCAAACGCATGGAGCGGCTGGCCGCATTCCATCAGGACATAGTTTGTGATGTCCACAATGTTGTTAATCGCCGCCTGACCAATCGCCGCCAGCCGCTGCACCATCCAGGCGGGGCTCGATTTGACCTTGATGCCGCGAATGACGCGAGCGGTGTAGCGGGGGCAGAGGTCGGGGGCGTCGCCACGGACGGGGAAGGGGGGCTGGGGCTTTGTCCCCTC
>SXOA01000030.1 GCA_005778405.1 Planctomycetaceae bacterium
AACCCAGAAAATCAAACACCACTTGCCCGACAGAGTGTATATTCACGGTCAGCCTCCCTGCACACTTGGAAGTCGTTGTATTCCAACTTCTTAGATGCAGCCGGAGGCTGTTTCATTCCCGCAGCCGTGAATAATCCGGGCTATTCCGTTCTCGTCATTCTCGGAGCCCTGTCCACTGCCGCCTGTTGGCTGCTGGTGCTGGCGATGAAGTGGAGGGACAGCACTCCTCCCGACCCCCTTGTGCCCTCCCACGACGAGCACAATATTGAGTCTTGATTCCTACCCAAAAAAACGCAAGGAGTTTCCCATGCCCCGCCCCAATGCTGTTACCTTCAAAGGCACCCCTATGACCCTTGCCGGCGACGAGGTGAAAGTCGGACAGTCGGCCCCCTATTTTAAGATCCACTACTTCGAAGGCGGGTTGAAGACGATCACTCCTTGCGACCTGAAGGGCAAGGCGACGATCTTGAGCGTTGTGCCGTCGCTGGATACGGGAGTTTGCGCAACTCAGACCAAAAAGTTCAACGAGCAACTTTCGGCCCTGGGCGACAAGGTGAACGCTGTCACCATCAGCCTGGACCTGCCTTTCGCCATGAACCGCTTTTGCGGGGCGGAATCCATCAAGAACATGAAAGTCGGGAGCGATTATCAGGACCGTTCCTTCGGCCGCTACTGGGGGATGCTCATTGAAGATCTTCTCGTCTTGGCCCGCGGAGTCTTCGTCCTCGACAAAGACGGCAAAGTCGTCCATGCCGAGACGGTGAAGGAAGTTACTAGCGAGCCGAACTATGAAGCGGCGATGGCAGCGCTGAAGAGTGCCGTTTAGGCAAGCTGTAAGGGTATGGCTAAACCCTAATGGCGAAAGACTAATGCTCGAGCGGACGGTTGAAACATTAGTCTTTAGACATTAGGGCTTGAATTCATTTGGTCCCCCGTTCCTTCGGACTTCTGGGGGCAAAGTGCAGCCCGCCCGCTCGCTTTGCCGAATCTTGGGGAAGGAACTTCTGCCCGCCAGTAGCGGCTTTCCTGCCGCGGCTCCTCTCACCTGCTTGCGCGAAAATGGATTTTCGACGGAGCGGCCAGCTCGACGATCGCCGACGGCGCGTCCTCATGGACGAGGTGACGTCCGGCTCTGAGGTCGAATTGCACGACGCTACCAGCGTTCGAAAGCCGCTCCGCGCGTATAACGAGGCCGTCCTCGAAAGCCGGCAGCCCCGCATCACCGAACTGATTCCGGTCCGACCTCTCCTGGTAGCTGTGATCATCCTGGTCGCGCTGACCGGCGTTGCCGCCCTGGAGACCACTTACATCCATCTCCGCACCAGCAGTTTTGGAAGTGCGGCACATCCACTGGCGCATCGATTTGCTTCCCTGGACCTCGCCAGTCGCGGGAATGTGGGAGCCTGGTACGGAGCCTGTCTGCTAGCGCTGGGGAGTGCGGCAGCCCTTGTCATTTTGAGCGTTCGCTGCCATCGGGTGGACGATTACAGCGGCACCTACCGGGTTTGGATGTGGACAGCCGCGGCATTGCTGTGGGGCAGCCTCGACAGCGCCAGCGGAATCCATCACGCGATTGGCGCAGGAATGGCCGTGTTCGCCGGCACGCCGCAATTCGCGGATCTCTGCTGGTTGGGAGTCTATTTGTTGGTCTTCGGCGCGCTCGCCGTGCGCCTGGGAATTGAGACGTGGCATTCACTCTCGGCCTTTAGCTCCCTGGCAATTGCCGCGGTACTCTACCTCGTTGCCGGAATGGCGGCGCTCGGATTGTGGACCATCACCAGTCAGCTTGTCTCCACGGTGCTAGTCAGCTCCATCACGCTGGTCGCTCACGTAGCGGTGATTGCCACTCTCGCCCTCTATGCGCGGCATGTCTGCCTCGATGCGGCTGGTAAATTGCCGCTCCGTCTCCGGGCCAAGGACGGGAAGAAGAAAGAGAAGAGCAAGGCCAAGCTCTCGGTCGTCAGTAAGGACGATGATGTTGCCGATGAGCCAGCCGATGACCAAGAATCGGCTAGACCGGCTGCTGCTTCTGCCGCCGCGGGCATTGGCGCGTCGAGAGAGGCCAAAGCGGGCATCTCCAAGGCGACGCTTAACTCCCCCAAGCCGACCATGCAGACCAGCGGCTCGAAGCCCGGTCCGCTCGCCAACAAGCTGGCCGTTGCATCGGCTTCAAACGATGACGACGAAGACGAAGAAGAGTCTGAGGACTATGACTCGGACGAACAGCTCTCCAAATCCGAACGCCGCCGGTTGAAGAAGTTAGCTCGGCGAGAACAGCAGCGGCGAGCGGCATAATCTCGCTGATTCTTAGTTGCCTCACTCCGCATAGCCAGGCCGTTCCAAACCGAGGGCGAGAGCTTTGGTGTCGGCCAAATCCCACGAGGTGAAATTGTTACCGTTGCGGGCATCAAAGCGTGCGGCAATCTTTCCCGCTTCGGCATGGAACCAGGCGGCGAGGTCGGCGGGGGCGTAACGGTCCTCGTTGTTGTGAATCGACAAAGTGTTCGGGATGCGGACTTTCCGCGGCTTGGGACGTTCGCCGGCGAGTCGCTCGAAAAATGTTCCAACCCGCGAGTAGAAGCCCATTCGCTCGGACGGATTGTTCGTCTGGCAGGCCCACGGCAGATGCCGCTCAATCAGCCGCAGGCCGCGGGGGACATCGAGCGCGCGGGTGAGGTAGCAGAGATGCCAGCCGACGGTGGAGAGAAAGTCGGGATTCCCCGCCACCTGCGGATAGCCCGTTTCAAAGGCTTCCCTCGCTTTATCGAGCCGGTCTAGCGAAAGCTCCGCGATGATGATGTCGGCAAAGGTCCGCTGCGGCACGGTATGGCAGCCGATTCTGCCGCTCATGATGGGTTTGGCCGCTTTGATGGCCACGGCATATTCCCCCGAGCCGACGAGAGAACTGACTTCCGCATCGAGCTCGCAGGCTCGGCAATCGACCATGCCGTCGCGGCGAGCCTTCCGCCACTTCGCCTCGTACTCCGTACCCTCCCGCAGAAACCCCGTGTCGTTGGCGTTGTCCATCCGCAATTTGTAGAGCGCCCGCAGGCCGTAGCCGTTCCGCTTCAGTCGGTTTTCAAAGTCGTCCTCCATGGCGCGGATTTTTTCCAGCGGAATGCCGGGATAGTCGGTAATGCCAGCCAGAGTCCATTTGTACTTCCAGAGCAGAGCCTCCTCGGGAAAACGATCGGGATCTTTGTCGCTCTGCGCCAGGCACCAGGCAAAGGCCACGAGAGCCCGGTCGTCCACTCCGCCAAAAGTAGCCGCCTCGATCAATTCCTGCCGCAGCGAATAACCTTCTTCGAGGTCCGCCAGCGAATCGGCGAGTTGAACTGCCTGCTCGAGGATAGCGACCTTCGTCGGCGAAGCTTCCAGTCCCCAGGCTTCGAATTGCAGTTTTCCGAGTTGCTCGCGACTCATGGCTTCTTCTCCCCATTCTTCTCCGTCGCCCCCAGCCCCAATTCAATCAAGCCCAGCAACCCGTCGCTCAGGGCCGACATTTCCTGGGCTTTGAGCGGATAGTGCCCGAGGAGCAGCGCCTGAACGTAGAGCATCTCCACGGCCCGGCGGATGAGGGGCTTGTTCTTGATCTGCGCCAGCCTCTTAATGAGGGGGTTGTTGAAGTTGAGGCAGAGCTGGGCAAAGGCTCCCGCGGCTGGCTCGGTGGAGACGCCGTCGAGGATTTCCGACCAGAGGTCGTCGGCAACTTCCTTGGATTGCTCGACACTCCGGAGGAACGTTGCCGCGTCGTTGGCGGTGTAAAGGGTCGGAAGTTCCACCGGCTCAAACTTTCGCAGGTCAGCAGCGCAGCGGTACGGCTGTAAGACCACGTCGGCGAGGCGAAGAAAGTCGAAAGCTCCTTCCCGCTCTTCGAGCGACAGTTCGTCGAAGTTGCGAGCCAGGTCGTTGACGTCCACTTTCTTCACGCGGCAACGGGCGAAGGCGTCCGGGAGTTTTTCCAGCAGGTCGGCGTCGTAGGTGTAGCCGGCGTTGATGATGCAAATCTTTTGGGCCGCCGCCACGCCGGCAATTTGCCGGAACTGGTCCCGCGAGGGGACATAGCGAATGGTGTTTTTCTCCCGCTGGCGATACTCGCCGAGCGTCATTTGCCCCAGCGTCGTTTCAAACGGCAGCCAGTCGATGAACAGCGTGAAGAACTCGTCGTCCTCCACCGCCAGGGCCTTAATCGGCAGGTAGTGACAGCCAATGATGAGATTGAGCCGGTCCTTGTTCTCCTTGGAGAGCTGAATCAGGTGGGCCTTGAGGCAGGAGCCGAGTTCTTCTCGCGTGGCGACCATTCGGCTGTCCTCGTAGAACGATTCGCGGGCGGCATTCGGCCGGAGCTGCGTAGCATTGACGACGCACTTCACAAAAAATGCCCACTCCGGCAGCAGGTTTTCAGCCGCTTCCGAGAGTAGCATGTTTTTGAGATAGACCCGGTGGCCGTGGCGAGCCGTCATCGTGGCTGCGTGCGGTAGGACAAAAGCAACTCCTTGCACGCCGCCGGCCAGAGATCGAAGCTCAATGGCGTCGAGGAAATCGGTCTCGAACGTCTCCTTTCCATACTCCAGCAGGCGGTCCCGCCGCATCTCGCCGGAGTAATCGCCGTCATCCCAGGGCGGCGTCTGATTGATTTTCCACTTCTCTTTCCCCGCCGCCACGGTAATCGGCATCGGCAGCAGCGAGCCGAAGTGCGTGGCGGTATCGCGGACGTATTCTGGAGTAAAAAACTCTTCGGAACCTTCCTTGGCTCGCAGATAGACCTGCGTTCCCGGAGCGGAATCGACATCAATCGTGCGAATGCGGTACGTCCCGTCCGAGCGGCCCCGCCATTCAATCGTTGGGCTATCCGGCTTGGCGGACCTCGTCACGACAACGATTTCTTCCGAAACGACAAACCCTGATAAGAGGCCGATGCCGAATTGGCCTATAAAATCGTCGCGATTCAGGGCTTCTCGCTTGCTGGACTGACCGATGGTTGCCAGGAACTCATGCACCTCCGATTCGGTCAAGCCAACGCCGTCATCCTGGACCATCAGCGTGGGAGGAGACTTCTTGCCGGCCGGCATTACTTCCATCAGCACCGAGCCCTCAAGTCCCGGCTCCACTTTCCGGCGGGCAACGATGGCATCCACGCCATTCTGCAGCAGCTCTCGCAGATAGACCTGCGGTCCGCTGTAGAGATGGTCGGAGAGAAGATCGATCACTCCCCGCAGGTTGACTTGGAATTTATGGTCGGTGGACATGGTGATTGCAAGTTGATTGGCGAAGATTCAGTCCATCTGATGATAAGATAGCCGAAGAAATGACAGGATGAGGGGGGACAGATTGATTACGTAGAGTTGTGTGAACAAAAGCTGATGAGGTGCGGGATATTCTCGACCGCAGAAGCGCGATAAGCTGCTCTTGCAAGATGAAATCAGACTCGGAGGATTCCATGGGAATGAGTTTTATGCTGCTGCTGCTGATCTTGGGCGGCGGTGCGATCCTGCTCATCGCCGTTGTGGTGGGCATTGTCGTCATGGCCGCGGGAAGCAATGACCGGGAACGGGATGACAAGCGGTAATGAAAGGTGAATGTGATGATTCTGGCATTTGGTGAGATTATGGCCCGAATTGCTCCGCCGGGGCACTTGCGGTGGGGGCAGGCACTGCCCGGCGCGGTGCAAGTGACCTGGGGAGGGGGCGAGGCGAACGTCTGTGCGTCGCTGGCACTCTTTGGGGCGTCGGCCCGGTACTTGACTGCGTTACCGAAAACACCAGTGACCGAAGCAATGGTGGGGACGCTCCGAGGTCTGGGAGTGGATGTCAGTCAGATACTCTGGCGGAAGGAAGGGCGGCTGGGGCTGTACTTTGTCGAAGTGGGGGCCAATCAACGAGGCTCGACGGTGCTGTATGATCGCTCCCACAGCGCCATCAGCCTGGCGGAGCCGAAGGAATATGACTTCGCGGCAGCGCTGGCGGGAATCAAGTGGGTGCATATTACGGGAATCACGCCGGCGATTTCGGAAGCGGCCTGCCGGGCAAATCTGGAACTGGTAATGCAGGCGAAACAGGCGGGGGCCAGTGTCTCGTGCGATTTGAACTTCCGCAAAAAGCTCTGGAACTGGCAGCCGGCGACGAAACCGCGGGAGTTGGCTCGGCAGTGCATGGCGGAGGTACTTCCTTATGTGGATCTGGTCATTGCCAACGAAGAAGACGCCGCCGATGTGCTCGACATTCACGCCGCCGGGACCGACGTGAACCAAGGCCGGATTGACGCCTCCGCCTATGAGCAAGTCGCACGCCAGATCATCAGCCGCTTTTCGAATGTCAGCCGCGTGGCCATAACGCTGCGAGAAAGCATTTCGGCCGATCACAACAATTGGGGAGCGATGCTGTTTGATGCAAAACTAGGAAAGGCGTTCTTTGCTCCGCTCGATAGTCGCGGTCAGTATGAGCCGTTGGAAATACGAGACATCATCGACCGGGTCGGCGGTGGCGACTCCTTCGCGGCTGGGCTGTTGTTCGCTCTAAATAGCCCCGAGTATTCTGATCCTCAATCGGCCATCGCCTTTGCGGTGGCGGCGTCGTGTCTGAAACACTCGGTGCAGGGGGATTTCAACTACGTCACCAAGGAAGAGGTGGTGGCACTGATGGGGGGAAATGCGAGCGGGCGAGTGCAACGGTAGGGGTCAAACTATGGCCGTCACCATTTCCTCCCGCACCCCCGAAGGCCACGACAGCCGTTGTCCGATTTGCGGGGCCGACGCGGCGATCGAATACTCCCTGTCGGGTGATGCCTCTTGCCCTAACTGCGGATCGCTGCTGTGGGGCGAAGAGGCAGTATTTGCCCGAATTCAAGGGGTTATCGCGGAAACATTTGGGATTGATCCGGAAGATGTCACGCCAGGTTTTAGGTTGGTCGGAAGTCTTGGCAGCGATTCGCTGGATGCGGTCGAAGTTGTCATGTTGCTCGAAGAGGAATTCGACCTCAACATCCCTGACGACGCGGCGAAAAAAATCCAAACCGTTGGCGATGTGGTCCGGTTCATTCTGGAGCATCGCAAATGGAAACCGGGTAGTGATGAGTCTCATTGAAAGGGGGTTTGAATTGAAGGAAACAAAGGCAACGAAGGGGAGTAAAAATCTGGGCAATTGACGAAGGGATTACGCCGGTTTTCTTCTGCCTTTCTTCGTTCCCTTTGTTTCCTTCTGTTCAATCCTCTCACCAGCACCTTCGGTGCTAGCGTGTTCGCACTTTCGATAGCAAAGTTTTCCGAATTTGCCGAAAGTTCCGGCTTCCCGCAGTCCGATAATGAGCGTGACGATTCTAACGGATGTAGCGCCTAGCGACCTTTTGAGCCCAGAATGCTGCGGAGACGCCAAACCATGAAGACTTCCAAGATGAGCTGGCTGAAGACAGGTTTGTGCGGACTGACGCTGGCGACGCTCGCCATCGCGTCGACCGGGTGCCAGATTACAGAAGGGGGCCAGACGCTCCCGAGTTCCTGGTATCTGACCGACGACGTGCAGTACTTTGCCCCCGGCCCTGAGTTCAAGCTCAGTCGCGAAGCGGCTGCCCAGAAGGCATTCAAGGCCGACTTGGAAGCCCAGCGGGCGGGACGCTAAACGCGGTTTTCCAGTCGCCGCTTCGTTTCATCCAGCATTTCTTTTGTCCTGCTAGCTCCGCAGCGGCTGACGCCGATTTCTCGCACGGCTAGCAGCGTATCCAGATCGCGAATGCCGCCGGCTGCTTTTACCTGGACGTGCGGCGGCGCGTGCTTTCGCATTAGCTTCAGATCGTCCATTGTCGCGCCGCTCGGGGCATAGCCGGTGCTGGTCTTCACCCAGTCGGCATTCACGTCGCCACAGATCTGGCAGAGGCGAATCTTGTGCTCGTCCTGGAGATACGCGTTCTCGAAGATGACCTTCACCTTCTGGCCGGCGTTGTGAGCCAGATCGACAACTCTCTTAATCTCCGCACGGACGTAATCCCAATTGCCGGATAGTACCTGACTGATGTTGACCACCATGTCGAGTTCCTCGCAGCCATCGGCCAGCGCCTGCCGAGCCTCGGCGACCTTAATGGCCGTCGTATGCCCTCCATGCGGAAAGCCGATGGTGGTGCTCGCCTTCACGCCGCTCGCTTTGAGAATCTCGGCGCACCGCTTCTGGTAATACGGCAAGATGCAGACGCTTGCCACGTCGTACTCGATTGCCAACATGCACCCCGCTTCCAATTCCGCTACGGTGAGCGCTGGATTGAGCAACGAGTGGTCAATCATCTTGCTGATTTCGGTGTACCTATAGGTCATAACGCGCTGCCTTCTTACGAAATCTGCTGATCGGCGATGAACTGCCGCAGATACACGGCACTCTGCTTGAGGCTCGTCTTCCGGGCCTCCAGCGAATGTTCATACGCCCGGTCTTCCACCTCTACGCAGACCGGTCCGCTATAGCCGACGTCGCTCAGAACGGAGAAGAATTGCCCCCAGTTCACGTCACCCAGGCCAGGAAGCTTTGGCGTGTGATAAAGATTCGGATGTGCCAGTATGCCGACCTCGTCGAGTTTGCGGCGGTCCATCCGCACATCCTTGGCGTGGACGTGGTGCAGGCGAGAGGCGAATTCGCGGATGGGTTGCAGGTAATCCATCTGCTGCCAGATCATGTGGGACGGATCGTAGTTGAGGCCGAAATTTGGGCTGGGAATATCCTGAAACATCCGCCGCCAAATGGCCGGTGAAGTCGCCAGGTTTTTGCCACCGGGCCATTCATCCTTGCTGAACAGCATTGGGCAGTTTTCGATGCCAACCTTAACGTTGTGCTTTTCTGCCAGAGCAATCAGCGGCTGCCAGACTTCCAAGAATCTCGGCCAGTTGTCGTCGACCGACTTGGTCCAGTCGCGGCCGATGAAAGTGTTGACCCGGCCGATGCCGAGGAGTGCCGCGGCCTCAATCACTTTCGCGATATGGTCGGAATAACGGCCGCCCTCTTCGCGGTCCGGACAAAGCGGATTGGGATAATAGCCGAGTCCGCTGATCGCGACGCCAGCCGCGGCCATGAATTGGTTCACTTCCGCCGCCTCCGCCGGGCCGAACCTGGTGACATCGACGTGTGTCACTCCCGCATAGCGCCGCTCCGCCTTGCTCGGCGGCCAGCACATCAGTTCCACGCACGAATAACCGGCCTGGCGAGCAAACGCGGCCACTTCCTGCAGCGACAAATCCGGAAGAATGGCGGAGACAAAACCGAGCTGCATGGCGGACCTTTGAGCACGATGGAGTGATGAAGGAAATGAGTATAGCGAGATTCCGCCGCCATTTCGCCGGTTCTTGACGCTTCCCGCCAGGCTGTGTCATATTGCCCAGTATCGTTTTCGCACACGTGCCCGTAGCTCAATTGGATAGAGCGTCGGCCTCCGAAGC
>SXOA01000031.1 GCA_005778405.1 Planctomycetaceae bacterium
CTAACCCTCTTCCAAAGGGAGAGGGAACCGCAAAACGCCTCCAACCAATCGCCTCACCCGCAGCGCGGCGGTTGGCGCGGGAAATGGGCGTGAACGTCGGCAATACCGTCGTCGGAAATGGGGGTCGCGTCACCGCGGCGGATGTCAGGTCCTTGGGGCCATCGCCGGCGTTAGGCTCAAAAGCGCGAATCACCTCCAGCCCCCGCGCCCGCCGAGTGGCCAAGGAACTTGGCGTCGATTGGAAGTCACTCGTCGGCTCGGGCAAAACCGGCCGCATCCGCGAATGCGACGTGCGAGCGGCAGCGAACAGGCCCACGACTGCGGCCGGCACGCGAATCCCCGTCAGTTCCCGTCGTCGGACCATCGCGGCGCGAATGACCTCGAGCAGCCAGCAGTCCGCGCCGGTCACGCTGACGACCAGGGCGGATGCGACCAATCTCGTCAACTTGCGGAACCAATTCAGGACGGCCGGTGGCGAAGTCGTTCCTTCGTATACCGACATCCTGGTCAAGCTCTCCGCTGCCGCCCTCCAGCAGCATCCGCACATGGCGGCGCGGTGGGAAGAATCTCATCTGGCCTTGCCGGATGACATTCACATCGGCATCGCCGTCGATGCGGAGGAAGGACTCATCGCTCCGGTGCTCCGCGATGTTCCTTCGCTCTCGCTGCTGCAACTTGCCGCCCGCTCGCGCGAGTTGATTGAGGACGCCCGCAATGGAAAGTTCAAGGCGGACGACCTCCAAGGCGGAGTCTTCACCATCACCAACCTGGGTGCCTACGGTATTGACGCCTTTACGCCGATCATCAACCTGCCTGAAACCGCCATCCTCGGCGTCGGCTGCATCCGCCGCGAGCCGGCGGTTGTGGACAACCAGATTGTCCCCCGCGATCAGGTCACGCTCAGCCTGACCTTTGACCATCGCATCGTCGACGGCGCTCCCGCGGCAAGATTCCTGCAAACCATTCGGCTGGCCGTGGAGAATCCGTCGGCCTGGCTGCTGTCGTAGCCGCACGCGGCTCGCGTGCCGGCTTCCATCGCCTTGCGGAAACCAGAAGCCGACACGCGGGCCGCGTGTGGCTACGCTATCGCCCCCCCAAGGCCGCCATTGCACCCATGCACAAGAGGAAGCACAACACGGCCAAGAGCACGAGTCCGATGACCGCGGCGATCTTCTGGTAACTGATCGGAGCGGTGCCGCTGTGCCTGCCTGTCTGGCCGTTAACCAGGAAGCGGTAAACTTGCTTCCGATACTGATAGGCCATAATGTAGACTGGCAGCAGCACAGGCTCGGCAGCGAGATTCTCCACTCGCAGGTTGACCTTCATGTTGCGGCAGTTGCCAGGGACGTATTGCTGGCAGGCCTGGGCTTCCAGCGATTCGAGACCTTGCTGTGCGAGCGGGCGAGCGTATTTCCGCTGCACGCGGAACTGTTCATAGACCACGTTGTTCAGATCGACTTGTTCAGGTGGAACGCCTGTGGAGAGTTCAAATGGGCAGAGCGATAGAGTCTCGCTCGGCGTCAATACACCGCTGGCCCCGATAAGGACGCCACTGTAGTTGCCCCGATGCTCGCCAGAGACTGGATACCAATTGGCCCGTGCGCCAAACGGAACCTGGCTGGTGTCGGCGGTCCAATTCGTGAAGGTCTGGCCGCTGAAGACCCAGTAGGGCACAAAAACGGCAGTCAGTCCGGTCACCACCGCCTGCTCCGCCAGATCGCTCGGCCGCCAGAAGCTGCCGGGGAGCCATTTGCGGAGCGAACCCAGGGCCTGGTCTTGCGAAACCTCGAACTTGACAACCCGCTCCGGAGCAAGCACCTTGGCGTCTTTCTCCTCGCGCAGCTTCTCCGATCCGCAGAACGGACAGCGCAGGGTCTGAGCCGAGGCGTCATAGCTCATCGAGGCCCCGCACCCTTCGCAGGCGAAGTTGTGGGTCGCGAGCTGCGTATGGCCCTGTCCCGACTTATGATCGGTAGGTGCTTCGGTGCCGCAGTTCGCGCAAAACAAGTCTTCCTCATCGAGGAGGCCGCCGCAGACGGTGCATTTTTGGAGCGTGCTGGACATGAGGCTTTAGTTTCCCAAGACCGCTGACAAAGCCATGATGAGGAGAACAATGAGCAGCACTACCAACAATCCACCGACGATGGCAATGGCTATCCTCTGCCACGACAGCGGCTTGTCTCCAGCCGATTTTCCAGTCTGGCCGTTGAGTAGGAAGCGATAAAGCTTGCCGTTGTATTTGTAAGAGAGGACATACACCGGCAGCATACAGAGGTCACTGTTAACGTCGCTGAACCGAGTGTTGGCCACGATGCCGCGGTGCGTGTCCCCCGGCAGATGCGAGCCGATGTTGGCGGTCTCCCATTGATAGAAGACTTGCTGACAACGCTGCAGCGCCTCTGCTCGCTCGACCGAGTATTGCTCGGAGAGCCACCCCGCCAGAAAGTAGGCCTCGTACCGTTTGAGAGCCGGCAGGTTGAACGGCTTGATCCGCTCGGCGTCCGCCTGCGTCAGCCCTTTGCTGCCGGACACCAAGTAGCCGCTGTAGTACATGTGGTGGCGGCCGGAGAGGGGCCACCACTCGGTTTCCTGCACCTGACGCGTGTGCGTGGTGACGTTTCCCTTCGCGTCGGTCGTGGTATACGTCTCGGTCCGCCACCAATGCTCGCCGATGCTGGCCGTGTAGCTGCTTTGGGCCAGCATCGAGAAGGACCAGAACGGCAGGTAAACTCCTTTCAGCTTGTCGGCGACGGAAGCGACGGCCAGGTCTCCGGGGCGGAACCAACTGTTCCCCTTGAGCCAAACGCGGAACTTTTCCAGTGCCTGCTCGGGAGCAATCGCAAAACCAATGATGAATTCCGGGAGTTGGCGACCGGATTGCGAAACGGCGACTTCGGTGACGTAGTTGGAGTCGCAGAACGGGCAGGTGTAGCTGAGTTGGCTCGGATCGGTCGCTACTTCCGCTCCGCAGGTCTGGCACTGGAAATGTTTTTGAAGGGGCTTGGACTCTTCCGCGATTTGAGCATCCACCACCTGCGGCCTGGCGTAAGCCGGGTTCGGCGTGCCACAAGCCGGGCAGAATTTATCCAGCGGCTCCACCGGACTGCCGCACGCCTCGCACGGTTTCCCTTGCGGCGCTGCGGCGTTGCTATCGACGGCTTCGGAGAGATATTCAATATCGGGCATTAGCTGTGCATCCTCGGAACGTCGTCCCCTGCGGCAATGATCGCCGCTTCCGCGTCCGCCAGTTCTTCCAGGCGCAGACGTATTTCGTCTTCCGACCCAAAACATTTGGCCAGGCGGACATAAGTGCTGTGGTGACGGGCTTCGGATTCAAAGAGGCCGCCAAAGAAATCCGCCAGTTGCTGATCGGGCAAGTGGTCGCGAAGCAGGCCGAAGCGCTCGCAGGAGCGGGCCTCAATCAACCCCGCTACCAGCAGCCGGTCGATGGCCCGGTGGGGCTCTTGTTTGCTCACCAGGTCGTTGAGCCTCCGGCCGTAGCTGCTGGGGCTGAGCTTGCGGAAGGGAATCTCGCGAGCAGCCAGAATGTCGAGGACCATGTGAAAATGAGCCAACTCCTCCTGCACGATTTCCGTCATCGCCCGGCAGAGATCCACGTTCTCCACGTAGGCAAACAGCAAGTTCATCGCCGTCCCTGCCGCCTTCTTTTCGCAGTGGGCATGGTCGATCAGGAGCTCTGGCAAATTCGCCGCTGCCAGGTCCAGCCAGCGCTGCGAAGAAGTGGTTTTCAGGCTGAGCATGGCTCAAGTGTAGAACCGACCCTCAAGCAGTGGCAAGCAGAGTGGCACCTATCACTTGAGCTTCCCTGCCGTCGGGTTCACTTCCGTCTCTTTGACCTCCACAATCGACCGCGTAGCATCGACGAACAGCCAGCAGGCGGCACCAACGGTAAGCGCGATGGCAACGCCGTCGAAGACCGGTCGCCAGCAGAGGAGCGGGGGGAGTTTGTCTTCTTCGCCGCGTGTGACCACATAGCCGACAAGGAAAGTCATGGAGAAGACGCCCAGGCCTCCCATCGAGTTCATCAGCCCCCACATAGAGGCTCCGTGCTTGCCGCTGATTTCGGCCACGACCGTCCACCAGATCGGAATGGCGATTTGCATCAGGAACAGAGCGGCGGCGTTGAACAGCGTGGCCTGGAGCGGGTCCTCGAAATACCGGCCGCACCACAGGGCAGCCGCAGAGGAAAGGAGCGTCCCGCCGCCGCAGATCCGACGAGACCATTTTCTGTCATGCAGGTTGCGTAATATCCAGTCGGAACAAAAACCGCCAAGCAGGCAGCCGACCGCACCGCCGAAGATCACGATGCTGGTCAGCCAGGCCGCATGATTGGCGGTCAGGCCGCGGCTCTTGAGGTAAGTCGGATACCACTGAAAGAGCATGTAAAACAGCGTGGCCGAGACCATCTGGATCGACCCGAGCAGCCAGACATTGGGACTGGTGAGGACGATTCCCCAGGGGATGGGTTCGTGGGCATGATCCCCGGCTGGAGGCGTGCCGATGTGGGCTCGCTCGGCCTCGTTCGCGGCGGGATGCTCGGCCGGATTGTCGCGGAACCACCAGTAAAAGACCGCTGCCCATCCGATGCCGACCAGGCCAAAGATTCCAAAGGTCCACCGCCAACCCACGATGGCAATGAGATAGGCGGCAATCGGGGGCGCTAGGGCTCCACCGACCAAGGAGGTGGTGGAGATGGTAGCGCGGGCGAGGCCGCGCTCGGCGGCGGGGAACCAGCGGGTTACCACGCGGGCGACGTTTGGAAACGCCCCGGCTTCCCCCGCCCCGAACAGAAAGCGGATGATGATAAGGGACCAGAGGCCGAATGCCAGCCCCGTCAGGGCCGTGAAGATGGACCACCAGATCACCACGCGGGCGATGACGCCGCGGGAGCCAAAGCGGTCCCCCAGGTTCCCCGTCCAGACTTCAAAGATGCAGTACGCCAGGATGAAGGCGTTGAGTACCCAGCTAAACTGATCCTTGGTCAGATTCAAACTGTCTTTGGCGCAGATGGCGTCCATCGCCTGACCGATGCAGACCCGATCGATGTAAAGGACGAACGCGAGCGAGCAGAGAAAGGCGAGGACGCCGAGGCGAGCATAGGTGGAGCGGGGAGAGAAGTCGCCCAAGGGCGGGAAGTCCGGTGGGGACTGGTAGGAAACAGCCTTGGGGGACTCGTACGGGTTTTGCATCCAGGCCTCGGGGTAGCCGATTCGCTCGCGGAGTGTGGTATTCTGTCTGTCCCCTCTCC
>SXOA01000032.1 GCA_005778405.1 Planctomycetaceae bacterium
CCCCTTGGGAGAGGGCCGGGGTGAGGGTGCCGGTGGCAATCAGCTTGATCGGGCCGGTGAAGTCCGCGGCATTTTCGTCGGCCCAGAGAACAAAGCCGCATTGGTTTTCTTGCAGCAAAGAAATTGGCGAGGCATGAACTCCCGGCGGCAATCCTTCGGCCATAATCGTGATCGGCTCATTCCAGCCGTCGCGCTGATGGTTGATCAGGTGCAAGTAAGCCGCCCCCCCCTTCCAGAGATTGAGTCCGGCCGGCGATGGGTTCTGCGGATTGATGGCGGCCAGATAGAAATCGGGCTTGGGCTTGCGAATGGAGAGGACGTATTGATAGCGTGGGCCGCCGCGGCGGTAGCGGTCCTGCACCAGCAGGCGGTACTTCTTGTTGGCACTCAGGTTGAGCGAACCGGACGGATCGCGGAGATGCCCGTCGAACGGTCCCATTCGATGGCCGAAGTCGTCGAACTCCTGGACGCGGGTTCCCTTATCATCCACGAGCACCACATAAGGGTCCGCCTGACCGCCGATGCGCTCGCAGTAGACTTCGAGGCCATAGGCGCCATCCTTGTCGACCTGGAATTCATACCAGTCGGCATCGCGGGCCGCATCGAACCGGCCGCTGACGACCGCGGGGAGTGAAATCGACTGCGGCTGGTCCTGCTTGTCGTTCGGCTCGTGCTCGAGAGTCACCGGAGAATCGACAAGGAGCAGTGAAGTGGCGTTCAAAGCGTCGCTGCCGCCGAGGATCGGCCTGATTTGAAAGCCGCTGACGGTGCAGGTGGCCGCAGTCGGCTGAACGCTGTAGGCGGTAGGATGTTCGAGGAAGCGAAACAAGTTAAGGTCATTCGCATCGGTTGGTGCAGTGAGGGGAAACTTCGCTTCGTCTAGCGGCAAATCGAAGAGCGTTTGAGTCGAGGGTTTTCCCGCCGAGCCGAAATTGCGGCCCAGGAGCGTCAACTCCGTGTTCTGACCCAGTTGCACTGCGCGGGGAAAGGCATTCTCCACGTGCGGCTTGTCGCTGATGACCAGCCGATAGGGAAAGCCGCCGCGGTATGTCAGATCGCTCGTGGCTACAAAGTAATCGCCGTCAGCCGGAGCGACGAAATCGATGAACGGATCACGGCCAAAGTAATCGCCGCTGGCCGCTAGCTGCGTCCCCGCCGGAGAAAGCAACGCCAGCCCCGCATCCATCTGCACGTCGAGCCTCTGGGCCTGACAGTCGAAAGTGACCCGCTGTCCCTTCTTGAGCGGCAGCCTGAAAAAGTCCTGGTCGTTGCCGTCGGAAATGCCGTTCACCGCCGAATTGACTTGCACAACCTGCGCCGTCGCCGCGTCATTATTCGGCTCCTTCTCCGCAATATCGGCAATCCCCCGCGACACCGCAAACAGCCGCGGATTGCTGACGCCAAACCGCCCGACGGTGCGAATGTCATAAGTCCCCGCCGGCACATCCGCCGCCACAGTCACCTTAAACAGCCGCTCCTTCATCGGCACCGGCTCGGCGGTGAAGCCGGGGTGGTCGAAACGGAGGGACTTCACGTCTTCCAGGTCGGCTCCTTGAGTTTCGATTTCGATGGAAGTTCCAGAAGACGCACCGAGCGGGGAGATGCGGTCGAGGCGAGGGGAAGGAAGATCGGCCAGCGCGAAGGCAGTCCAAACGACCAGTAGAGAAGCGGCCACGGATGAAACACGGAAGGACACGGATAAATCCAATCTCAAAGGCAACTGCTCGTGATGAATAATTTCCTGTCTTGATCTATCCGTGTTTTATCCGTGCTCAATCCGTGGCTGATTTCCCTTCCGTGGATTAGATCAATTCCTCAATCGGCTTCCCTTCATTCAGAATCGGCAGCGGGCGGTTGGCCTGGTCGTGGAAGGAGTGTTTGAAGTTGATGCCGAGGGTGTGGTACATGGTGCTAAGGACGCAGCCGGGGGTGTAGGGTTTGGTGGCGGGGGCTTCGGCGCGGGGGTCGGTGGTGCCGATGGCCTGGCCCATCCGGAGGCCGCCGCCGGCGAAGAGGATGCTCATCGCCCCCGGCCAGTGGTCGCGGCCGGCGCCGCCGTTGATCCGCGGGGTGCGGCCGAATTCGCCGAAGGCCATGACGAGGACGTCATTGGCCAGGCCGCGGTCGTAGAGGTCCTGCACCAGGGCCGCCACCGCCCGGTCGAATTTGGGGAGCAGGTTGTCCTTGAGCTGCTTGAAGTTGTCGCCGTGAGTGTCCCAGCCGCCGCCGGCCTGGATGGTGACGTAGCTGACGCCGGCTTCGACGAGGCGGCGGGCGAGAAGGCAGCTTTGGCCCATGTCGTGCCGGCCGTAGTTGTCGCGGACTTTGGGGTCTTCCTTGGCGATGTCGAACGCCTTCTGGGCTTTGTCGCTCGTCACCATCTCCATCGCGTCGCGGTAGTGCTTGTCGAGCCCTTCGATGTCCCCCTTGATGTCCACGTCGCGGCGGATTTTGTCGATCTGGGCCTGCAAACCCTTGCGGCGGCCCAGCCGCTCTGGCGTGACGCGGCCGGGGAGCTTCATGTTGCGGACCTGAAAGCCGTCGCGGTTCGGGTCGTCGTCGGGGGAGAACGGGTTGTACGACGCCCCGAGATACGCCGCCTTGCCGAGGCCGAGCGGCCGCGGCAGGTTGACGTACGCCGGCAGCCCCGGCTCATTCGGACCTTTCATGCGGGCGACGACGCTGCCGCACGAGGGATAGATGTTGTCGCTGACTTCAATCGTCGGCTGATAGCCGGTGAGCATCCACTGCGAGCCCATGCCGTGGCCGGCGTTGGTGTGATAGGCCGACCGGACGATGGCCAGCTTGTCCATGATCTTGGCCTGGTGCGGCAGATGCTCGCTGATGTCGATCCCCTTCACGTTCGTCGCGATCGGGCGGAACTCGCCGCGAAACTCCGCCGGAGCATCCGGCTTGAGGTCGTACATGTCGATATGGCTCGGGCCGCCGGCGAGCCAGATTTGGATCACGGATTTTTTGCGAGTGGAAATGCCGGGCTGCGCGGCGTTCACTTGCGAATCGAATCGCAGCGCGTCCGCCAGCGTCAAACCGCCGGCGGCGAGGGCTCCAACTTGGAGGAAGGAGCGGCGGGAGACGCCGTCGCAGGATTTGTGGGATGAGCCGAGGATGGTGAGCATTGGTTTAGGTTTCCTCTCCAGAGGATGTGTTGTCCGAATCAAGGCCTGGTCCGCAGTAGTCTCTCTTAATCTTACTCTTACTCCTAATCTTACTCCTCATTCTCTCTCGGCCTCTCCGTCGGGGGGAGGATTAAGAGTAAGAGTAAGAGTAAGAGTAAGAGTAAGAAGTTTTGAATCTAATGCGTAAACATAAACTCCTTGGCATTGAGCACTGTCCAAAGCACGTCTTCCAGCCCCTTCTGCCGTTCATCCTGCTTGGCTGCAAAAGGTTCGAGGAAGTTCAGCAGCGTCGCTTGTTCCTCCCCGGTGGGAAAGCGGGACAGCGCACTGAGATAAAGCTCGTCTACAATCTCTTTATCGGTCTTATTGTCCTTAAGCAGCTTGGCGATTTTGCCTTCTCCGCTGGCGATCTTGTTTTCAATCTCGTCGGAGTTGGCCAGCAGAAGAACTTGGGCCAGCGTTCCGCCGCTGCTCCGTTCACATTCGCAACTAGTGACGCGGCGGGGTCGGTCAAAGGTGTCGAGAAAGTAGGAGCCAAAGTTCTCGTGCGGCAGGTCGATGGCCCGGGCGGTGCTGGCGACGTTGCTAAAGCGGGTTTTGCTGCCGGTGGCCTGGTCGAGCGAATCGAGCAGAACTTCGGCAATCATCCGGCGGGCGTAGAACCGAGCGAAGTTCTGCCGGTCGTTCTTGTTGGCGTCCATCGGCTCGGAAGAGAGCTGATAGACCTTGCTATTCACGATGGTCCGGATGATGTGCTTCACATCGAACTTGTGATCGAGAAAATCCTTGGCGAGGGCATCGAGCAATTCCGGGTTCGACGGCGGATTGGTTTCCCGCAGGTCGTCCACTTCCTGCACCAGGCCGCGGCCGAGGAAGTGCCCCCACATCCGGTTGACGAGGGCCTTGGCGAAGAGCGAGTTTTCCGGCTTCGCCATCCAGTCGACGAGAGCGTGCCGAGGGTCTTCCTCCGGGGTGAATTTCGCCACGTCGCCGCCGAGATATTTGGGCTCCGGAACGTTCCCAGTTAGCGGGTTCCGTTCGCCGGTCGTGACGGTGCCGCTGGCATAGTACGGCGGCGGCTCACCAAAGCTCTTGCGCCCGAGGCGGGTGAAGAAGCCGGCGAGGCCGTAGTAATCGTCCTGGCTCCACTTCTCGTACGGATGATGGTGGCAGCGGGCACATTGCAGCCGCGTGCCGAGAAAGACCTGGGCGGTGTCCGCTGTTACCTGATGCAGTTGGTCGTCTCGCGATTGCCAGTACCAATTGATCGCCGGGGAGTCTTGCCATTCCCCCGCTGCGGCGATGATGCCCCGGACGAATTCGTCGTAGGGACGGTTGCGGGCGATGTTATCCTTGATCCAGTTGTGGAACGCGTAGGCCGCTTTGTCCGACCCCGCCAGGTTGCTGTTTCGGAGGATGCTTCCCCACCGCATGGCAAAGAACGCGGGGTAGTCGGGTGAATCGAGCAGCCGATCGATGGCCTTGGTCCGCTTGTCGCCAGCAGTGTCCGCCAAAAATGCACGCGCCTCCTTGCTCGTCGGCACTCGGCCGCAGAGGTCGATGGTGACGCGGCGGAGGAACGTGGCGTCATCACAAACCGGCGACGGCAGCAGCCCGAGCTTCTTCCACTTCTCCGCGGCGAGCTTGTCGATGTAATTGTTCGGCTGAAAGTTCGGAATCTCCGCGAGCGCCTGGCCGTGGGGGATGATGGTGGAAAAGACAGTGACTTGTCCCTGGTAGCGGGCCATGATCGCCGCTTCGCCGCTCTGCTGGCCGGCTTGAACCAGGCCCGCCTCGCTGACGGAGGCGACGACGTCGAGATTGCTGGAGAACGACGTCTCCGCGGTTACGTCCCGCGTCTTTCCATCCGACAAACTCGCCACCACCTTCAGCGGCTGCGTCTGCCCGCGCTGCATGACAAGCAGTTTGGGCTCCATGTTCAGGCCGACAATCTGCGGCGCACCCGGCGACGAACCCGGCGTGCCGGCGACAATCCAGGCGTTCAGCGTCTTGTACGCTTCACTCTCCGGCTCCAGCCGCCGTCCGCCGCCATGTGGAACTTTACCTGTAGCCTTAGCCAAAAGCAGGCTCTGCTCCGGCGCGGAAACGCTCACCCGCCGTCCACGAGCCCGCTTCACAATCTCGTCGTAATCGAAAGCCGCATCAAACCCAAACAGCGAGAGTTTGAATCCATTTTGCCCGCTCGCCTTCCCATGACAGCCGCCAGCATTGCAACCGTGGCGGGAGAGAATCGGCTCGACATCATTGCGAAAATCAATCGCGGGCTGGTCCGCAGCTTTAGTCCCAGCGCAGGCCAGCAACAACAATCCGCAGACACTAGTTCGCCGCGCAAACGAGGGTAATCGATTCAGCCAGCCGACCACAGGCGACCTCGTTAATAGTAACCCGCTTCAGTGGGTTCGCGTGAGAGTCCCCGCTTGAACGGGCCCTTTCAGGTAGGAGAATTCATCGGCGGGGAGCCGACGGCGCGAATCCTCTTCCCGCACGCATCAGCCACCCTTGATATTAGTCGGCTTTTCAGGCCGGGGCAACAGAAGAAGGCTTGGGGAGATGGGTTCGTGACATGTTGGGGGACTAATCCACCGGGATTTTGGGAGGTTCGCGATTGACATCTGGCGAGCCGCCAGCCGGCCCTCTGAACTGAACAAAGAGGCGGTGTTCCGGCCATCATGTCCTCAGCAATCGTATGCCCGCCCTGCGGGCCTGCAATAGGTCGGGCTTCCCACGTTCCCAGGGTGCGCACGACTCGGGCGATCGGTGCTATACCGGGAAACCTTGGTTGAGTCGCCAAACACCTTGCCGCTCCCCTTGACTGTGTCCGCCAGGATGCAAAATATTTTGTACCCTTATTTGTTGGCATGCTAAAAACCGGCTCGCTTACCTTGAAACTCGGATGGCGTTTTTATTCACAGAGAGTGCCAGTCTTGTCGAGATGAAGTGGCGGAAACGCGTTCGCGCGGAACAAATACGACCGCGGCAGTTGAAATGCGACGGTCGATGTCCGAGGGCCGCAGCTTCGTCAGCGGCCCCGGCGCGCCGGGGCTCGCCGCAGAAGATGTACAGCGGCAAATGGCAGTAGTTTTTGTAGTAGCCGTGAAAGAATTGGCCCGTAGCTGGTCGTGGTCATTCAGGTCTTCGTAGCCCAACGCCAAGGCGAAAACCCGCTGCTTGAGGAGATCCACTGCCGTGTGCTCCACCAGTTCGAGGTCGCGGAAGTCATCGAAACAATCTGCCAGGTCGGCCAACAGCCCCGTCTTGGCCTCGACCTCCCGCAGCAGCAACTCACCCTCGTCCGAGGTGATCGTTCCGCCATCGAATCCCGCCGTCACCTGACGCGCCCCAAGGGGCTGGAATTCGAACGATTGCTGGCTACACTGGGTTTCCATCGGGCTGCTCTTCTTGTTTGGCTTAAGCTGTCGTTGAACAACAACTTTTGACCCAGGTAGGCAGTTCATTTCTTTGCGCGATGAGGAGTGCGGGCGCGAACCAGTGAAATGACGTGAGCCGGAAGTGAGCGGGAGCACAATGGCTTCTGACAAGTGGCTGGAAAGTGGCGAAGAGCCAGGAGATCTTTATGACCTCGCCGGACTGGCGCGCTTTCATCCGGTGGCGAAGGACATTCTGGCGGCGCTAGACCGTCTGACCTCGGAATTAAACCTGCAAAGGGCGCACTGGCGCAACGAAGTCCGCGGCAAGGCCGAGCGAATGCTGGCGCTCGCGCAGCAGGGGCGGCAGATTTTTTCCCAAGATGCTGCTCGCGCCGCTTACGATGAACGACTGTTCGCGCAGACTGCCGGCGCGTTTCAGAGTGCATTTCCGGCTTCCATGCGGCAGCATGAACAGGTGCGGCGCTGGCTCCGTTTGACGCAGAATGTGCACGCTTCCAAAGTCGAGGAAGTGCTGAGGCGATTGGCGACGGCCGAAGAAAAGTCGGCAATTGGGCCGCAGCCCACCGAAAGGCCACAGCCAACTGCAACTGCTCCCTCGCCAACGGCAGTGATCGCCACCCCAACTCCACCTACGCCTGAGCCGGCCGAAAATCCCGTTCGTGTCCCGAAGCGTCCTCCCCCTCGTCCTAGTGAACAGACGAGAGCTCCGGACGATTTTGGCCTATTGTGGATTGTCGGCACGGCCGTCGTCACTTCGATTGTCTTTGTGCTATTGTTGTTCTTCTTCTTCGGGAGCCGTTTCACTGCCAAGCGTGACCAGGCCCAGGCCAATGGCCAGAAGGCTTCAGCACCCGAGCAGGCTTCCGCGCCTGGCAGCGGCGGCGAGGACCAAGTTGGCGCAGCAGACAACAAAACAAACACTCCCCCTTCCGATCCGGGACCGGAATCCAGTCCCAAGACAACTTCGCCGGCACCTGACAGTTCCAAAAGCGAACCCCAAAAGAAAGCTCCGCAGAAGTCACCTAAAGGCTCGGATACCAATCCGGTTCCCGATCCCAACGCCCCGCCCCCGCCAACGACTACGACGCCGCCAAAAACACCAATCACTCCGCCAACGACGACTCCCCCGACCACCGCCACAACTCCTCCTGAGCCATCCTCCACAACTCCACTTCCGCCCGCAGGCAATGTAACGCGGCAGATTGTCCGCCAGGGTTTGTCGGTGCATACCGTAGCTTGGAACGCGACAGGTGATCGTCTGGCGGTGGGGGGAGACGGCGATACGGTGCGCATTTGGGACGTAACGAAGAACACTGAAGCGCAGGTTCTCAAGGAACCCTTTCCTTCGTGTGCGGCGCTCGCCTTCGGCAAAGGAAAGCTGGCAGCGGCGACGGGGCAAGGCACGGTGTATGTGTGGAATACCTCCACGTGGAAGCTGGAAGCCAGTTTGCGGCATGCCGACATGCAGGACGCAAAGTCCGTCGCCTGGGGAAACTCGTCCGACCCGCAGATTATCGTGGGAGACAGCGAAGGCAATTTGCGATTCCTCTCCCTCACTGGTGGTAATCAAACGGCGGTGATCGAGCTGGCCAAAGCAGCCGGCGGAATTCAGTCGCTGGTGGCCACCAGCAAGAGCAAGCCGCTTTGGATCACCGGACATCTCGATGGCTCCGTCCTCATCTGGAGTGCCGCTGGAAAGAACGTGATGAGTTGCCTGGCAAGTTCTTCGGCCAGCGTACTCGATGAGCTGGTTCAACCCAACGCCGGTGCTTCCAAATCCGCACAGCTCACGCCGCACGGCAAAGAAGTCTGTTACGACCTGGCGGTCAGCCCCGATGAAAAGCTGCTGGCCGTGGCCGCGCAGGATGTGGATTTGTGGGAACTGGACACCAAGAATTATCTTGTCCGCCGCCGGTTCGTGAACGGGGCCAAGAACGACACGGGATATCGGGCGGCAGCTTTCAGCAACGATGGCAAACTGCTCGCGGTGGGAGCAGGAGACGGCACGCTGATGGTTATCGATATTGCCGCCTGGAGCGCCCTCTATCTGGAAAAGTTTGCCGGCCTGGTCCATCGCCTCGCGTGGCGGCCGGGGACGACGCGGCAATTGGCCGTGGGGTGCGAAGATGGAACAGCGGTCATCATCACCCTCGCCAAGGAAGCCACCATCGGCTCAGTGCCGTCGCCGCTCGATCCCAAAACAATCATCACCGAGGCCCAGCAAAATGCGGCTGATCAAGATTGGGGAACTCTCGCTCAGAGGATCAGTTATCTCTCCATCTATCGCCTCCCCAGCACGGAAAAGACGACACTCGATCGGCTGCGACTGGAAGCCCGCAAGGGTGCCAAGGAACTGATTAATTCCGTGTCGTCCAAATCGATTCCACAGGATGAGTTGGAGGGGGCTGCGTCCACTCTGCAACAAGCGATTGACTTGGATCCTTCCGGCGAAGGTGGAAGAGCAGCTCGTGCTGCCCTGAGCCAGCTTGATGCCTTAACCGTCGCCAAAATGAAAGCACCGGCTGCCAACAAGTCAGGCGGTCCCAACCAACCGGCCGGAAATCCAGCCGGCGGCAGGTTTGGCACCACCGGCCGGCGAGCAGGCGCGGCCGCTCTAGGCATCCCCGCGGGGACGAAGAAGAGGCCCTAAAGTCTCCCCGAAATAGCGGAAAAATTGGTTGCGGCTGGCGGCCATCGCCATTACGATGAAAACTCTCGATTCGAGCAAAGTGCGGGGAGAATTGTGACGCTGCGCGCGGGGCCATTCACGCATGAATAATCTTAACACGAGCGCTGTCGATCTCCGGGCGCAAGTGACGTGCCCTCATTGCTGGCATAAGTTTCCCCCCGACGAAGTCCTCTGGATCGCTTCCCATTCGGATCTGACCGGGGATCCTATGCTGCCGGCGGAGAACCAGCGTTTTCTGCCGACGCGTTTTACGGTCCAGGGACACGCCATCGACGTGAAGGGGGGGGTCTGCGAGCACTTGGCCTGCCCGAACTGCCACCTGAATCTCCCGCGGGTTTTCCTGGAGATGTCGCCGCTGTTCGTTTCCATTTTCGGGGCTCCGTTTTGCGGCAAGTCGAACTTTCTCACGGCCATGACCTGGCAGCTAAAGACGTCCCTCCGGACGAACTTTCATCTGGACTTCGCGGATAAGAGCCCGCTGGCCAATCAGTTCCTGGGGCAAAACCACACCAAACTCTTCAATAATCCCCAGGAAGAAGACCTGGTCATCATCGACAAGACCCAGCAGGCCGGCGAGCTCTATCAGCCGGTGAACATGAAGGGTGGCCAGCGGGTGCTGCTGCCGCGGCCACTGGTTTATTCGATCAGCCCGGACAAGGGGCATCACGCGTTCGATCCCGCCCGCCCGCGCAATCCGTTGTCCCGCGTCCTCTGCCTGTATGACAATGCCGGCGAACAGTTTCTGCCGGGTGGCGAGTCGTCCACGCAGCCCTGCAAGCACCTGGCGGTGTCCAAAGTCCGCCTCTTTCTCTTCGATCCGACGCAGCACCCCAAGTTTCGCCGGGCCGTCGTCGCGAAAGCCAAAGATCCCGACCCGCAATTCATGCAGAGCAAATACTTATATCCGCAGGACCAGGTTCTGGCCGAGGGGGCGCTCCGAATTCGCAATTACCTGGAGACACCGCTGGCCCAGAGCGAAAAAATACCCGGCCAACTGGTTGTGCTCGTCAGCAAGTTCGACTCCTGCCAGGCCCTCTGCCGCCGCAAGCGCCTGTTTGAGGTTCCCGTGATTCGCAAGCTTCCCGACGGTGCCAGCGTGATGGACTTGGAAGCGCTCAAGGCCGTCTCGGACGACGTGCGCGGCATGCTGGGAGAGCATGCCGGCGAAGTCATCAACGAAGCGGAATCGTCCTTTCAGGAAGTCATTTACATTCCCGTCAGTGCCTTTGGCCGGTCGCCGCAGCAGGATGTCGAACGCCCCGATATGTTCCTGATCCGCCCCAAGGATGTGCACTCGCAGTGGACCGAAGTCCCCATGTTGTATGCCCTGCACAAAGTCGCGCCGCGAGTGGTGCCAATCGGACAGCGCCAGCTCAATGTTGTTCCCGGTGAGGAAAACCGTGGCCGCTGGAAGGAGACCGGCTGATGAGCCAGGAGATTATTTACACCTCGGCACAGAAGGGACTCCGCTCCGGATCGTTCGGCTTTTGCACCGTCTGCTCCACGGCCGGGATGGAACCGAACATGGCGGACTTTCTGGAAGGGATCAGCGCCTATCCCCATCCTTATAAGCCGCCGGACCCGCGAACCAGCCAAAACCCCGTCAACTTTTCGCACATCATTTGGACCATTGGCGGCCAGCGGTTTCACGTTCTCTCGCGGGTCTGCGACGCCGGCCTCGACTATACGGGCCGCACCAATCTGCTGGCCCATCACATTGCCCTGACGCGCCGCGAAGCGGAAGCGGCAATCGGCGGGCCGGCGTTTGTTCTTACGGACGACCACTTCACGGTGAGTCAGTGGGACGGGCAATTGAGAACGCTGCCCGGTCGGCGGCCGCGGATGGACGACGTTGCTCTCGAGCCCTGCCGCAATTGGCAACTCGCGGCGGGGGACGCTGGCTATGCCGGCGTCTTGGCGGAATCGTGTTTGGAAAAAGGTGGCCGCCCCGTCACCGTCATTTACAAGGCAGGGACCGACGTACTGGCCTTGGTGAGCGAAGCCCTCAGCTTGCTCCCCGCGGAAAAACGCTGGAACGTCACGTTCAGCACTTTCTACACCAAGATCTACTCCAGCTTTGAATGCCAGTGGCGGTTCGTTTTCACCGGTTCGCCAGATGCCGCGGTTGCGCGGAAGAACCCTCATTCGTTCGTGATTGACCTGGCGGGGCCGAAGCCGCCGGAACAAACCAAGGGAGGCGCGCTGGTCGAAGCGGCTCGTGCCGGACAATTCTCGGAGCGGCAGGCAGCCGCACCGTTAACGGCATCCGCCGGTGTCTACGTTCCTTCTTCCAGCCGCACCCGGCCGCCCAACCTGCCCCCCATTCCCCAGCCGAATCCGCTCGGGGAAGTCGATGCACGCCTCCGGCCGCCGGAAATGGTGACAGCGGCGAACCAGGAGCCCATTGCCGCCGTTCCCAACCCCTTCCATCGCCGCCCTCGCAAAACGTCCGGCATGACCCTGGCGGTGGCCTTCTTGGGAAGCCTCTGCGTCTCGCTGATCGCCATTCTGGCCTTCATGATCCTCCGCAAACCGCCGGAAAATAGGGTGGTGCAGGTTCCGTACAAGAACATCCAGCCGCCGGTCACGCCGCGAGAGAATCCCAGCAAGCGCACTGCGAACGACAAAAAACACCGGCCCGAAACCGATACGGAGCCTGCGGTTGCCGTGCCGATCAATGTCGAGCCCGAGCCCAAACCGATGGACCCAGTTGAACCTTCTCCTGCGACCACGGTTCCTGAACCGACGAAGCCTGTCGAGCCTCCTCCGCCAGTCGAACCCGATCATCCGCCGATGTTTGACCTGAAAGAGCGCAAGGGAAGGCTACGCTTGCCCGCGCGCACCGGCGGTTCCAACCTAAGCGGAACGTCAGGCCCTTCGGCGGGTCCGCTGCTGGCCAAAGTGTATGCGCCGATGGTCAGCGATTGTGATTTGACATTGTTGGGAGTTGAAAAGGCGTTTGGAAGCGCGCTTTCGGGGAATATCAAACTGGATCGAAAGGATGTCAGCGGTGTCCGGTCGTGGGCGGTCATTCGCATGCCCATTGGCGCGCTTTCCGGCAATCCAGTGACGCTCGGAACATTTAGGCTCACCGGTCAGGACTTGAGTTTTCATTGGAACCCAACGGTTCCTCCGTCCGCTAAACCAGATGCACTCCGTTACTGCATGCTCAAGGTAGAGGTTGGCGGAGATTCACAGGTCTGCCGATTATCGGAACCGATGGAGGTGCCACCGATCAAGTTCGAAAAGCTCGCCACGGGCTCGGCATTCAAAGTGGATTTGCCCCGCATGGATGCGTCCATGTTGCCCGATGTGGAGAGTCTCTCCTTGCAGATCAAGCCTGTTGATTTTCCCGGCAAAGTGGAACAGATTCCCGCAGAGCCGATTCCCCCCGGCAAATCTCAGTCAATTCAAATCCTGGGCAAAACCGACAAGGAAGGAGCCCTTCTGGAATTGACGGTGCTCTTTTCTTTCGACAAAGACAAGGACAATGAGGACGGACGAGAGATTCGAGTCAAGGGAGTGGAAAACTATCTGGGTAAACTCAACCTCAAGGACGCCATTGAATCAGGCCGCCCGCTTTCGATCAAGGATCTGAATGTTCGTTTGAAGGATAAGAAGGATCGGGTCAAGGTTTTTGAGCAGAAGGCCAAAAAGGAAGACAACGACTTGCAAAAGGAGAATGCTTCGCTGAAGCCAAAGATTGACCAGCTCACGAACTTTGCGAAGATCTCGAAGGATAAAGAGGCCATCAAGGAGGCGGAACGGAAAAAGGAAGGTCTTGTCGAGGAATTGCGGCGGGTACAAGAATCCGCTGATATCGCCAAAGAAAAGGTGATCGACGCAAAGGGAATCGAAAAGCAGGTCCAGGAAACGCTCGATCTCGCGCAGCAACTGATCGACAAAAAGAGCTCCCTGGAATATCGGATTTTCATCATGGTGAATGAGGAAGAAGTGGAGCTCTACCGCAGCAAGGGATTTACGCGGGAGTTTTGACGCAGGAGTTTTTTCATGGCAGGCAAACGACCACCGCCGTCGCCGATCAGACCGGGAGGAGGCATGCGCCCTCCCCCGCTGCCGGTCGGCGCTGCGCCGAGCGCGGTGGGCGGGAGCCTGGGACTCAAGATTGGTTTGGGAGTGGGGATTGGGCTCGTGGCCGTGGTGTTGCTCGGGGGTGGAGCCTGGGGATTGCTCCAAGTGCTGGGTCGCGGAGGGAACGCTTCCGTGGCCTCGGTCGAAAGCAAAGAACCAGTGCCCCCACCGACAGCGAAATCCGCTCAGGAAAAGAACCCGGACTCTACCGAAGTTGGTCCGGCAGAGCCGCCGGAGAAGCAGTCGCCCAAGGTGGTTCCGGTTAAGCCTGCAGAGCCTCCTTTCAAGAACGGGCCGCCGACAGGAACGGAACGAACAACCCCGGGACCAGCACCGACAAATGCCTCGGCAACGACGACTCCCGCGGTCACACCACCGGCTTCGACTGCGCCTCCGGCCGTGTCGCCCCCTTCTCCTGAGGTGACTCCCACGGTTCCAGCGTCCCCTGCCACCACGCCGACTGCCGGTTCCCCTCTCGACGATGTCCGCCAGCGTGGCAATTTTCTGCTCATTCCCGAGCCAAAGATCACCAGCAGTGTCGAGCTTGCGAAGATCGAAGTCGCCAAGCCGGCGGATTGCGATTTGGTGGTGCTCGGGGTCGAAGACCTGTTGCCGATGGGGCAAGCCATCAAACTGGACCGGGCCGATGCCGCCGACAAACGGACCTGGACGGTCTCCCTCAAAGGGAATGGATCGCTCAACAAGGACCGAGCCGTCGCCGATTTTACGCTCAGCGGAAAAACCCTGGCGTTTCAGTGGCGGCCCGGTGCCGCGGCGGGCTCGCTGCCGCTGAATTATTGCCTGCTGGAGATTGACGCCGGCGGCGAGAAAGAGCTTTGCCGCCTGGCCAAGCCGATTCCGCTGAAACCGTTGAAAATCACGCCGGGGGAAACCGCCAGCATCGAATTCAACCTCCCCGTCGGCATCGCGCTGAAGGGGCAGGTGCTACGACTGGAAGTTACACCCATCGATTTTCCTTCCGTGCAGTTCCAAGCCAACCAGGGGCTGCCTCCCGGTAAGAACACGACGATGACGGTCACCGGCTCCGCCAGCGGCACCCTTCCGCCGGACTTGGAGGTGGACGTAAAGTTTGAATGCACCGGCGGCAAGGCGATCATCAAACTCGCCTCCACCGCCCCCTGGCCACCCGACGCCAAGGGCAAGAGCACGAAGGGAAAGGTTTCCGCGGCCCTGTTGGATTCCAAGAAGAAGGAAGTGGCCAAAAAGGTCACTTCTCTCCAGAAAAAGAAGACGCTCCTGGAAGGGGACATGGACAGTCTGCTAAAGGAGCAAAAGCTGCTCGCCGCCTTCATGCCCCGAACCTTTGACGAACGGAATCAATTGGCCTTCAAGCAGACCCAATTGACCCAGGACATCGTCAATGTACAAACGCTTCTGGACACCGCCACGGCCCAGCACGATGCGGCCGCCGCCAGCGTCAACTGGTGCGACGATATGCTCGCCCTCCTCAAGGAATTGGATGCAAAGTCCCGACTGGGGATTCGCATTTACCGTGAAGTTGGCAAGGAAGTCGTTGAGATCATCGCAGCCGATGCCACCGCCGCCCCATAATTGAGACGTCATCATGGCCGGTCAACAATTCTCCCTGAAAGCGCTGCAAACGCTCGTCGAGCGGATCAAGCGGATGGTTGGTCCCGATGCCGTCATCTCGGATGATGTGCTGACAGAAGCGATGCGCGAGTATGAAGAGATTGTCGAAAAGTCGAACGAACGCTTGCAGGAATGCGACGAATTGCTAAGGGACGGCCACCGGGCGCAGGCCCTGCAAAAGTGCGAGGTGGAGCCCGATCTGTTTCGCGTGATCGAGCTGCTCGAATTCCCGCAGCGGCAGTTGTGGGAAGCGCTACTGGTGGAGATGGGTTACCCTGCTCCGCCGGTCCCCCTGATGGATATCGTGGCCGAGCTCAATGAGGCCTATAACCTCGAAAAGCCCCTGGCGGACCTGATGCGGCTGCACCGGCTGCATGCGCTGGCGGGCAGCCCGCTGCGGACGCGGCTCGACTTCTTGCGCAAGATTGCCCAGAAGGATTCGGCGACGGCCATCTGGCGCGAGGACGTGAAGACGTACGAACGAGCCCGACTGCAACAGGTGGAGGAAGACCTGGTGAAGGCGGAGCGGCAGCGCGACGCTTCCCTGGCTGCGCTTTTGGAGCGCGAGGTCAGACCCGGAGAATGGACTATTCCCGTCCCTCCGGCCCTGGTCGAAAACGCCGTCCGCATCCATACCGAGCTCCGCCGCGCTACTGCGAAGGAGCGGCTGAAAAAACTGGCCGTGGAATTGCACGAGACCTATGGTTCCAGGGAAATGCCACGCGCCCGGCAATTGCGCGCCGCTTGGAATGGACAGGCCGCCATCGCCCAACTCGCGGCCACGGATCCCTTGCTCGAAGAAGTGGAGCCTGCGTTCAACTGGCTGGATCGTGAAGAAGAGAAAATCCGCATCGCCGAGGAGCACAAAGCCGCCATAGCCGGGCTCGAGCAGGCGCTCGATGCGGGTGCCAGTCGCATCGACCTGGAGCGATGCTACAACCAGGTGGAGCGGGCGGGACAGGTCCCGCTGGAATTGGCCACCAAGACCAGCGAGCGAATCAGGGCCCTGGAGGTCTGGCAAAAGCGGCGGCTGGTGATGGTCGCCTTCTTTTCGGTCTTGTTTATCGGCTGCGCGGCCGCGAGCGTGTATTGGTACATCGGCGTGCGGACCCGCGCGGAAGAATTCGCCCGCCAGGTAGAAGGGCTGCGGCAACTTGTCGAGGAACAAAAAGTCCCAGCCGCCGACGAGTATCTGACGGACCTCAAGGCCAAGTCTCCCGCTGCCTTCGAGAGTCCCGAGATTCAAAAGCTGGCGGCAGATTTGCAGATTCTCAAGGACAAGGAGCAAAGCCGGCTGGTAGCCCGCGAGCGGACCATATCCGCTATTCAGGCGGCCCTGAAGGATAACACCTGGAGCCGCCTGGAACTGGCGCACAACGATGTGGACGAGGCTCTGAAGCTCTGCCTAGGAGATGTGGAGCAGCGCGAAGTGCAGGATCTGCAAGGGGAGATCCGTTTGGCCATCCGCAAACATCAGGAGGCCAAGGACAAAGAATTTACCACCGAGCTGAGGTCCATTGCGGACGCCGTCACCGCCGTCAACCCCAGCGATGCATCCGCGATTGCCCAACTCAAAAGCCGGTCCCAGAGCTTGCAAAAGATGCTCCGTGTTTCCGTCGATCTTACCCGCCAGGTGGAGCCCCTGATCCTCAAGCTGGATAGCATGGCCGGCACCGATGCCGCCCGCCGCATGGAACAGGCAGCGATGAAAAAGATCGACGAGGCGGTGGGCCAGATCGGCCCTTATGCCCAAGCGCTACAGGAGTATGTCCAAAAATTTCCCGGTACCGCCCGTTCCGCGATTTTCACCAAGCTCGTGCAGGATGAAGCCCCGTTGTGGAGCGGCGTGGAAAAGTGGAACGCCTTGCTGGAGAAGTGGTCGGCCATCGACTTCCGCTTTGTGACCCCCGCCAAGGCCAAAGAGCTTCTGGCTGAGGCGGACGCCTTGCTCCAAACCAACGGAGATTTTCCCGCAGTTCCGGCGATCAAAGAGCTGCAACCATTTCTGGAAGCCGTTACCAAACGGCTTGATGACGCTGGAGAACGAACGCATAAGGCTATGTATCCCCGCATCGATGATCGCCGGGTTTCCGCGGTGGACATGGTCATTACCTCGGATGAAAAGCGGTTCTATTTCGATAAAGCCCCCATCGACAGCACCACCAAGGAAGGGGAAATTGCGTTCTTTGCTTTCAAGGACGGGAGCTTGTCCGAATGGAAGCGGATGACGCTGGACGTCAAGAAGATTGCCACACCCAAAAAGGTGGAGGGAGCCGAGGGGGCCAGCGCCTATGTTTGGACTTCGCCGCAGCGGCGGGTCCGCGACAAAACCATCTTGCTGCTGGATAAGCTCAACGACGATAACTGGGAAAAAACTTTCAACATTCTCCTGGCGATGCTCGATGACGAGCCGCAAATGGACCCGCTGCTGACTCTGCAACTCACGCAGATTTTTCTCGAGACCGGCTGTCAGGGAAGCTACTGCCTGCAAAAGGGATTTAAGCCCAATCTGGATTTGCTGGCGACGGTAAATGTCAGCATTGAGTCCAATTGGATCGACCCCGATGACGTGGAAGCGGGCCGGGCTCGCAAATCCGCGGAGGACGTTCTCCGCCGCTTGACCAACCGCAAAATATGCGTCGATGCCAGCGTGGCATTATTTGGGAAGCTGGAAAAGGCCTCGCGCGGAACAAGGTACAGTGTTGGCGGCTGGCTGCATCGGGATTTGGGGGGGGCCTGGGTCGCTTCTTTGCCCAGGCTTGCTCCCGAAACCACTGCGGACCTGTTCGTTATTCTTCGCAGCGAAGCTGGCGAGGTGCAGGCGAAAAAAGTCGGCGCGTGCAAAGCCGGCGAAGCAACGCTGGACGAGCTGGCGGCGGATCTACGCATGGAAGGGCGGCTGCTTTACGTCGTCACTGCGAACTAGCCTATTCATGATTTACTACATTCGACTTCGCGGTGAAGAGCAAGGGCCGTTCCCAGCCGAGCAGTTGCAAAAACTGGCGGCTCGCGGCCGGTTCGGGCGGCACTACGAAGTCTCCACAGATGGTGCCCATTGGTCTCGGGCCGAAAACTATCCCGAGCTCTTTCCACGACCACCCGCGCCGGTTCCCAGACAGAAAGCTCAGCCGGAAAAGGGAAGTGAGCTTTCCCTGGCCGCCCCTGCCGAGGAGGCCGGTCCTAGCGATGGCGAAGAGCCCCTCGTGGAATGGTTCTATACGCACGACAATGCGGAAATGGGGCCGCTCACGGGACCTCAAATGCGCCGCGCCGTGGAAATGGGTCAGGTCCAGCCCGGCGACTTCGTTTGGTCCGAAGGAATGAATAGTTGGCGCAAACTGCAGGAAGTGCCTGAGCTGGCACGCCTGCTGGGGGGACTGCCAGCCACGGCGTCGGCGGGGCCAACCGGTATCACCATGGCGCCGCTAGCGGTCGCCAGTTTCGTGCTGGGCCTGCTGGGAATGACTGTGTTTCCCTTCCTGGGAAGCGTGCTCGCCATCGTTTTTGGCCACGTTGCTTTGCGGCAGGTCCATGCTTCTCAGCAAAAATTGGGGGGCAAAGGATTGGCGATCACCGGACTGGTGCTCGGTTACCTGGTGCTCATTCCTGGCGTGATTGTGCTCATTGTGTTTCTGGCGATTATCGCACTGGCCCCCAGCGGTACAACAGTTGGATAAGATGAGGAAACATGACTAGTCCGGCGGACAACAAATTGCTCGACACAACCGAAGTGCCGCTTGCCTGGGCGCGGCAGGACATCGAGCAGCGACTGGCATTTCGCGGGGGCAAATTCACGCGAGTGAACCTGCTTCTTTCGGGGCTTTTTGCGCTGGCTCTTACGATTATCTTCTATGGCATCCTGGCCGTTTGCCAGCGTTATCAAGTCTACGCCCTGGCACGCCTGGGAGAGTCCTTCATCGAGCGCGGGCCGCTCCCCTATCCCACGGTCTTCTTTTCCGCCTGGGCGCTCGTCATCTTGTTTATCAAGTCACGCAAGCTGGCCTATCAGAAGCGAGCCTTGCAGTATCAGGTGGTTCCATTGGCCCATGACTTCGTGCTGTCGCCGGCAACGGTGGACGTGGTGATGGACAATATCCATTCCACGGTCGATGACCCCAAGCACTTCGTCATTTTCAACCGCATCATGGTCGCCTTGTCGAATTTGCGAAATCTTGGCGAGGTGGGTGACGTGGATGACATCCTGCGTTCCCAGGCCGATCACGATGAATCCGGAATGGAAACCAGTTACGCCATGATCGGGGCCTTTGTCTGGGCCATTCCCGTGCTCGGATTCATTGGCACGGTGCAAGGACTTTCCCAAGCGATTGGCCAGTTTGCCAGCGTGTTGCAATCCACAGCCGAACTTGACCAGATTAAGACGGCCCTGCAGGGAGTAACTGGCGGTCTGGCGACGGCTTTCGAAACTACTTTTCAGGCGCTCGTGCTGGCACTCGTCATCCAATTGCTTTTGGTTTACACCAAGAAGTCCGAGGAGGAATTCCTGGATGACTGTGGCGGATATTGCCTGAAATACGTCGTCAACAAGCTCCGCATCATGCCCTTTCAGGCGGAACAGATCTAACTCAGGAGAACAGTCATGAGCGAGTGGTTTTGCCGCGTCGCCGGGGCGCTCTCCGGCCCGTTTTCGCTGGATGAGCTCGAATACTTGCGCGATCGGGGCCAGCTGTCCGTGAGTGACGAAGTCCGCTGCGAGGGAAATTCCCCCTGGATTCCCGCTTCGGACGTACCGGGCTTGTTTCCCCAATCCATTGCCAAACCGATTGCCGCAGTTTCGGTGACGCCAGTCGCACCCCCTGCCGTTGGCAGTCCTGCCCCGGCGCTCCAGCCTGCCCAGACTGCATCACCGCCTTCCGTACCGCTCGCACTTCCCACCGAAGCCGACCGCCGTCGCAAGCAGGTTCTGATGGGTGCGGGGATTGGCATTGGCACGGCCATTATCATTTTTCTCTTGCTGTTGCTGCTGTTGACTTGGGGAGGAGGAGGCAACGGCTTTGCCGGAGGGGGCGGCGGAACTGGAAACGGTCAAGGGAGCGGTTCAGGGGACGGCGTCGGCCCGGGCCAAGGGACCGGCATGGGTGGCGGAAGCGGCGGAGGCATCGGCAATAGTTCCGGGGGAAGTGGCAATCAGGCCCAAGGGACCGGTGGCGGTACCGGTGACCAGGCTCCTGGCGGCCCCACGGAGGACGGAACGACGAGCGCCACCGGCGACGAAGGGACGAAGTCCATGGGCGATGGGGAAGACCCGGATGCCAAGCCGCTCCCCAACACTTTCACCATTCAAAAAGTCAAACCGACTCCCGGAGGAGGTGCCAGCAAGACCCAGGGAGAAGGGGGTGGAGGCATGTTCGGCGGTGGGGGGGGTGGAGGCACCGATGGAAAAGATTTCTTTGGCGTCAAGGTCAAAGGAAAGATTGCCTTGGTGTGCGACGTGTCGGGAAGCATGGGAACGGACTTTCCCATTCTGGTCAGGGAGCTCCGGAAGAAATTCCCCAAGGATACGCCGCTGATTATCGTCAATGGCTGCCACTTTGCGCCCCCCACCCCCGGTGGCCAGCCGCCACAAAAATTGATGGGCCCAATGCCGTATATGGGTAATGAATTCGCCAACGATCCAAATGCATATACGGCCAACAACACGACCGATGCCATCATTTTCGCGGTTGAGGAGCTAAGGCGAAACACCGTCATGTTCAACAACGATTTGCAGGACAGTGGGTCGGAGAGCGCCATCGATGCCTTTGAGGAGCTTTGGAAAGAGAAGAAGTTTACGCTCTCCGGACGCAGTCTGAACTGCGATGCGCCCCCTCGGCTATTGGAATTCATCAAGAAGTCGAAAGGGGAATTCAAGCTCGATCCTCTGACCAGAACCAAGTCGCCGGCGCAAGCCTGGAGTCCGTAATTTGACCCAGTCCAGAATCATCGCCACCAAGTCTTAGCGTCTCGTACAATTCGAAAGAAAGGAGCAGGCCAGCCATGTCCAGACGCGGCCGCGGCGGCACGCCGATTTCGCTGTTCTCCTTTCAGGACATCATCACCTCCGTGACGGGGATCATGATCCTGGTCACGCTGTTTCTCGCGCTGGAGGTCATTCGGCGCAAGGAAGGCTCGCCTCAACAACGCACCAAAGTTCTGACCGAGGAGCTGGTGCAAGCGTCCGCTCAAGCGACGAGAGTAAAATCCACGCTCGAGGGAAATCGGCGGCAAATTGAGCAGCTTCGCTCCGCGCTGGCTGAGGACGAGTCCCAACTGCTGGAATCGGTCAAGGTGGACGCCGACGAAGTTTCCCGCAAGCTCCGTGATCTGGACGAGCTCAACAAGCTGATGGCCGGCGAGCTCACGCAGAGCGAGGCCCGCCGCAAACAGACCGAGAAGGACTTGGAGGAGATGCTCGCCCGCGAAGCGGACAAGCAGACCGACAAACAAACGCTCGAGCAACTGGCTCAGAAAGTCAAGGAAAGGATTGACGAGCTGAAGAAACTCCGGCAGGCAAACCGCGTGATTTTCAATCCAACTCAAGGGGATTCCAAAACACCCTGGCTTGTCGAACTTTCGGCAACCGGCATTCTCAGCGCCCAGCTTGGCAAAAAGGAAAAGCCGCAGAGCTTTTCCACCGCGGCGGCATTCAAGTCCTGGGCGGCCAAACGGAGCAAAGTGGGCGAGTATTTTGTGCTGCTGGTGAAACCATCCACGGTGGAGAAGTTTCTCGACACCCGCCAGGCGTTGGAGACGCAAGGGTTTGACGTCGGCTTCGATTTGCTGCGGGACGATCAAACCGCGATCGACCCTGAGTCGGGAGCCGCCACCCCATGAGTCGCAAGAAAGCGGGCAATTTCGACAGCCTGGATCTGCTGCTCGATACGATTTGCAATCTATTCGGCGGCGTGCTATTCATCGCCATGCTGGTCATCATCCTGCTCAACATGACCAGCGAGCAGGTCGCGGTGGAAGCGCCAGATGCGGCCTCGATGGAAAAACTGTCTTCCGCCCAAATCGAGCTGGCGGATTCGCAGGCGGAGCTGGAAAGCCTTCGCCGCGCGGCTAGCGAGCAGGAGGATCTGGCGAAAAAGTTCGCCGATCCGAGAGTGCGCGACCTGATTACGCAGTCCACGAAGAAGCACTCCAGCATCGCCTCCGTCACCGCCACGCACGAAACCAACCTGCTCGAAGCCGGCAAGAAACAGGACGACGTCAATCGCATCGCTACCGCCCTGCAAGCCATGGAAACCGCGCTCGAAAAGATCAAAAAGCAACTCGCCGCGGTGGACCAGCAATTGAAGCAAGAGCAGCAACTGCGGACACGAACCGTCAAACTCCCCCGTCAAAAGGTCACCAGCAAGCAGCAGATTGCATATTTGCTGAAAGCAGGGCGCTTGTTTGCGTACATTCGCAAAGACGCCTCTGGCGCCATCATTCGCGAAACCGCCGATACGCAAGAATCCACTTCCGCTGGAATGACTTACCTGGAACCCGTGCCGGGCGGCGGGACACCCGTCAATCCCGCCGGCGATACCAGCGGCACTGTATCCGCCAGGCTCGCCGGTTGGGATCCCAACCAGCACTTCATCGCAATTTGCGTTTGGCCTGATTCCTTCGAGCACTTTCCCGTGGTCCGTCAAATCCTCGTCGAGGAGGGCTTCGAGTACCAATTGCAACCCTTTCCGGCTGACGGCAAAGTATCACTGGGCGCGTCCGCGAACAGCAATCTAGTTCAGTAGGTTTGCAGGCTGCTTGAGTGGATCGAATTCAGCAAATCGGTGGGCATCGACTGCGGATTGGGATGCCTCCGCAAATAGTCGTCGGCAGCATGGGCATTGGGCAGCCCGTGAGAAATAGTCTGCCGAGTTCGCGGTTGGATGGTGAGGCTCCATTTGGGAAGTGAGGGGGATCGTAGCAGTCGCTCGGCGATGGCTCGAAACCGTTTCTGGGTGAGGCGCACGCCGGTGGTGTAAGTGCAAACTAGAAGGTGGATGTGTGGAGCGACGCCGCGCCAGGTTATCGTTTGGGCCCACTTCAGCGCTGCCTGCACGGTGTTCAGCAATGCGCCGTTCCAGTAATTCTCCAACGTTGGAACTGTCCTACTATCCCCCCTACCACAGCAAATACAACCGCATCGAGTCCCGGCGCGAGGGGATTGGGGTGCGTCAGTTCATGACGGTCGGAGAATTCTGCCAACCGTTTCCTGAACTGCGTGCGGGAACTGTCGATCTAAGGGCCGTTGTCTAGATTGATGGGCAGGCGTCGCACCTGCGGATGGGCGGCTTGGCGGTTGGTCCACCACAATTCCAGGCTGTCGGCGACGAAATCACTGGTGTCCCGCGAGGTGCCAAACACCACGTTCAACTGCTCCGTGTCCACCTCCAGAATGCCGGCTGGAGCAAGCACTGCGCCCTTGTGCCTGATGCGTCTCCGTCACCTGTTCCGTCAATTCGGCTGACATCGTCCCGTCCTTGGACTGAATGGATCGGGAACTCCCCTACGTCAGCACCTATTACTCTGAATCAAGTAAGTTGCGGTAGATCAAAAGTCGCGGGCTGCTTCATGTATATCAACGAGGCACCCACGCGGAGGAGCGCTGCGTGGACGCGGCGGCTAACCTTGCTACTTCGCCCGGTGCAGGCTTTCGTCGACGACGTGTTCCGCTTCAATGGGAGCGAGCGGCGCGGGGATGTTGCGGCCTTCGCCGTGGTAGGTGCCGCCGGTGGGGGCGGCGAAGCGGACGCAACCGGCGAGGATCCGCTGGATGTTGGGGTCGTAGTAGATGGGGAAAGTCTCGTGGCCGGGGCTGAAGTAGACGACTTTTCCTTTCCCCCGCCGCCAGGTGCAGCCGGAGCGGAAGACTTCGCCCCCCTCGAACCAACTGATCGTGAACAGCTCGTCGGGGGTGGGAATGTCAAAGAACTCGCCGTACATCTCCACGTTGGGGAGCTCGAAGCATTCCTCGGTGAAGCCGGCGACGATGGGATGCGACGGGTTCACGATCCAGACCCGCTCCTTCTCCGCCGCTTCCCGCCAGCGGAGCATGCAGCTCGTTCCCATGAGTTTCTTGAAGATCTTGCTGTTGTGAGCGGAGTGGAGGGCGACGAGCCCCATCCCTTGCCAGACCCGCTTCTGCACCCGGTCGACCACGGCATCGCTCACCCGCTCGTGAGCCGCGTGCCCCCACCAGGTCAACACGTCGGTCTGGGCCAGCACTTCGTCCGTCAGGCCATGCTCCGGCTCATCAAGCGTGGCGGTGTGGATGGTGACGTCATTGCCGAGTTGCCTCTTCAGGGACTCGGCCCACACCGCATGCATTCCCTGCGGATAAATCTGCCGGACTTGCTCGACGAGTTGTTCGTGGACGTATTCGTTCCAGAGAGTGACGCGGAGAGCGGCGGGCATGGGGAAATCCTGGGCGGTATGAATGCACTACTGCGTAAGGTGCCTGTTAGATTAGCGGCGCGGCAACGTGGATGGCAAGCAAGCGCCCTGCCGCCGCATCGCTGCCATGCCTAAAATCATGGCATGTCACAACCAACCCCACACCATTTCACCGATCGTCTGATTGCGGCGATCCGCCGCAAGAAGAATCCCGTGCTCGTCGGCCTCGACCCGCGGGCGGAAAGCCTGCCCAAGGGACTGCTGGCCGGAGAAGAAAACGAGGCGGTAGCACGGGCTTATGTTGCCTTTTGCCGCGGCATTATCGATGTCGTCGCGCCACTGGTCCCCGCCGTCAAGCCGCAGGCTGCCTTTTTTGAGCAGTTGGGTCCGACGGGCTGCGTGGCTTTGGGTGAAGTGATGAACTATGCGGCTGAGAAAGGGCTGGTGGTCATTCTCGATGGCAAACGGAACGACATCGGTACGACGGCGCAGGCGTATGCGGAAGGGTATCTCGGTGGGGTAGGCTTCCAGCCTGCCCAGAAATCCCCCTGGGGTGCTGACGCCCTCACCGTGAGCCCGTACCTCGGCGACGACAGCATCACGCCTTTTCTAACCATCGCCAAAGAGCGCGGGGCGGGAATTTTTGTGCTGGTGAAGACATCCAATCCGGGCGGCGGACGATTTCAAGATCTGGTCGCCGATGGCCAGCCGCTCTATCGGCACGTGGCCCAGTTCGTGGAAGGGCTATCCGCCAAGAGCCGCGGCAGTGAGGGGTATGGCTTCGCTGGAGCCGTTTGCGGAGCAACTTATCCCGAGCAACTGGCCGAATTGCGACAGGCAATGCCCAGTACGCTGTTTCTGATTCCCGGCTTTGGGGCGCAAGGAGGCACGGCCAAGGATTGTGCGGCGGCCTTCGATGAGCGAGGCCTCGGCGGCATCGTCAATAACAGCCGCGGCATCATTTTCGCCCATTCGCGGGTGGAGTATCGGGACAAGTTTGGCGATGCCCGCTGGCAAGCAGCGGTCGAAGCGGCCACGAGGGACATGATCGCCCAGTTGGCGACGGAAACAACAGCGGGAAGATTGTAGTTTGACTCCTCCCATTTCCTGACGTAGATAATCTTTGGCTCTGGAATGTCGCACTCGCGGGATTTTGGGCTCTTGAACGGATCCGACTTTCGCCCAGCATTTCATTCTTGCTGGTCCCCGAGGGGTTAGGGTTCGCAATTCTATCTGTTTGCTGCTGCTCGCAATCTGGGGCAAATATGGGCACGCTGACGCTTGAGACCTCTCCTGCCGCGCCGCTGGTTCTGCTGCGAGAGCCGAGCGCGACGACGGAGGAGCAAATCCGCGTCAGCGTGCGGTTGGCCCGAGCGAGCTTTGCGCCGCGGCAGGATGACTTTCGCCCCGATCGTCGTCATGGTGCCCGTTCCCCCTTTCCGTATCCGGTGCAACTCACGCCGGTCCTTGGCGGCAATCAGCCGGATGTCGAACAGACGATTACGGTCATCGGCCGCCATCTTTCGGAGCAGGGTCTGGACTTTTACCATCACGAGCCGGTCCCCTTCCGCCGGGCCGTAGTCTCGCTACCGACAGACGGCAAGGAATGGGTGAGTTTTCTGTTCGAGCTCTTCTGGACCCGCTACAACTGCCACGGCTGGTACGACAACGGTGGCCGGTTTTTGGCCGTGGTGCCGCCAATGGAATTCAACGCTTAGCCATCCCGTCCACGCGGTGCATGGCGTACTCCTCGCGAGGACGCGGCGGTTAAGCGGCTCCATCTTCTCGATATCCGGCCGCTTTGCGGTTATCGTGAGAGATTGGAGGATGAACCATGGGCGGGCATTTTCGACGTTGGACCGGCAAGATTGCATTAACGGCGATTTGCGCTGCATGTTCCTATGGACTCGCGGAAAGTCCACGGGACATTGAGTTCAACCGGGACGTTCGCCCGATCCTGTCGGACAATTGCTTTCAGTGCCACGGTCCCGATGCCGCCGCCCGCCAGGCGGAATTGCGACTGGACCGAGAGGAAGATGCGTTTGCTCCGCGGAAGGAAGGGTCGGCGATTGTCCGTGGAAAGCCGGCCGATAGCGAACTGGTCCGCAGGATTACCAACGCCAATGCGGATGAGCGGATGCCGCCGGCGGACTCCGGTAAGAAACTCTCCGCCGAGCAAATCGAGCTGCTCCGCCGCTGGGTGGAACAGGGAGCGAAGTGGCAGGCGCACTGGTCGTTCCTTACGCCAAAGCGACCGGCGTTGCCGGAAGTTATGGAGAATGCTTGGCCGCACAATGGGCTGGACCGCTTCATTCTGAATCGGCTGGATCGCGAAGGGTTGAAACACTCTGCTGAAGCACCAAAAGAGACGCTGTTCCGCCGCGTTTCGCTCGATCTCACTGGCTTGCCGCCAACGCCAAAGGAACTGAAGGCGTTTCTGGCGGATGATAGCCCCGATGCTTATGAGAGAGCGGTTGATCGATTGCTCGCCTCGCCGCGCTATGGCGAGCGGATGGCGGTTCGCTGGCTCGATGCCGCCCGCTATGCCGACACGAATGGCTACCAGACCGATGCCGAACGGGTGATGTGGCGGTGGCGGGACTGGGTGATTGAAGCTTTCAATCAGGACATGCCGTTCGACCAGTTCACCATTGAGCAACTAGCCGGCGACTTGCTGCCCAAGCCGACGCTGGATCAACGCATCGCCACTGGCTTCAACCGCAACCACCGGGGCAACGCGGAAGGGGGGATCATCCCGGAAGAGTACGCGGTGGAATACGTCGTCGACCGCGTGGAAACCACCAGCACTGTCTGGCTCGGCCTCACCCTCGGCTGCGCCCGCTGCCACGACCACAAGTTTGATCCGTTCTTGCAGAAGGAGTACTATAGCCTCTACGCCTTCTTCAACAGCGTGCCCGAAAACGGCCGGGCGGTGAAGTTTGGAAACTCGCCGCCGTTTATCAAAGCGCCGACGAAACCGCAGCAGGCGGAGTTAAAGGAGTTATTTGATCAATCTCAGGCGGCATTGGATTTTTGGCTCGATTTGCGAGAGCGGGAAGTGCTTCCACTCTTCAATACTTGGGTCAAGCAATTTAAGCCTCGTGGTGACGAAGATTACATTCCCACGGATGGGTTGCTTGCGACGATAGATTTTGACACGGAGAAGCCAGAGCACCGACCTCGCGACCCTGAAATCACTTCCCAAACCAAGCCACTTGGAACATCCGCTGACTCGATTGCAAGCGCCAAAAAGACTCCGCCGTTTCCCTCTCTGCGTATCGCAGAAGGAACGCCAGCCTTTGCCGACGGAGTTCGTGGAAAAGGCGCATTGTTTGATGGCAAGACAGTAGTGGAGGCCGGTGATGTCGGTGACTTTGGCCTATTCGATCGCTTTGCGATCTCAGCTTGGATCTGGATTGATGAAGGCGGTGGTGGAACGGTAGTTTCTCGAATGACAGATGTTTCGCAAGGCGACGGCTATCAGCTCGCAATTGTGAACGGAAAGATACAGTTCAACGTCGTCAAGCGCTGGCTGGATGATGCAATTCTGGTGGAATCGAAAGAGACAGTGACATTTGGGAAGTGGCACCATCTACTTGCTTTCTATCACGGTTTGCGAGCTGATCAGGTGGACCAGAGTATTTCGCTCTATCTGGATGGAGAGCGAGTGGGCCGGGTCAATCTCGCGGAACTGAATCAGCCCTTTAATGTAAGAGAGCCGTTGCGGATTGGAGGAGGCGGGGGACCCGATGCTCGATTCCGTGGAAAGATTGACGAAGTTCGAGTCTATGCTGGTGACATCGAGCGCTTTCATCTAAGTCACAGTCTGTCGACCAATGAACCACTAGCCGACATTGTCAAGAACGAGAATGACTCCCTGCGAAATGCGCATATTTCATTTCGATTCTTTCTCGAACATTTACTTTCTGACAAACATCGGGCAGCTTACCTCGACTATGAGAGTAAGCGAAAAGCATGGAGTCAATTGGAAATTCGCCTTCCGACCCTAATGGTCATGGAAGAACTTCCGCAGCCACGCGATGCTCATGTCTTGCTCCGTGGCCAATATGACCATCCCGGCGAGAAAGTCGAGCGGGCCGTGCCGGCGAGTTTAAGTTTGGGACTGCCGCCGGATGCTCCGCGGAATCGGCTGGGGCTGGCGAAGTGGCTGGTGGACTCGGCTCATCCTTTGACGGCGCGGGTGGCGGTGAATCGGTTCTGGCAGATGTATTTTGGGGCGGGGCTGGTGAAGACGGCGGAGGATTTTGGCTCGCAGGGGGAATGGCCGACGCATCCGGAGCTGTTGGATTGGCTGGCAACGGAATTCAGCGACCCGGCCGCTTCAAGCGGCGGGGCCGCTCTTTCGTGGGACATCAAGCGGATGCAGCGGCTGATCGTGACGAGCAGTACTTATCGGCAGTCGTCGCATGTCGTTCCGGAAGCGTCCGCGAAGGATCCGGAGAATCGGCTGCTCGCCCGCGGCCCGCGAATTCGGCTCTCGGCGGAGATGATTCGGGACCAGGCGCTAGCGGCCAGCGGCCTGCTCGTCGAGCAACTCGGCGGGCCGAGCGTCATGCCGTATCAGCCGCCAGGACTCTGGACGGAACTTACCGGCGGCGACGACTACAAACCGGGGAAAGGAGCGGACCTCTATCGCCGCAGCCTTTACACCTTTTGGAAACGGACCATCGCCCCGCCGGCCATGCTCGCCTTCGACGCCTCCACCCGCGAGTTCTGCACCGTCCGCGAAAATCGCACCAACACGCCGCTGCAAGCCCTCGCGCTGCTCAACGAGCAGACTTTTTTTGCAGCTGCCGGCGAATTCGCGAGGAGCACACTGGCCCTGCCGCTCACAGACGACAACGCCCGGCTCATTTACATGTTCCAGAGCGCCACCAGCCGCGAGCCAACGGCGGCGGAGCTGGCTATTCTCACAAATGCGCTGAACAAGCAGCGGAACCTGGTCAAGAGTGACAACCAGCAAGCGTTCACCGCGATTGCGTCACTGCTACTCAACTTAGATGAGACCGTGGTAAAGGAATAATTATGTCCACGTCAGCGATGATGACGCCTGTGTTCACCTACGATCCGTGGGAGCGATATGTTATGACTATGGAAGAAATCGATGCGCGGAAGAAACGGATTACTGCCGCCTTCAACTCCAGCCAGGTTCCCTATGCGATTATCGGTGGGATGGCAGTAGCGGAGTGGGTCGCTTCCAAGGATCCGGATGCCGTTAGGACGACCAAGGATGTGGATTTGCTGCTGGACCGCGGCGACTTGGACGCTGCCAAAACCGCCGCGGCAAAATCGGGACTTGACTATCATTTTGCGAACGGAATCGGAATGTTCTTGGAACGACAGAATCCTTCTGCCAAAAGGGGTGTGCATTTAATTTGGGCGGGGGAAACGGTTCGCCCAGGCGACCCGCTGCCCGCTCCGCAAGTCTCACGGAGCATCGTGTTTCCCTCAGGATCGAGAATCGTCTGCCTTGAAGACTTGATCGGAATGAAGCTTGTCGCGTTTCGCCGCCACGATCAAACGCATCTAGCGGACATGTTCAACGTGGGTCTGTGGGATGCGGCTTGGGTCTCCAAATATCCTCCCGAGCTTGCGGCACGACTCAAGGAAATCGTCGATAACCCCGTCGCCTAGAGATTCTTCTCATGTGCAATGCGTACTCCCTTTCCCGTCGTCAACTCTTGGGCAGTTCCATCGGCCTCCTCGGCACCCTCGCCCTCAACAAGCTGTCACACGGCGAAGCAGTGCCGGTCAAAAATTCGCTTCCCCACTTCAAGCCGCGTGCCAAGCGGGTGATCTATCTGTTCCAGTCGGGCGCGCCCTCGCAGATGGACCTGTTCGATTACAAGCCGAAGCTGGCCGACCTCCGTGGAACCGAGTTGCCGGATTCCATCCGCCAGGGGCAGCGGCTCACGGGGATGACCTCGCGGCAGAGCAGCTTTCCGGTCGCGCCGAGCAAGTTCAAATTCGCCCAGCATGGCAAGAGCGGGGCCTGGGTCAGCGAGTTGATGCCGCACACGGCGAAAGTGGCGGACGAGCTGTGCTTCATCAAGTCGCTGCACACCGAGGCCATCAATCACGATCCGGCAGTCACGTTTTTCCAGACCGGCAACCAGCTTGCCGGCCGACCGGCCATCGGCTCATGGTTGGCGTATGGCCTGGGGAGCGAGAACGCCGACCTGCCGGCATTCATCGTGATGGTTTCGCAAGGCTCCGGCAACAAAGCCGACCAGCCGCTTTATGACCGGCTGTGGGGGAGCGGCTTTCTGCCGACAAAGTACCAGGGGATCAAATTCCGCTCGGCCGGCGACCCGGTTTTATTCCTGTCGAATCCCGAGGGAGTCGGCAAGGAGTCGCGGCGGCAGGTGCTCGACGACCTGGCCGCGCTCAATGGCCTTAAACAGCAGGAAACAGGCGATCCCGAAATCGCCACTCGCATCGCCCAGTACGAGATGGCTTTCCGGATGCAGACCAGTGTCCCCGAGCTTACCGATATCTCCGGTGAGCCCCAGACCGTTCTCGACATGTACGGCCCGGACGTGAAGAAGCCGGGGACGTTTGCTTACAACTGCCTGCTGGCCCGAAGAATGGCAGAGCGAGGAGTCCGCTTCGTGCAACTCTTCCACCGGGGCTGGGACCAGCATGTGAAGCTGCCGACGCAAATCGTCGGCCAGGCGAAAGATACCGACCAGCCGAGCGCGGCCCTGGTGGCGGATCTCAAGCAGCGGGGGCTGCTGGACGACACGCTCATCGTCTGGGGAGGCGAATTCGGCCGCACCGTCTATTGCCAGGGTCCGCTCACCGCCGACGACTACGGCCGGGACCATCACCCCCGTTGCTTCACCGCCTGGCTCGCTGGCGGGAGCATCAAACCCGGCATGTCCCTCGGCTCCACCGACGACTTCTCCTACAACATCGCCGAGCGGCCGGTCCACGTCCACGACCTGCATGCCACCATCCTCCACACCCTCGGCATCGACCACACGAAGCTCACGTTCAAGTTTCAAGGGCGTTATTATCGGCTGACGGACGTGCATGGTAAGGTGGTGGAAGAGGTAATGGCGTAAGCGGGAATTGAGGTACTGAAATGATCGCACCTGTTGCGGGCAATATCTCTTGGGAGAGGATGGTGGAGGCCGTGCAAAAGGTTGAGGACCGTTTGTTGAGGTCGACAGCAGCACTTGATGCCGCCAAGATTCCCTATGCCGTAATTGGGGGCAACGCGGTTGCGTCCTGGGTCTCCACAGTTGACCCCGGCGCTGTCCGCAATACCAAAGACGTGGACCTGCTCGTACGCAGAATCGACTTGCCCGCGGTGGTTAAGGCGATGGAGTCTGTCGGTTTTTGCTATGCCAAGACGTTTGGAGTCGATGCCTTCGTGGATGGGCCGGAGGGCCGGCCGAGCGAGGGCGTTCACTTGCTCTTCGAAGGTGAAAAGGCGAAAGAGAGCGATGAAATCGCCACGCCCAGCCTGTCGGAATCCGTTCGTGCCCCACGCTTTCAAGTGATTTCCTTGGAGGCAATCGTCCGCATGAAGCTAACCTCATTTCGCATTAAAGATCAGACCCACCTTGTTGATCTGATGCAGCAGGGTCTGATTGATCGAAGCTGGCTCACCAAGTTTCCCCAGGTACTAGCCTCTCGGTTGCAAGGGCTGCTCGATCATCCAAATCCTTAGGCGCTGGCGTGCGGACCATTCCTGCACTATCTTAGCCCAGCATGAAACTCATTCCCGATGATGCGGCCGACAGACCCACAGCGCACGCCGACGAGCATCTCGATCTCTCCGCCCGCAACTCCCGCACGGGGCTGTGGCTGTTCGCCGTTTATCTGGCGACTTATGTCGTGTTCGTGGGAATGGCGGCTTACACACCAGGGATCATGGGGCAGCCGACGCCGCTGGGGCCGAACGTGGCGATCCTTTACGGGTTTGGGCTGATTTTCGGGGCGGTGCTGCTGGCGATGCTCTACATGTTTCTTTGCAAGCGGAACGCCGATCAGTTCGAGCGGGAAGGCGGGGGCCGATGATTTACACTCCCTCGTACCTGGCCATCGGCGTCTTCGCCTTCTTCGTCCTGATAGTCCTGGGGCTCAGCTTCTACCTGGGAGCGAAAGCCAAGTCCGCCAGCGGCTACTACGCGGCTCACGGTGAGATTCCCTGGTTCGTCAACGGCATCGCATTCGCCGGCGACTATCTCTCCGCGGCATCATTCCTGGGCATCTGTGGAATGATCGCCTTCTACGGCTACGACGGCTTTCTGTATTCAATCGGCTTTCTTGCCGGCTGGATCGTCGCGCTCTTCGTCGTCGCCGAACCGCTCAAGCGGATGGGAAAGTTCACGTTCGCCGACGCGCTTGACAGCAAGTTTCACAGCAAGGGAATCAAGCTCTCCGCCGCCATCAGCACGCTGGTGGTGAGCATCTTCTACTTGATTCCCCAAATGGTCGGTGCGGGCGCACTGATCAAGCCGCTGCTCAGCCTCCCGCCAATCCCACTCGGTTTCACGACGATCGGCCAATTTGAAATTGGCGTGGTCACGGTGGGGGCGGTGGTCATCTTGATTGTCGTCACGGCTGGCATGGTGAGTACGACCTGGGTGCAGTTTATTAAGGGAGCGCTGCTCGTCCTGTTTTGCACCGTGCTGACCGGGATGATTCTGCAGCGCGGGCTGACCGTGGAGAGAAAGGGAGGCCCCAAAGACGTGGCTCGTTGGACCAAGGCGGATCTTGAGCTCGCGGGACTGAAAGTCGTTCCGGAGACTGGTGGTTGGAAAGGGAAACCGTATGTTCGCTATCGCAACCTCGCCAGCGGAAAGATCTCGGTATGGCGCGACAACGGATCGGAGACAGGAGACGTTGCTGCGGACTTCGTGAATCAGACTATTTACGTGACCATCAAGGATGGCAAGAAGTGGATCAACGGACTCCCCCAGGGAAAAGAGGAGGGAGAAACCGACTTTCAGCCGGTGGGAACCATCAAGGTGCTTGGCCCAGGGGATTCCGGCGAGCAGCGGAAATCGACCGGGCCACTCAGTCCGTTCGCGTTCTTTCACGAACTGCAAAACAGCGAAATCTATACCTGGTCAGCGGAGAAAATCAAAGAAGAGGACGGCTCGGAAACGACGGTATATTACCCAAAACTGACGAAAGGGGCGAATTTGCTGCTTCCTGGCGGCAGTCCGACGTTCGCCGATCTGCGGAAGGACTCCCTCGCCGGCAAGCTCAACTTTTTCTCCCTGATGCTCGCCCTCTTCGGCGGCACGGCCTCGCTGCCGCACATTCTCATTCGCTATTACACGGTCAAGGACCAGGCGTCGGCTCGGAAGAGCACGATGGTCGGCATCGCGGCGATTGGCTTTTTCTACGTATTGACGCTGTTTCTGGGCCTGGGAGCCATGACCAGCGGTGTGCTCGATCCAACCGACAGCAACATGGCAGCTCCGCTGCTGGCCCGGAGCTTTGGGGAGTTGCCGTTTGCTGTGATTAGCGCGATTGCCTTCACGACTGTGCTCGGCACCGTGAGCGGGCTCATCCTCGCAGCCAGCGGCGCGGTCGCTCACGACTTGCTGACGAGCTTTCTCAAAATGGAGCTTACCGATCACGAAAAGGTGCGAGCGGGCAAGATTGCCGCCGTTGTGGTCGGGGCCATCGCGATCGTCTTAGGCATCCTGTTCAAGAACTTCAACGTCTCCTTCCTCGTCGGCTGGGCGTTTAACGTGGCGGCGAGCGCGAATCTGCCAGCGCTTGTGATGCTGCTGTTCTGGAAGGGAACGACCAAACAGGGAATCACCTGGGGCATCTTTGCCGGGCTCTTCAGCTCATTAGCCTGGGTTCTGGCCAGTGGCGAAGCGTACAAGAACATCTATGGCCTCGATCCGAACACTGCCGTCGTCCCTTTCAGCCAGCCCGCCATCGTCACGCTGCCGCTGGGGTTCGTGGTGCTGATTGTGGCGTCTCTGCTCACCCGACCCAAGCCGGCGGCAACCGCGACATAATTCACTCTCGCCTGCCTGTCAGCGGGCGATTACACGTCCAGTTCATCCAGCGCATCAATCAGCGAATCGAGCTCGTCTTTTGCTTCCCCGGACTTATGCTCCTGACGCTTGGGGAGCCCGACCGCGGTGCCCACCGCTTGCCGTCCCGCCAGCAAAAGCTGCTCGTCCCGCTCCCGCACAGCCGCCTGCTCGGCCGTTTCGCCCGTTTCCGGCGCGCCGAACAACAGTGACAGGTCAATCTTCAGCGAGCCGGCGACGACGTCCGCTCCGGCAATCGTGGGCGTCTTGTGCTGTGGGAAGATGATGGCGTTTTCGGGGCAGACCCGGCTGCACGCGGGGCAGCCCTTGCGGCAGTTATCGGGCTGTTCGACCAGGATCGTCTCGACCTTATCGACGCCGTAGACGCCGAACAGGCAGAAGTCGATGCACTCCATGCAGTTGGTGCAGCGAGAATAATCAATGACCGGATACCAGCGGCGGGTGCCATCTTCGGCGATGCGAAGCGGTTCGGCGAAAGACTTGGTTTCCGCAACAATGCTCCCGGGCGCACTCGTATGTTCGCCCATCATTGGTAGCGCCGTGTTGTTCGTCGGCGTCACGAACCGGGCAGCCTGTTCCGGTGAGGCGAGACCCGACATCCCCAAACCAGAAAGCCCTACGAGCGGCAGAGCGTTCTCCCGCGCAATCCGCTTCACTTCATCGATGTAGATTTGCGCCTTGTCGTGAATCCGCAGGTCCAGACAGTAAATGCGGCGGTTGGGAAGATCCTGCGTGTCGATCACCCGCTCCTTGTTGTCGCCGTTGGCGGATGCCTCTTCCGCGTCTTCGTCTTCTTCCTCGTCATCCTCCGACTTGATTAGCGTCAGCCCTTCCTTGCCGCGAATGCCGAAACGGTCGAGCGTCCAGCGAGCCCCGCGCTCGTAGAGCCACGAGAGGACGATCATGTTCCCCATGATGCCGTTCAGAGCCAGCATGCCGGTCCCGTCCGGCTTCAAATCATACAGGTGCGGAATGATGACCAGGTCCAGTCCCTGCTCGAAGAGCAGGGCGGAGATAATGTCTTCCTCAAGCTGGCGCTTGGCGGGACTGGCACTCTGGCCTTGGGAGACAACGACGGCAATTCTCTTGGCCATGTTCCTACTCGTTCATTTGCCCTTTTATAGTCCGCTGTGTCACTTCCCAGACGGAAGCGAGGTAATCCAAATACTGCTCGGCCGTCATGAGATCTTTCCCACCAGTCTGCATCTCAAACAGCCAACCACCGCCGTATTTGTCTACATTAATTGCCGACGGGTCGGAAAGCAGCTCTTCATTAAAGCAGACGAGCGTGCCCGCCGCAGGGGTGTAGAGGCTGCTTTCCGCTTTTTTACTCTCGATCTGGCCAATTTCCTGCTTCTGTGACAACGCCGCCCCGGCACCGACCGTCCAGTCGAGAAAGTACACGTCCTGCAGCAGCCGCACAGCGTAAGCCGTGAATCCGAAGCGGATGACCGGGCCGCGCGATTCCGCCCACATGTGATTTTTGGCGTACTTCCGGTCGGTGGGAAACTCCGCAGCGAAGTTTCCCATCATGAACGTGAGCGGCCCGCTCATGTGTAGCGGACTCCCTGATGCTCCGGCTCGAAGAAAGGCGGCAGCAGGGCGTCGGCGTGGAGCAGCCCATCCCGGGTGAGCTCGATCCGGTCGCCGTCGATGGTGAGCATTCCTTCCGACTGGTGTTCGTTCCAGACCTCGCGCCACTCGTCCTGGATTTCCACGCCAAACTTGCGGCGATAATAACCCGCGTCGAGCCAACCCTTCTTGAGCTGCAGAATCATCTCGCGGATCAAGAGCTGATGCCTGGACGACCGCATCGCCCGCCAGAGCGGCAGCTGGCCTTGTTCCAAGTCACCGACGTAATCTCCCCAGTCAGCTTTGTTCTGATAATGCACGCCGCTAACGTGCCCGAAGCTGGCGACGCCCGTGGCGAGCAAGTCCGATCCGCGCCAGAGGTTGTCCCGATAGCTGAAGCTGACCTTGGACGGATCCTTGATCAACGTATAGGCGCTGGAGACGTGGTAGCCGGCCGCCAGCAACTCGTCGTAGGCGTAGCTGAGCCAGGCACGTTTGGTCGGCCAATCGGCGACCGGAGTTTCAATCTGGTTGCCGAGAATGTCCTTGGAGTAAACCGTGTTGAACGGCAGCTCCATCTGATAGATGGTGACGCTGTCGGGCGAAAGCTCAATTGCCTTGCGAATGCAATCCTTCCAATTGTCCCAGTTTTCGCCGACCATGCCGGAAATCAGATCGATGTTCACATTGTGAAACCCGGCGGCTTGGATCCATTCCCACGATTTGTAGACTTCTCCCGAGAGATGCGCCCGGCCGTTCTCCTCCAGGATCGCGTCGCTGAAGTTTTCGATGCCCAGGCTGAGCCGCGTGATGCCGAGCTCCTTCAGCGTGTGGACCTTCGGTTCCGATAGAGTGCCCGGTTCGCATTCAAACGTGACTTCCTCCGCCTTGTCCCAATTAATATTCGCCCGCAGACGATCGACGAGCGACGTGAGCTGCTTGGCCGAAAGGAACGACGGCGTACCGCCGCCGAAATAAACGAATCGAAACGGCCGCCCCCCCATCACCGGCAAGCGGCTGACGAGCTCGATTTCGCGGGAGAGTGCGGAGACGTAAGTCTCCACGTCGTGAGCGTTCTTGTCCGTATAAACGCGGAAGTAGCAGAACTTACACCGCTTGCGGCAAAACGGAATGTGCAGATATAACCCGAGCGGCACATCCTGAGGCGGCGCGTGCAGGGCCGCTTCAATTTCCCCAACTAATTCCGGCTGCCACTGCGAAAATGGCGGGTAGTTGGAGATGAAGTAACTGCCGACCTCGGTTTTCGTGGCTTCGGTGGACAACAAGAACTCCTACTTTTTTGATCCAAAGCAATACACCACGCCCCGGTCGCTGGCGATGACCAGTTTGCCATCGGCCACGGCGGGTGAGCCGGTGAAGCCGCCCGTGCACTGCGCTTGCCAGACTTCGGTGCCGTCCTTGGCGTTGAGGGAATAGAGCCGGCCGTCGGCGGAGCCGATGAAGACGCGGTTGCCGACAATGACGGGGGAACTTTCGACCCGCTGTTTCGTCGGAAACGTCCACAGCTCTTTGCCGTTGTCGGGACGAAAGGCTTGGACCATCTTGTTGCGGCTGCCGACGACGACCAGGTCCGAAGTCACGGCGGGAGAGCTGCGGTAACCTTGCGTCGAGCTGTTATCTTCCACCTGCCAGGCAACCTTGGCTTCCTTCCAATTGACGCTGAAAAAGACGTTGGCCTCGGTGCCAAAAAAAACGTGATCCCCCAGCACTGCCGGAGTAATCAATGTGGGAGAGCCAATTTCCACGCTGCCGGACGACTCCCCTTTCGTCAGATCGATAATATGCAGCTTGCCGTCGCAGCCAGCGACGAAGGCCCGGTCGCCGACGACGGTGGGAGTGCAACGAATCTGGTCTTCGATGGCGAACTTCCAAACCTGTTGGCCTGTGACCGCGTTCATGCAGTAGAGGTTTCGATCCTGCGAAGCGAAAAGGACGTTGTCCTTCCAAAAATTCGCGCTGGCGTCAACTTCCGCGTCCGCGGCAAAGCTCCACTTCGACTTGCCGGTCTTGGCGTCGATGCAATAGCACTTGCCGTCCATGTCTCCCAGGTACAGAAACCCGTTCTTCACCGCGGGAGCCGCGATGAAGCCGGCTTCAAACTTCTGGCTCCAAATGTCCTTGCCGCTGACGAGATCGATCGCATAGAGCTTGCCGTCCAAGTCGCCGATGTAAACAACGCCATCCGCGATAGCGGCTGTGCTGTCGAATGCTCCTTCTTTGACGGTGTATTTCCAAAGCAGCTCGGGCTTGTCGGGGAGCGTCGTGCGGGCCACGCCGCTCGAGAGTGGATCGCCACGGAACAAGGTCCAGTCCTTCGCGGCAATGGGCAAAGCTGGCCGAACAGCGGGCGCGGAATCCTCGGCGTGACTTTGGAGCGACACGCTGGAAAGACCGACCAACAGCAGCGTCAAGTTACGAGTGAAGGGAGACATCATGGGCCTCTCAAAAAGGCGGGTAAGCGGATATGCGGGCCGCACGTCGCTACGAGCCATTGTATCAAAAAGCAGCTTGATAAAGCGCCAAAAGCTCGGCCTCTTCCACCTTTCGCGGGTTGAAGCGGCTGGTCCATTGCTTGGCGGCTTCCTGGGCGAGTTCGGGAAGCCGGAGCTTTTCCACGTCGAGCGCGGCAAGAGACGTTTCCAGGCCGGCTTTGGCGGCGAGATCGCTGATAAAGTCCACCAGCCCTGTCACATCACCACCTGGTCCCGGCAGCAGGGTATCTCCGTTGCCGCCCGAAAGCAGATCGAGATACCAAGCTCGGAACTCCTCGCCGTTAAAGCGGACCACATGCGGCAACATGACCGCAATCGCCTGGCCGTGCGGAATTCCATAGGCCGTGGTCAACGGATTGGCGAGCGCATGGGCGGCACCGAGCATCGAATTTTCAATCGCCATTCCCGCAAACGACGCCCCAAGCTGCATGGCCCCGCGGGCATCGAGATTCGCCGGATCATTCAGGACACTTAGGAAATTTCCGGCGAGCAATCGCCAGGCTTCCCGCGCGAAGGCAAGAGAGGCCGGATTGCGGCGGGTCGTGACCCAGGATTCGAGGGCGTGCGATACCGCGTCGATACCGGTCAATGCCGTCACCCGTGGCGGCTGAGTGACCGTGAGCTGAGGGTCGAGTATGGCTGCGCGAAACGAAGCCTTCTTATCGCCGCAGGCCATTTTCACATGGGTTTTGGAATCGGAAATCAGGGCGAACGACTGCGTTTCACTCCCGGTACCCGCGGTCGTGGGAACGGCGATCATTGGCAGCATCGGCTGGAGTGCCTTTCCCGTCCCCCAGTAATCCTTCACCTCGCCACCGCCGGTGTAGACGAAGTTGATTCCTTTCGCGCAGTCCATCGAGCTGCCGCCGCCGATGGCCACTAAAATCTCAGGTTCGTGCCGCTGCGCGACTTTGAGCCCGGCGGCCACGTCATCCGTCGTGGGGTTCTCGTGCAAGCCACCGAAAAGATGCGTCTCAATGCCCGCGCGAGCAAGCGCGGCAATCCCCTTGGCGGTATGGCCCGCGGAAACGACACCAGGGTCGCTTACAACGAGCGCTCGCCGGGCCCCCATTTCCGACGCCAACTCTCCCAGCGCATCAATTTTCCCCGGACCAAAGACGATCCGGGTACGCGGCTGGAAATCGAATGGAGACATGGGAGGAAATGACGAAATCCGAATGACGAATGGCGAATGAGGTAGGTCTACACGCGAATTCCAAAATGCGAATGCCTTTCATTCGTTATTCGGATTTCGGATTTCGTCATTCCGCTGCTAGGCGGTTTGCAGCGCCCGGTTGCGGAACAAAAAGTCAATAATGTTCCCTTCGTGCGGCTGTAGCCAGTTGAGGCGGGTGGTGGGGAGGGGGCCGAGGTTGAGGCGGTCAATGTGGGTGGCTTCGGTGCACTCGGCTTTGAACTTCTCGTCGCTGGTGATAATCGTGCCGACGAGCGTAGGGCCGATTTTGGCGAGCATTTCGCCTTGCGGACATTTCACGACGGTGCTGAACGGAAACATGTATTCCTTTTTGGCGATGGCAGCTTCCGGCGTGTCGCAATGGACAATCGTGGGCCGAATATAGGCGCATCGTTCCGCCTCCACCAGCCGCGGGCCGTACTTGGAAGTGAGATCGGTCACGCCGCTCTCCTTCAGGTCGGTTTCGATCATCCCCCAGACGGCCTTCGCCTGACCGGGAATCGTGAAGGCGGCGAGCCCCGCTTGCGGATCGGTTGGCGGCTTGACCTCGATAGGGCCGAGCCGGTCGGCGATGGCCGTGGCAATTTCGTTGGTGTGCCGCGAGGCCCAGATGCCGGAGCAATTGATGCAGCCGCGGCCAGAGTTGATATAGATGCTTTCGCACATCAGGTCGAGATGCTTCTCCCAATTATCAACCTCGTCGTCGCCAATCAGAATCTTGGAGAAGCCCGGCCCGTGTGCCTGCACTCGCGGATTCCCCTTGTACTGCTCCACGGTCGCGGTGCCACCGAAAATCATAGCCCGCGACGCCGTGGCAAGCACTGCCGCTCCGGCTTCCGGCCCGCCGGGAAAGATCGACCAGACTTCGCCGGGAATCCCCGCCGCGGTGAAGGCAGCATGCATCCGATACGGTGTCCACGGCTCTTGCGGACCCGGTTTGAGCACAAGGCCGAGTTGCAACGGAATCGCCGGCAGCCACAGAGTATGCACGCCCGGGGAATTCGACGGCAACACCGCGCAGAGCACAGGAGCTTGTGCCTGATAGCTGACCGTCACGCCGCGGCTCTCCACGCCATAACCCTTGGTCAAGATGTTCAGGTCCAAGCCGCGGGTGAGGCAATCCAGAATCTTGTCGATGTTCCTCAGCACGAAGGAATTTTTGGGCATGTTCATCCGGCACATGTGCTCGGGGAGGCCGGTGCTGGACGACTGCTGGCGGGCAAAGTCTTCCGGCGACTGCTGGCCGTCCCCCATCGGCAGCGTCGCCGATTCGTACAGGTCCGCTGCTTTCTTGATGCGGCTGATCAGGTCCGCGACCGGAATCGCCCGCAGAATCTCTCGCGCCTTGTGGGCCGAGCGCATGTCCCGCTCAATCAGGCCGCGGTTGGCCTGGCTGACCTTGGCAATGGGTTCGCCGGTGGCAAAGTGCGTGACAGTGTCCTTATCGAGCGAATCGTAAGGCTTGCCCCAACGGAGGACGGGAAGGTTAAGCACGGACAGTTCCTAGTTAAGTTTTTGAACCAATACGGTGCGATTGAAACATCGCCGCACAAACGAACTAATACACCCCCACCGTTGTCGTCGCCGCGATTCCGCGCCACGGCTTCACGCCGCTGATGCCGTCCCAGGGATACTTCGCATAGGGCTGCTCGCGTTCTCCTTCGTCCCGCTCCAGGAAGCCGGGGACGAAGAGCTCCTTGGTGAGCGTGGTCAGCTTGACGCGGCCAGAGTCGCCGTAGGGAACGACTTTCAGCGGATCGTCGAAGTCGACGACCTCAATCACTGCTCGGGGTTGGGGGGCGTAATAGGTAATCTTGTAACCGTCGGCCGCACCGACCGGTTTGCTGCAAGCCAGACCCATCAGTGTGTTACCGTAAGTCGGCGTCATGTAGATGCCGCTTTCCTCCGGCGAGCCGCCGAAGTATTCCTCAATGCAGAACCGGGTGAACTGCGGCGTGAACTCCGTCCCGCCGCTGAAGATGCCGGTGATGCCCGTGTCCTTAAAGGTCTTCCCCTGTTTCTCCAATTTCGTGCAGAGGGCCTCCAGCAGCTTAGGCGTGGTGAACATGCACTTGATGTCGTGCCCGGCGGAAAGGATCGACAGCACCTGGTCGATGCAGTGGTCCTTGTACGCCTCCAAGTGTTCCATCCAGCCTTTCTTGATCAGCTTCACCACCCATCGCGGGTCGAGGTCGATGCAAAAGCAGATCCCGCCCCGGTGCTGCGCCAAATGTTCCACCGCCAGCCGCAGCCGCCGCGGGCCCGAAGGACCAAGCATCAGCCAGTTGCTTCCCTTGGGAAAGTATTTGTCGGGCAGCGTGGCGCTAAAGTTCTCGTAGTCGGTCCAGTGGTCCTCAATCACCATGCGACTCTTGGGGATGCCCGTGGTGCCGCCGGTTTCGAAGACATAGGTCGGTTTGCCGGCCAGCCCCTTGGGAATCCAACGGCTGATGGGGCCGCCGCGGAGCCAATCGTCCTCGAACAGGGGAAACTTCTGGATGTCCGCGAAGCACTTCACATTTTTGAGAGGATCGAACTTCAGCCCCCGCTTCTTCTCCAGCCAAAACGGGCTGCCGGTGGAATCGTGGAAATGCCACTGGATGGTTTCAACGGCGTGCTTATCGAGTTGGTCCTGGGCAGCCTGGGCGCGAGATTTCATCTCCGCCGGAGTCGCGGTTTCAACCAGTGTCATCGAAGGTCCTATGAGCGAGAAGCGGAGGGAAAATCGGAAGGCGGGCGCGCTCAACCAGGTGCCTTACCCAGCATCATCGCGTGAAATTATAGAGTAACCCGTGGGCGCACCGCTGACAACCCGCGAGCCCACTCCAAACGGTCGCCCAAGGACGCGGAACCACGGTAAACTGGCGTTCTTCACTTCCTTCACGTGCAGGTGATTGTCATGGTCCGCCTCCTCGTCCTCTACGGTCATCCCACCGACCCCGCCGCCTTTGACCAGTACTATCAAGACCGCCACATTCCCTTAGCCAAAAAAATGAAGGGGCTGAAGAAGTGGACCGTCGGGAAAGTGCAGACGAAGCCCGGCGAAGAGCGCCCGCCGTACTGTTACATCGCCGACCTCTTCATGGAGAGCCGCGAGGAGTTTGAGCGGCTGTTGGAATCGCCCGAAGGCCAGGCTGCCGTCGCGGATGTGCCGAACTATGCGACGGGAGGAGTGACGTTTTTGTACACGGAGATCGAGGAGATTATCTAAGCGAAGTCCGTTAAGCAACCGCTTCCACCGTCACCTTGTGCTCGGTGATTTCCAACACGCGAACGGAAGCGCCGCGCGGGATGTAATCTCCTTCGCAGGCAACATCGAGGAACATGTCGCCGAAGCGGGCGCGTCCAATGGGGCGAAGAGGCGTCTCGGCGCGGCCGATAGAGCCGACCTGTACCGCGGATGCAATCGCCTTGCCGCTGGTATCCTCATCGCTTTGGCCGGAGCCTGGCGGCGCGAGAATCATATTGCTCAGAACCGGGATGACGTGGAAATAGCGCATCATCACACCAGCCACCACCGCGAACGCGGCACACGAACTGATGACGAGTAAGCTGGACGATAGAAGCGTGTTCCAATCGTGCTGGGTCTCGGGCACGATGAAATTCTGACAGGCCAGGATCATCGAAACCACGATCAGGATGATGCCTCCAACCCCCGCCACGCCGAAGCCAGGAAGGACGAAGATCTCCACCGCCAGCAGTAGTACTCCCCCGGCGAACAGCACCAGTTCCAGCATGCCGGAGGTTCCCGCGTGGAATCGGCTCCAGTAGAAGAGGGCGAAGCAGAGGAGCGCCGTGATGCCGCCGACGCATGTTCCAGGGGCACACAACTCATAGAGCAGGCCGACCAGTCCGACGATGAAGAGCAGCCCCGTCACCCACCAGAGGCCCAGGACATAGACCGCTTTGTCCGCAGTGTCTGGACGATATTCCAACCAGCCTTCAACTTGATAACGGCTGCGGAGGTCTACTTCGCTGGCGACCGTGGCGCTGGCGAGTTGCAACTCCACCGCCCGCGTGCCGCTGACTTCCAGGAAACGGCCCTTTTGTGACTCGATCACGAGCTCCAGCTTCTCCCAGTCGGCGGAGTCAGGCCGGCTGTTGAACTCCAGGTCCGAGAAGAAGGAGATGCTTGCCGTATTCCGGTTGCGATAGCGGAAGACTTCGACATCCATATCCACCATCGCTTCGGCCAGTGCGGGAGGACGCCCTTTGGCAATCGCTAGTCCGCGAAGGCGCTGTACCAGGTCCGTCTTGTACTTTTCCGGGGCGTAGCGGAACATGAAATCGGGGTCCAGGAAGATGACCCCTACGTCCCCCAGACGCGCCGTCGGCCGCATCACGATTTCGTCGCACCCCAGCGAGACGAAAGCCGCCCCGCTCAGGGCCTCGTCCGGAACGTAGGCGACGGTGTGAGCCCACGAGGCGTCGCGGAGCATCTCGGCCATGTTGCCACTCTCGTCGACATAGCCGCCGGGGCTATCGACTTCGATGACAATCAGATCCGCACCGGCTTTCTTCGCGGCGGCCAGTTTGCGGGTGAAATAGCCTTCCAGCCACGGCGTAATCGGCCCCTCGAAATGGATGATGGCCGCCTGGCGATAGGCCTTGGCGGCCGGCGCGGGTTTCACCGGGGGCGCTTCATCGGCACTCAGTAGGGCGGCCAGCAAGAGCAGCGCGAGGGCCGTTACGAAAGCGGGCCAGCGACGCCGATGTCGTACTCGCGGCAGCAGCTTGTGTCGTGCACCACTCATGGCCTTAGCATAGCGGAGCTGGCTGACCGATTCAAACGTGCGGCTTGACGATGCCCGGTACTTCAATTACCAAAGGAAGAGACACAATTACCCGCCATGAGGTTCGGCGGCTTCTCCTTTCACTTCCGAGGCTTGAAAGATGACCATTACGCGAGTCGGTACCAGTGCTAAGTACGCCAACGGTTGGGACGCCGCCTTCAGCAAAGGCAAAAAGTCCAAGGCGACCGCAGCAGTGAGCAAGAAGAAGGCTCCTGCCAAGAAGGCCAAGAAGAGTAAGAAGTAAAGTGTAGAGGGAAAGGGGGTCGGGAGGAGTTTTCGCGGACAATGATTGTCAATTGTTGTTGAACAGCTTCCCGCGAAAACCCCTCCCGACCCCGCAGGAGATTCTCCGATGAAAGTCCACCTACGTTACTGCTCGTCGTGAGGTTATGAACCGCAAGCCGTCAGTTTGGCGGCCAGGATCCTCACGCAGTTCAAGCGGCAGATTCAGTCCCTGGAGCTTGAGCCTTCAACGGGAGGCTGCTTTGAACTCCAGGTCGGTGCGGACCTCATCTATTCCAAGCTCGCCACGGGACAATTCCCCGAGGAGCGAAAAATGGTCGATGAGATTGGCAAGCGACTGAAGAAATAGCTATCCCTAGTCGTCGACGGTATCTCGTCCAATGCTGCGCATCCGTTCTACCGCCAGGCGGTAGCGGCTGTAAAACTCGGCGGCGGTCCAGCCGAGATACATGTTTCCGCCAATCGACAGGAACAGCGCGCAGCAGACGAACGCCCACGGCCCCCAGGTTGCCGGCTCCGTGGTACCGCTTTCCGCGACGGCCGCGCTGTTGCTGGACTTGGTCTTCCCCGCGCTGAGGCCCGTTTTTCCCTTGGTCGGCTGGATGGAGGCAATCCGATTGTCGTCCAGATCCGCCTGCTCTTCCTCGCCGGCTGTCGTGGCGACGTCGCCTTCGCCAGTCCCAAAACTGCTCGTCGGTTTGGAATAGCGGTTGTCGCTGTCGGTCGTGTATTGACTGCCGTCGTCCCGAGGCGCGAGCGAGGCGGGCGTTGTCTTGGGCCTGTTCATCGGAGCATTGGCAAACTGGCTCCGGTCGAAGACGGGAGCCTCGGTTGCCGCCGCGCGGGGTGGCGTGGAACGGGCTGGGCCGTAGGTCGCGGGACCATAGAGCGGCGGCTCCGTTTGTTCCTCCACAGTCTCCGCCGCGGGGTTTCTGGTAAAGAGCTGCGGCGCGGGGGCAGGACCGCGGTTGTCCGCCACGGGACCATAGATTGTTTCTTCGGCTGGCTCTTCGGCCGGTTGTTCCAGGGGCTGCTCGGTTGTTTCATCCCCAACGGCATACCTCGGCGGATTCCGCAGCCGCACCGGCTCGCCGGCTCGGGCCACGGGTCCATACACCGCGGGGTTCTCTGCCGCCGCAGGGGCGACGGTCTTGTGGTCCTTGGCGGTCAGCGAAGCCTTAGCCTGAGCAGTCTTTCGCGGCAAAATGTTTTGTCCGGACAGCACAATGAACTGCTGAATCTTCGCTGCCTCCGGATAAAGGTTCATGTGAATCTCATCCCCCTCCCGAAGTTTCCCCAAGAGGTCCGGCGAAAGTTGCACGAGATATTTCACGCGCCCGTCACTTGTTGCCTGCCAGCCGTGGGAGATATCGGTGGTCTCTTCCGATCGCCCCTGGGCATCGACGACGAGAGCCGTGGGAATATCCGGCTCCGAGCTGGCAGCTCGCTCCTGCGGAGTCGCCAGTGGGGGCAAGTCCAAGGTTCGCTGCGGGGCCTTCTTCAAATCACCCGCCGAGAACCGCAGACAAAGGCGATGGACCTCTTTGGCCGTGGCGGGAAGATTGCTGGTGATCGACTCACCCTGCTCGAGCGACGCCAGAAACGTCGGCTCCACTTGCAGCACATATTCGAGCTGCCCCTCTTGCGTCGTGCGCCAGGTCTGTTGCACTCCCAACACGCTCACGCACAGCATCACGGCGAGTCCATTCATCGCATCATCTCCTTGAAAAGGCCCATCCAGGGCCGAGCCATGTTAGCCGGTTTGGGGGAGACAGGTAAAGAGCGAAACCGTTCTGATCGTAGCCACAGGCGGCCCGCCTGTGAGCATTTCGGCTTGTGATAGCAACGACTGTCATTCCCCATTTCCTCCCTTCATCCCCTTAAGATTCAGCTTTCGCCTAGTCCATGTGAAATGACTCAAAAAACCTCTGCGCGTCCCGCTCAGCATCCGCCCCCGCCGGTGCCGTCACGATCAGTTGAAAGAAACGATCCGGATAACGGATGTAACGGCTGTGGGAAACCATTTTTGTGCCCGCGACGGCGAAGGTCAGGGTGAAATCGATGGCGGGATGCCCTTGAAAATCGGCTTTGCGGGCTTCTTCCACGGTGGCATTCAAGCTCTTGGCGGCGCCGTCGCGCATCTCGAGAAGTTCACGCATGGCCGCTCCGCTTCCCTGGACCGGCGGCACCGCCGCGCAAGTGATGCGGAAGTTGGCCTCGTCACCGGAGGCTTCAAACTGGGCGATCGTCCCGGCGTCATCGACATTCACCGGACCGGGAAACTGGGCGGAGAATTGGCATTTCTCGGACTTGAATACCTGCCAGGTTGGGGAAGATCCCTGACTTCCACAACCTGCCAGCCAATGTGTGCAATGCAAAAACGCCACCTGAAAAAGTCGTGGCCTGGCGGCAACCTGCATCCAATTCTGCACTCTGCCCTCTACATTCTGCACTCTACAAATGGCTCTCCAGTAGCAGCCGGAGCTTGCGCAGCTCGCCGATGTGATCCACTTCCGGCATTTCGGTAATGTTGACGGAGAGGGCCCGTGTGTACTTAGCTTTCTGCAATTGCGTAATCAGCCGGCCGTATTCGATTTCCCCTTGGCCGATCCGGACCTGCAACTGCTTCTTGCTGGTGTCTCGCAACTGCGTGTGATAGATGTACTTGATGAGCTTGTCGAGCGGACGCCCTTGGTACGAGCCGCAGATATAGGGGCTGGGGTCCATCGTCAGTCCGAGTCCCTTGCAGTTGTCGCACAGGACGGTGACGGTATCGGGATCTTCCGACAGCCGCCCCATTTGGCTCTTGATTCCGACGCGCACGCCGTGGAGCGTGGCGATATCGACGAGGCGACGGAGATGCTCCACCTCTTCGTTGAACGGCGTGCCCCGCTCGGCCGAGGGGACGGTGATGGTCACCACTTTCGCCGCCTTCGCCATCTGGCAAATGGCGGTGAACTGGTCGTAGTGTTCCTGTTTCTCCGCGGTGATTCGGACGTCAAACGCCACCACATCCAGCCGCCGGCTGTTGCGGCAGAGGGCGACGGCCGCCTCGACATCCGCCAAGACCTGGCTGGGTTTGAGCTGGTCGCCATCCTCGAACATGGCGAATTCGACCGCCGTGTATTCCAAATCCGCCAGGCGCTCCATCGCCTTGATGAGCGACATATCCCGAAAACATTCCGTTGATGCCGAAACAAACACGTGCATTCCTCCTGACATGCGCCGTCCTGGCGCAAAGATTCCCTAGTTCGCCAACAGCCGCGTAGCTTACCGGCAAACGTGCTGGCAAGGCAACACCAGCCGGGAGCAGGAAAGTGATAGCATCCAGGGATAGAAGTCTCTTTCTGGGTTGCCAAGCGACAACTAGAATGGCTCAGGTTGTCTTCATCAAGGGATGAGCTTGAGAGCATTCGCAGCATCTTCCTCCACGCAGGAGTTCTTTATGATCGTCAATTCTCCCTCCACCCCTTCGACGCAGCCTCAGCAAATCGTCGTCGTCCAAAAATCAAGCCTGCTGGGGGTCTTTTTCGGCCTGATCGGCTGGCTGGGGTTCTTCGCCTGCGGACTGGTGCTGCTGTTGCTGATCGTCCTGGCGGTGGCAGCCTATCCGAATCCGGACGCACTGGAGTCGAAAGTCATCGGCGGGAACGAAGGAGCAGGGGGAACGATTGCGGTCATCACCATCGACGGAGTGATTTCGGAAGCCGAGGACGAGGGTTTTGTCAAACGTCAGATTGACGAAGTGAGTCAGAACGATAGCGTAAAGGCGATTGTCATTCGGGTCGATTCTCCCGGCGGGGCCGTGACCGGGGCGGATTATCTCTTTCACCACCTCAAGAAGCTGAAGAAGGAAAAGGGAGTTCCCGTGGTGGTGAGCATGGGAGGAATGGCGGCCAGCGGCGGATATTATGTCTCGATGGCGGTGGGGGACCAGAAGGATTCCATCTACGCCGAGCCGACCACGACCACCGGCAGCATCGGCGTCATCATTCCGCACTACGACGTCAGCGGCCTCTTGGCCCGGTTCGACGTCAAGGACGATTCGATCAGCAGCCACGAGCGGAAGCAGATGCTGGCCATGACCCGCCCCGTCTCCCCGGAGCACCGGCAGATCATTCAAGGCTACGTCAATGAAACCTTCGACCGCTTCAAGACCATCGTCAAGGAAGGACGGCCGAAGTTCAGTAAAGATCCCGCCGCGCTCGACACGCTGGCGACCGGCGAGATTTTTTCCGCGGACCAGGCGATCAAGAGCGGCCTCGTCGACAAGATTGGCTTCCTGGAAGACGCCATCGAGCGGGCCACCGAACTGGCTGGCCTGACGGAAGATGACGTGCAGGTGGTGAAGTATAAGAAGCCGGTTTCGTTTCTGGACGGCTTCTCCCTGATGCAATCCCGCGCCAGCCGTGGCCCACTCTGCGTCGATGACATCCTGGAGATGTCCACGCCGCGGGCTTATTTCCTGGTCACATCGCTGCCGGCACTGGCTTCGAGCCGGAAGTGACCAGGAATAGACGTCTGCTCACTCCGTGAAGGGACATTCCCGCATACGGAGTGTGCGGGCTACTTTACCGGTGCTTCTGCCGCATCCAGCGGCTGTACTCTTCCAGCACTTTGCGTTCCTTGGCGGTGAGGCTGGATTCACCTTGCTGGCCGACCTTGGCGAGCAGGCGGTCGGCTTCTTCTTCGAGGTCCTCGTAGTCCCGCTCAGGATCGTGCACGCGGATTTGCGGGCGGGGAGAAAACATCCCTTTGAAGGAAGTCCATATCTTCGCGAATCCTCTCACCCCCGGCAGCCGGCCGAAATTCCAGCCGAAATGCCAATAAGCGAGCGTGAAGAGAGAGCCGACGGCGTAGTGGTCCAGTGCGGCGAAAGCCAGAGATTTATCCTTGGGATGCTGCGACATTACTCCGGCAAAGTCCACGGCGACGCAAACAATGGCCACGATCCAGGAAGGGGTGGGAATGATGAACATCATGTTGATCGTGGACCGCGGAAAATACAGGCAATACAGCAGGGCCAGCGTGGTGATGCCCGCGGCGGGGCCAAAGATGGTCGCCCACAGGGTTGCACCGCCGGAGGCAAACTGGCCGGCCAGGAAATATTGCCGCAGTCCCCACACCACATTTCCCAGCACAATCGCCAATAAGTAAAGCCGCAGCATTTCCTTACCGCCGAGGCGTTCTTCCAGCGGCTTTCCGAAGATGTACAGGGCGAACAGATTCCCCATGATGTGCCACAGCCCTTGATGGCTGTGCATAAAACCGGCGGTGAGGAATCGATACCACTGGAGAGGATTGGCAACGGTGTCGCCTTGAAGAGCGAGGCGGCCGAACAGCCAATGGTCGCCAGCACTCGAGGTAATCCAGTCCGCCAGAAAGAGGACCAGGTTAATCACCAAAAGCCGCACGACCATGGACTGGCCCGGAATTCCCATCGTGTCGCGGGTGGTGTCTTCGCGGTAATAGTCGCGGTCGCTATACCCCATTTGCTGTCCCTGTGCCGCCTCCTCATCCCCTTCTTACGCTTAATCTTAATCCTACTCTTAATCCTCCCGAGTGCGACTCGGACTGAAGCGGAGAAGAGGATTAAGAGTAAGATTAAGAGTAAGATTAAGAATAGGAAAGTCCACGCTCCGTATTCCCCGGAGTCAGAACGAGGGGCTAAGATCCCAGCCTTCGCCGGAGCGAGGCCAGAACTCCAGCGGCCTCATCGCTGGTGAGGCCGAAACACTCGACGAGCAGGACCAGAGCGGCGTGATAGCTGCCGGCGTGGAGTTCGCTGCGGAGTTGGCTGGCTTTGCGGAGGAATTCTTTGTCGCTCCGCAAGCGATCGTCGAACAGTGTGGCACACGCCAGGGCCCGGCGGGGTTTCAAATCAAACAGTGCGCCGAGAGTTTTTCCCGCCCCTTTGCGATCGCCCGCCTGAATTTGCACGGCGAAGAGCTGGAACGACACCGGCACGGCAGCCGGCGGACTGGGAGCGGGCAGTTTCGCCCCGGCCACCTTGGGAGCGGGAAGGGCCGGCGTATGGAGGAAGACCGGGCCGGCGAGAGCTAGCGTGGTATCGGAAACGATGGCGTCGGCACTGGGGGAAGGATCGGTCGCCACGGTGAACGCATCGTCCTGGGAATGCTGAGCCGACGCGGACTCCACCTGGGTGGGCGGGGCATCGACGGGCAAATTCGAGAGCATCGAATTGACATGCGAAAGCTTGAGTCCGACCTGTTCGTAGAGGGACTCGATCTCATTCATGTACGAATCGCCGCGGGCGTCCGCCAGGATATCTTCTTCCTGCTCCAGCACTTTTTCCGTCAGCCGGTTCGAGAGGGTCTCCTTGGCCTCCTTGAGGATTTTCAGGGCACGATTGCGGTCGTTCATAAAGCTCCCGTGGAAGATGCAGTTCTTATCTGCCGTAATTATCCTTTGCGGTCATCCAGTCGCCAAGTGATTTGTGGCTGGACGGCAGATTTCTAAAACGGCGACTGAAACTCACCTCGTATCTCCTGCGTACAATCCTCTGGCCGTTAACAACCGGGAACTCGCCGGACAGCGGCAAGGGGATGCCGAATCGCCCCAACTATCAACCCGGAAACGCTTTACGCCCGCCATCGCCTGCTTGGAATTCGCAATTCGTCGGGGTAAGATCGAACCTTGCCCGGCGAATACCCACTAAGTGATGTGGTGCTGAATTGTTACGGTGCAACGGATTTGACGGATAGGAGCGATAGCCATTCGCTTCCCGTCAGGGTGAGGAGTTACCAATGTCTGAAGAACGCAAGGGAACCCGGGTTACGTTTCTCGACCAGACCGGCTTCAAGAGTGTGGAGGCCGTGATTGCGGATACCGTGAACGTGAAGCGGATTCTCCCGAACATTATCACCAAGATGAGCTTGCCGGTGATGGGCCCCGACGGCCAGCCGATGAGCTACAGCCTGGATCACAAAGAAGGTGGCAAGCGGCTGCGAGAGGATCAGACCCTGCCCGATGCTGCCGTGCAGGACGGGCACCACTTGATTGTGTATCCGGAAATCGTGGCGGGGTAGGATCAATCCATGCGTGAATCACCCCGCCTCCGCCGCCTCCGTAGCGACCGCGCGGCGCTCGAGAAGCTGCAGTCGGAGAGCACGATCTTTCAGTTCTCCGCCAGCGGCAATCCGCCCGACTTTTACCAGGTCCGCTTCTCCAGTCGGGGCCTCTGGAAGCCGCAGCCGAATGCGAACGTTCAGATTCATGACCGGCATGAGGTGCACGTCAAGCTGGGCGCTTCGTACCCGCGAATGATGCCGGAGATTTCCTGGAAGACCCCCATCTTCCATCCGAACATCTCGGCCAGCGGCGTGGTTTGCCTTGGCGGCTATGGAACTTACTGGGTGCCGAGCCTGACGCTCGATGAGCTGTGCACCATGCTTTGGGACATGATCCGCTTCGAGAATTACGACGAAAAGAGTCCGTACAACCGCGAAGCGGCCGGCTGGATCAAGAACCAGGAAGAGTTTCGCATGCCGCTCGACACTCGGCCTTTGCGGGACCGCCTGGCGGGTTACGCACCGCGACCGTCCGCGAACCCCGTGTTTGGCAAGCCGGTACAGGCTCGCACCACGGAGTCCTCCGCCCCTTATTCCCTGCAGCCGACGGTATCCGCAACTCGTGTGGACCGCGCCGCACCGCGTCCGGCAGCGCCAACCATCACGATTTCTTCCCCGGAAGATGCCGGCGTGACCTTTATCGATACGCCGCGAGCCAGCATTGTCGCGGAAGTCGTCGAGGCGACCGTGGTGGATGATGGCGGGATTGTGTTTATCAATTAACCCAAGCAGCATTTTGAACAGAAGGAAACGAAGAGAACGAAGGAAGAAAGAAGAGGAAGAGTTCAACGGGTTCGCCTGCTTCAATTCATCCTTTTGCCTTTCTTCGTTTCCTTCGTTCCCTTCTGTTCAAATCTCTTCCGCTCCGATTTTCAAATGCCTCTCCCTGCCGCTACGGACGGGTTCTCACTGGCTGACTTCAAAGTCGCCCGGGCCATCGGCAGCATTTACAAGGGAGCCCCGATCGTGGTTATTCACGAGTCGGTGCTGGAGCAGATCATCGAGTATTCCGAGACCGGCCGCACTCGCGAAGTCGGTGGCTTTCTGCTCGGTGGCACCTATGGCGAGGATCACACCTTCGTCGTCGTTCGCCACTTTCATCCCGCAATCCAAGCCGTTTCCGGCGGCGCGTCTCTGACCTTTACGCACGAAACTTGGGCCGATCTCACGCGCCAGGTCGAGCAGCGGCATCCTGGCGAATTGGTCCTTGGCTGGCAGCACACCCACCCCGGCTTTGGTATCTTCCTATCAGGGTACGACATGTTCATCCACCGCCACTTCTTTCCCCAGCCGCATCAGGTAGCCCTGGTCGTGGACCCGCAGCGGCAGGAACTCGGCTTCTTCCAGTGGCGCGAAGGAGAGGTGAAGGACTGCGGCTTTGTCTGCGCGGAGGAGCCTCTCCCTCATGCCTGACGAAGTTCGCGCGCCGGAGCCAATGGTCATTGACGACAGCGACCGCTACTCGCGGCTGCGGCTCATCTCGTGGTGGGATCAGGAAAAGCTCAAGAAGGCGAAAGTTTTCGTCGTCGGAGCGGGAGCGCTTGGCAACGAAGTACTCAAGAATCTGGCCCTGCTCGGCGTCGGCCAGGTCTACGTGATCGACCTCGACCACATCGAAGACTCGAACCTGACTCGCTCCGTCCTGTTCCGGGCCCGCGACCGGGGAAAGAGCAAAGCCCTCGCCGCAGCGGAGGCCCTGCGGGACATCAACCCCGATACCAACGTCACGCCCATCCACGGCAACGTCATCACGGATATTGGCCTGGGTTTGTTCCGCGATGTGGACGTCGTCATCGGTTGCCTCGACAATCGCGAGGCCCGGCTCTGGGTCAACCGCTGCTGTTGGAAGGTGGGCCGGCCGTGGGTGGACGGCGGCATTCAGGAAATCAGCGGTGTCCTCAAAGTCTTTCAGCCGCCGGATGGGGCCTGTTACGAATGCGCGATGACCGAGAACGACTACCGGCTGATCAACCTCCGCTACAGTTGCCCACTGCTCAAGCGGGAGGACCTGCTGGCCGGCAAAGTCCCCACGGCTCCCACGATTGCCTCGATGATCGGCGGCCTGCAAACGCAGGAGGCCCTCAAGCTGATCCACGGGATGCAAGTGAACTCTGGCGAAGCCCTGATCTTCAACGGCGTCGCTAACACGTTTTACAACACCAAATTTCAACACAAGGCAGACTGCCTCAGCCACGATACTTATCCGGAAGTTGTAGAGCTTTCGCTATCGCACGAAGCGACGGCGGCAGAACTTTTCGCTCAGGCGAAGAAGCACCTCGACGGCGAACTCTCGCTCCATCTCGACCGCGACCTTGTCGTCTCCGTCCATTGCACTGAGTGCGACCATTCCCGCCCGATCATGCGGGCTCAGCAAGGGGTCGGCATGAAAGAGGCCCGCTGCGAAAAATGCTCTGGCCTGGCCAAGCCACGCCTGGAGCACGAAGTGGGACAGTCCGGTCCGCTGGCAATCCAGAGCCTGAAATCGCTCGGCGTTCCGGCGTATGATATCGTGCGAGTCACGGATGGAGAGCGGGAAGAATGCTTCCTGCTGGGCGGGGATAGAAAGTAGGCCGTCTCTCCGAGACGGTCAGGAGCAGACACCGCACAACCGCACACTTCTTTCGCAAAAACACTTTGACAAGCTGCAATGATCACTCCTGGCACGTCTCGGAGAGACGGCCTACCTTATGAACGACGATATCCAGTTCGGCGAAGTTGAAGAGGCGTCCCCGCAGAAAATTCTGCGGCCGGATCGCAATAAGCATTTCGCCGTCGCAGCTCTCGGAACGCTGGCGGATGGGGAACTGCCGATCTTTCTCGATCTCGACGTCGCTCACGACATGGAGATGCATGCCCAGAGCGACAAGACCGTGGAACTGGGGGGCGTGCTCCTCGGCGCGCAGTGTACCGACGACGATGGCAAGCCGTTTGTGCTGATCACGGACAGCTTGCGGGCGGCTCACTACGAGAGCACCAAGGGGAGCTTCAAGTTCACGCACGACACCTGGTCTGCCATCAGCCGCCAGCGGGACGAGTTCCCCGACGACTTGCAAATGGTCGGCTGGTATCACACACATCCGGACTGGGGCGTGTTTTTGTCCGGGATGGACATGTTCATTTGCGACAACTTCTTCAACAAGAAGCTGGATGTCGCGTATGTGATCGACCCCTGTCGTGGCGACCGGGGAATGTTCCAGTGGACCGGCGATCCCCGCCAACGGTGCCGCCGAACCGGCGGGTTTCATTTGATTGCCAGCCGCTTCCGCCAGGCGGAGCTCGAAAACTACGTAGCTCAACTCGAAGGGAAGGTGCCTGATATGCCCGCACAATACTCTCCATCCGGTTATGGAGCCCCTGTCATCAACGTCCAGCAGCCGCGGGACAACCAGCCGCAGTGGCAAGGGATGGCGGTGCTGGGAATGCTCAGCCTGCAATTCGCCCTGCTCGCGCTCCTGGCGTGGAAGCTACTGATCCCAGCCGCGCCGCCGGAGGCCAAGGACGAGAACCTGGCCAAGCTCGTCAAGCGAATGGACAAGTGGATCGACAACGAGGAACACGCCACGCAGGAGCGGACGAAGCTGCAGGTCTACAGCCAGATGATGACCGAGCTTAAGGGAGCCCCGGCGGGATATGCGGAGAAGCTCGAAAAGGACGCCCAAGATTTGGAACTCTTCCGCGGCCAGCAGGCCCGCCATATCGCCATGGAGAACGAGCTTAAAAAAGAGCGTGACTTAGCCGCCGAGAATGCCGACTATCTGGCCAAAACACTGAAGAAAAAGGACGAGCAATACGCCGGTTTGCTCAAAGAGCTTGATACCAAGGACGGCCTTCTCAAGGCGGCCAAGAAAGAGTCCGAAAAAGCTAAAGAGGGGGAACCGGAAACACAGGACTACACTATTTGGTGGGTCGTCGGGGGGACCGCGGCCGCCGTGGTTTTGGGCAGCACCGCCTTTTTCCTGCTGAAAAAGCCAGCGGACGACTTTCCACCTGAAGAAGCTGGGCCGCCACCCCCCGCTGCCGAGGAAAAATCCAAGAGTGGGCCCTCCGAGGCGAATTAGAATAAAGTAGTCCGCACACTCCGTGAGCGGACCAATTGGCAATGCGCAGCGCACTAGAATGCCCGCACACGGAGTGTGCGGGCTACTGAGTTATGGAACCTGACCTACGCGAAAACCGGTTACGGACCGACCTGGCGGAGCTGGAAGCGCTGTGCGCCCAAAGCACGATTCTGCAGTTCGAAGCCGCTGAGCCGGCGGATCGCTATACCATCACGTTCCGCGGCAAGGGACTGGCCCGCAGTGCCGCGGGCTCTGACATCGGGATCGTGGAACTGCACCAGGTCGATCTGCGGATGCCCTACGGCTATCCGGATCGTCCGCCCGACATCCGCTGGCTGACCCCCATCCTGCACCCCAACATTTCCTTCAGCGGCTTTCTCAATCTGGCGGAAGTGGGGCTTCCTTGGAGCGAAGATCTGGGGCTCGACGTCGTTTGCGAGCGGCTTTGGGATGTGGCTCGCGGCGCGTATATGAACATGGAGAAGTCCGCCAACTTCTCCGCCAAGAATTGGTTCGAGAAGGAAAACCAGTTCGAACTCCCCCTCGACCGCCGCCCGTTGCGTGACCGGGCCGGCAGCAGCAACACCAACATCGTCCGTTACCAGCGCCGCGGCCAAAGCGTGCAGATTCCCGCCCCCGGCACCCCCAGCGAAGTCATCTTCATCGACGAAAACACGCCGGTGCCAAGCATTCCGTCGCGCGGCCCAGTCCGTCAGCGGCCGGGAGACGTGCTGTATATCGGGCCGGAGTAGGGGGGAGTGAGTGGTGAGTGGTTGGTCTACTACTCACTACTCACCACTCACTTGCCTCTCTCCTCTCCACCTCAGACAATTGCAGCATGGAATGTCTTGGCATTGCCTTCGTGATCTTTGCCGCTGGCATCGCCATTCTGGTGATCCTGGCGGCGCGGGCCCAGTCGCGGACCGATCGCTGGAACCAGGCCTTCACGGGAGCGGCCCGCCGGTTCGGCGGCGACCTCAAGTTCGGCGGCTGGTGGAGCTATCCTCAGCTCCGGCTCAACTACGGCAGCACGTTTGCCCGGCTCACCACTTACACCATCGACGGCAGCCGCGGGCCGCGGTGCCTGGAGCTGGTCATTCAGTTCCCCGACGCCCGCTTCCGCTGCGAAGTCCTTCCCAAGCCGCCGTCGTGGCAGCTCATCAGCGAAACGCCCGGCCTGTTCCCCGTGGAGTTCGCCTGGGATGACCTGCGTCATCGGTGGCACCTGCGGGCGGACGATGGCGACGAAGCCCGCACCTTCCTCTCGCCTGGCGTCCGCTGGCAACTGGAGCAATTGTGGGAGGGGCCGGAGCACGGCGAAGTAGCCCTCAGCATCCGCCCCGGCTGGATGCTCCTCCGCAAAAAGTGGTCCTCCACGCGGCCGACCGACATCGAGCAGTTCGTCGAGTTCGGCCTCTCCCTCTTCGACCAGGCCCAGCTCACGCGGACGATCGGTATCGAGTTCAAGGAGGAAGGGTCAATCCAGGCGGTTGAGAATGCCCAGTGCCGCGTCTGCGGGGATGTGATGGAAAGCGAAATTGTCTACTGCCGCCGCTGCAAAACTCCCCACCACCGCGAATGCTGGGAATACAACGGGGCCTGCAGCACCTACGGCTGCCGCGAGACGCAGTACCTGTTGCCCCGGCGGGCGGGACCGCTGCCGGACGAAAATGCGGATTCGCCGTTTGCCAAGCCGGTAAAGCCGCGGTGAGCCATCATCCATACAGGAAGGGCCGGCTCGTCATGCTTCTCGCGGAACAAATCGGAGGCTTGGTAGTCTTTTTCCTCGTCCTGGCGATTGTCATTCTCGCGGCCATTGGGCTCGGTTTCAGCGCGCAATCCGCTGAAAAACGGGACAAGGGACTCGAGCAGTTGGCGCGGAGGCTGGGGGGAAAGCTGCAACCCTCCGATCTGTTCAGTTTTCCAGTGCTGCTCGTTCCCCATCTGGGGCGGACGGTCACGCTCAAATACACGGCTGGCGGGGAGAACGAGAGCCCCAGAACATACCTCATGATCCCCTGGCCCAACGGCCGCCTCCGCTGCGAGATTTTCCTCGAAGGGCCGATGTCTCCGCTGCGGAAACTGATCGGCATGCAGGATATCGAGATCGGCTCGCCCCACTTTGATCGCCAGTTCATTATCACCGGCAATGACGAAGCGGCGATCAAGGCCTTTCTGACCCCCGATGCACAGGCCCGCGTGCTTGACCTGCTCAGGCTGGATAGCGGCTCGGCCTTTTCCGCGCCGGGACTGTATTTGCAAATCGCCGGCGGCATGCTGACGGTGGCGAAGGCTAGCTATCTGACGGACGGCGCGACCATCGAGCAATTCATCCGCTTGTTTCAGCAATTCTATGACGCGGCAACTGCCGTCCCATCCGCCGGCATTGAGTTCCTGGACGCTGCGCCGGTCCCCTCCGCAAATGCGTCTGGCGAAACCGCTCCCCACTGCATCGTCTGTGGAGAGTCTCTTTCCCGCGACCTCGTCACTTGCCGCAGTTGCCGCACTCCCCACCACCGCGACTGCTGGCAATATTTCGGCGGTTGCGCGACGTATGCCTGCGGGGGGAAGCAGTTCGTGCCGCGCTGACGTGGCAACACGCGGCTCGCGTGTCCGCCTCTGCTGTGACGCCGACCGTTGTACACTCAAGCCGACACGCGGGCCGCGTGTGGCTACGACCTCGGCTCCACTCCCAGCAAGCTCCTTACAAAAAAGTCCCGCGTCCGCCGCAGGCCATAGGTTCCGCCCCCCGCGCCGTGGCCGCCGCCGGGAATGATGATCAGATCAAAATCCTTGTTGGCCCGGATGAGGGCGTCGGCGACTTGCATGGTGCTGGCCGGGTCGACGTTGCGGTCGAGCTCGCCAACGATGAGCATCAGCTTGCCGGTCAGCTTGTGGGCCTGCGTGACGTTCGATTGCTCGGCGTAGTGTGGGCCGATGGGATAACCCATCCACAGCTCGTTCCACCAAATCTTGTCCATCCGGTTGTCGTGACAGCCGCAGTCGCTGACAGCGGCTTTGTAGAAATCACCGTGGGCCAGCACCGCCCGCGTGGCGCTCTGCCCTCCCGCCGAGCCGCCATAAACGCCGACTCGCGTGATATCAAGCTGGGGATACTTCGCCGCCGCGGCTTTCATCCACAGGATGCGGTCGGGAAAGCCAGAATCGCCCAGGTTCTTAAAACAGACGTCGTGAAAGGCTTTCGAGCGGTTGCTGGTTCCCATGCCGTCGATTTGCACCACGACGAAACCCAGCTCCGCCATCGCCTGCGCCTGATGAAACGAAGCAAATCGCTTGGGCACAAACGAACCCTGCGGCCCGGCATAAATCGCTTCAATCACCGGGTACTTTTTCGCCGGATCAAAATTCGTCGGCCGATAGATCACGCCGTAAATGTCGGTCGTGCCATCACGCCCCTCGGCAACGAACCGCTCCGGGACTTTCCAGTCAGTCTCCAGAAGCTTGCCATAATCGGCTTCTTCCAGTTTGCAGATGAGCGACCCATCCTCGACCTTCCGCAGCTCGCTGATCGGCGGCTGATCGACGCGGGAATAGCTGTCGAGCAGGTACTTGCCGTCCGGCGAGTATTCGATTTCGTGATTGCCGTTGCCGGAGGTCAGCATCACCAGGCTCGAGCCGTCGAAATTCACGCGGCAGTGGTGGATGTAATACGGATCCTGCTCGGGGTAGATGCCGCCGGCCCGAAACCAGATCTGCCGCTTTTCGTCATCCACGCGATCCACTCCGCGAACGATCCACGCCCCCTTCGTGATCTGGTTCTTCACGTCGCCGCTGTGAACATCCAGCAGGTAGAGATGGTTCCAGCCATCCCGCTCGCTCATCCAGATCAGCTCTCCGGCGGCATCGGCGTAATGCGCGAACTGCTTGTGGGCATAGTCCACAAACGTCTGGCTCTCCTCATTCACCACGGCGCTGACTTCGCCCGTTTCGGAACTGACCGCCAAGATGCGCAGCGCCTGGTGCCCCCGCTGGTTGTACAGAAACGTGAACCGCTTGCTGTCCGCGGCCCAGCGGAAATCGTCCACGCTCCAAGGGTTCGGAAACAGGGCGTCGGAAACGGACAGCTCTTTGCGGGCATCCACATCGAACAGATGCGGCTTGCTGACGGCGATCCGGTCCCCCGGCTTCTGATAGTTCGTGGTGTGCAGCTTGGGCTGCGTCTGGCCGCGGGGGGACGACTCGATAAGATAGACCTTGTGTTCCTCGGCCGGTTGCGTTTTCAGAGCCACGAAGCGACTGGAATCAGGAGCCCAGAAAACGCCCCCTTCGTACGCGTCCTCCAGCTTCCCGTCGGTGGTGAGTTGCACTTCTTCGCCGCCATCCTTGATCTTGAGGAAGACATTGTTCTCCCGGATGAACACGGATTTCTTGCCGTCGGGCGCTTCATCCCGCCGCTGCGCAAATCCCGGCCTTCGCCCCCGCGGTCCGCCGATTCCGCGCGGGCCTCTGCCTTCGCCGGGGCGGCGAACTTCCGGCAGCCGAATCGCATCTGCCTCCGCCAGCGATAGGGCAGCCGGGTCGAACTTCCAACCTTTGCCCTCCACGTTGAACCGAATGGCTCCGTCCCCTTCGAACTGAATCCCCTCCAGCGGCAATTTGTCGGCGGCAATCTCCTTGCCGAGCTTCTCCTTTAGCGCTGCCGCCAACTTTGCATGATCGAAAGCCTCCTCGCGCGTCCCCTTCTCGGCATCGACCCGAAGGAACTCCCGCTTGCCGTCCGCCAGATCGTTCCGATACCAGAAGCGACTGTTCCCTTCCAGCCAATGCGGCGTGACTCGGGCCTTGAAGACTTTGCCCTGCACCAAGCCGCCTAGCTGGTCGGCCCGTTCGTAATCGGACTTGGTTCCTTGAGCCGAGGCGAGCGCAGCGCAGGAAAGCAGGAAAAATGACGGCAGGATTTGGTGTTTGTATCTCATGACATGACTCTAATCATCCGTGCGAGAGGCTTCCAGCCTGCCTAAGTAGTCCGCTCACTCCGTGAGCGGACATGCCTGCACACGGAGTGTGCAGGCTACGAACCCACCTCAAACTTCACTCCTTGCGCCAGCGGAAGATCGGTTCCGTAATTGATGGTGCACGTCTGCCGCCGCATGTAGGCCTTCCAGGAATCGCTGCCCGCTTCGCGGCCGCCGCCATCTCAGATGGGGGCTCCGACCGGCGACCGGGCGTTGGCCGCGAATCGGCCGCTGCTCGCATAGAGCCACGCCACGACCAGGCCGAACAGGAACCCGCCGACGTGCGCGAAG